>CABUDS010000001.1 GCA_902490405.1 uncultured Collinsella sp.
CTGCGCAAGACGGAAAGCACATTAAGTGCTTTCCTTTGCGTGCGGAACTCGCGACAAACTTAATCCGCGCCAGCCGGCCCCGGAGACCCTCCCTACCGTCACTATGTTCAACCAGTTTTGCGGGCGTGCGCCGCTGCGCGGCTAGCCCGCGTGCTCCTCGGCGGAATTGATCTGATGGATCTTGTTGGGACTCTGCCTTTGGCTCAAAGAAAAACGGGAGATGCGATCTGCATCCCCCGTTTTTGTCGCGGTTACTCCAAGTCAATAAATTTGGTGCTCAGGATCTTGCCGTCTTTTACGAGCATTCTGGCCATGGTGGGGCCTCTGGTGCCTCTGGGGTAGCTGGCGCTGCCAGGATTGAGGACCAGGCAGCGGCCTACTTGCGCTTCTTTGGTTACGTGGGTGTGACCGTTGATGGCTACGTCTACGGATCCCACGGGCAGGTCTTCGCGGTAGTGGGCTACGGCGAATTTGAGGCCTTCGTAGGTGAAGATGGCCAGACGGTCTACATCCGGGCCGTAGTCGCGGTAGTAGTCGTTGTTTCCTAGGACCGCTCGCACGGGGGCGATGGTGCATAGATGCTCGTAATCCATCTCTGAGGTGAGGTCTCCGGCATGGATGATCAGATCTGCGCCCTTGAGCTCGTCCAGAAGCGCGGGCGAAAGATAGCCGTGGGTGTCCGAGATGATGTCGATGCGCTTGGCGCGTGCACTGTTCATGGGATCCCTTCTGCAAAACCGATTCGACGTATATAAAACCCCACGGCTCCGCAGACAATTGGCCTACAGGGCTGCGGGGCCAGTGCGCTAGAGGCTCAGGGCCTTCTTGAGCGGCACAACGCGGCGGCGCGAGACCGGCACGCGTTCGTCGACGCCCGTAATGCCCAGTTGGATAGCGCCCGAGGGCACCGTCTCGACATCCGTGACGCACGCCAAGTTGACGATATAGCGGCGATGAACGCGAAAGAAGCCAAAGTCGCAAAGCTTGGCCTCGAACTGCGCCAGCGAAGTCGTCGATAGAAAACGATCATCGATGGTATAGATACAGGAGTAATCGTCCTTGGCCATGATGAAGCGAATGTCATCCACGGGAATGAGGACCTTACGGCCGCCCTTTTCCACCGGAATGCGCTCGATGGTGGCTTTGCTGTCCGTGACGGGCTTGGCGTGCTGCATGACCTTCTCGATCGCGCGATCCAGGCGCGCCTCCTCAACCGGCTTCATGAGGTAATCGACGGCATCTACGTCGAACGCCTCGACGGCATGATCGCTATACGCGGTCACAAACACAATCGCCGGCGGATTCTTAAGCTTATGCAGTGCCTCGGCAAGCTGCAAACCAGAAGCGCCGGGCATCGAGATATCGAGAAATACGACATCGACGCGGCTTTCCATCAACATCTCAATGGCGGAGCGGACGCTCGACGCCTCAGTGATCGTGCCGATCTTGCCCGTCTGCTCGAGCAAGAAGCGAAGTTCCGAACGGGCCGGGGCCTCATCATCCACAATCATCGCACGCAGCATAGGGATTAAACCTTTCGTCAACAAACTACGCTGGGCATCTGCCGCTTGGCGTTGAGCCCATAGCCTTTTATTTTACTCTTGAATGTCAAAGATGCTCTCTGACAAATCAAGATGCAGGAGCACTTTGGTGCCCTTGCCCGGCGCCGATTCGACGCGCGTATAAGAGTGCGGTCCATAAAAGCGATGGATGCGCTCAGAAATATTATGCATGGCCACGCCGGCGCCGCCGCCTTGCGGGGAACTGGCATCGGGGCGGGCGGAGCGATCATCAAACAGCCTGGCGGCGGTACCCTCATCCATGCCCACGCCATTATCGGCCACGGCAATCAAGATTGCATCCTCGCCGTCTTGGTGAACGGTCACGTCGATCCTCAGGGCGTCGTCATCGCCCATACCATGACGCACGGCGTTCTCGACAATCGGCTGGATCACGAACGCCGGCACCAGCGTATCTTCCACGTCCTCGGACACATCGAACGTCGCAAGCACGCGGTCCTCGCCAAAGCGGGCCTTCTCAAAGGTAAGGTAGCGCTTGGTCTGTGCGACCTCGCGCGAGACCGGAATAAGCGATCCCGAGTTGTCGAGCGTAGCACGATAGAACGATGAGAACTCACGAAGCAGTTCGCGGGCCCGCAGCGGGTCGGTGCGCGTAAACGATGCAATGGTGTTCAGCGTGTTGAACAGGAAGTGCGGGTTAATCTGCGCCTGCAGCGCACGCACCTCGGCGCGCGCTGTGAGTTCCTTTTGCACCTCGAGCTCGTGGATGGCGAGCTGCGTGGACAAGATCTCGGCAAAGCCCGAGGCAAGCGCGTACTGGGTACGGTCGACGGCGCGCGGGGTCTTGTAGTAGAACTTGAGCGTGCCGACGGTACGATCGCCCACCTTGATGGGGACGATAATGCCGGCGGGGACTTGGTTGTGCGAGCCGTCCGAGCCCACGACATCCACCATACGGTTGAACGATTGCACGATGCCATGTTCGATAACGTAGCGTGTGGCAAGCGTGTGGATGGGAGTATCGGGCAGTAGCTTTTCCTCAAACTCGCCCGCGCAGGCAAGCACGTTGTCCTCGTCGGTGATGGCCACCGTCATGGCGCGCGTCTCGGGCAAAATGCGCTGGCACACCAAACGCGCCGACTCCTGCGTCAGACCGCCCTTAATGTCCTCGAGCATGGCCGAGGCCACCGAGAGCGTCTCCTCGGTGTACTGAGAGCGCACCGAATCGGGATTGAGCGTCAAAAAGATAAAGATGCACAGAAAGATGCACAGCAGCGCGCAGGCAATCACCGTGGCGATCGGCTCGATACCGGTCACCAGGGCAAAAATAAAGTACACCAGCACGCAAATGGCGCAGGCAACGGCAATGATGCGAAAGATTGATATTGAACTATCGCGCTGGGCGCGGCGGTCGATCATTCGGCCCCCTCCAGGATACTGATCAGTTGTGCGTCACGCCAAAGCCCGTCCATGATCTTGGGCCAAAAGCTCTGGAAACGCAGGTAGCTTGCAGCGTTTTGGCGCGCATAGGCCTTTGCCTCGTCGATACCATGGCGCCAGATGCGCAGGTAGCCTTCATGCTCGCGGGTAAACACGCTGCGGACCATAGCGGTCTTGCGCACGCGGTCGTCGAGCTCGCGCGAAATCCACGGGCCCGGGTAGGGCATGAGTGATGCCGCCGTAACGGGAATGAGCTCCTTTTGATGCGCGGCGAACGTCAACTTGGCCCGTTCGTAGTACCAACGGTATACATCCTGCATAAAGCGCGGTGAGCGCTTTTCGGACTCCGGAGGCAGATGGCGCACGGTCCACTCGTTATCAAACCACACGTCGTAGCCAAACATACGCATGTTAAAGAGGTAATCCAAGTCCTCGCCGCGGGTGATAAACGGGTCAAAGGCCACACGCGTAAAGGCGCGGGCGTGCAGGGCCATCAGGCCGCCGCACACGTAGTTGGAGCGCGAGATGCGGGTGCCCGAGAGCGCCTTTTTCATCCAACGGTTGAACTCGATGCGCTTGGTCCACCAACGATGGCAGATGCCCGCCTTGTCCGTGGGAGCCAGCGGCGAGCCGTCGCGATCGTAGAAATAGCCGCTCTTGACCAAGATCGGCAAGCCCTGACGCGTCTGCTGCCCCAACGCATAGGTCGCGCGCTTCATAAAGTCGGCGTCGATGACAGTCTCATCGTCATCCAAAAAGATAACCGCGTCATGCCCCAGCACAGCGGCACAGGCTAGCCCCATGTTGCGGATGGCACCGTAGCCTCGCAGGCTCACGCACTCGCCCGAACCCTTGGGCGCGATCTGAGCAACCCGGTCTGCGATGCGCGAGGCCTGGGTGTTGGTGACAACGGTGACCTTGAGCGTGGGATGCGCGTCGACAATCTCGTGCACGCGCAGCGACACATCGGCTGTGGCAGAAACAGGACAGACCACCAAAAGGATGATGCGCGGGATGTCGCACACCTGCTCAAGCGAGGCCAGGCAGCGGTCGAGTTCGGGATTGTCGGCGTTGAGTCGCGTCGAATGGTCATAGGTGCCAGGGGCGTTTGCGCAAGCGTCATCGCCCGCCCAATACGTTGGAATCACGACCGTGGCGTTCATGCCTTACCCTCCCTGTAACACAAAAACGGGACGCCGCCAAACACAGGCGACGCCCCGCGACCTAGCTGATTCCATCATACCCACTTGGACAAATCATTGCTCGCAAGTCGCAATGTTTATTGCGGATAACCCCAAAAGAGTACCGTGGACAGGCACAATAGCCGCTCGCTCCTATGCGGCATGCCCTGCCGCCCGAGTCATGCGGGACAAGCGGACCAGCAGCATAAAGCCAACGACCAGCAGCACACCAATGGAAAGGACGCCCAGCGACGGGTTGCCGGTCAGCGAGGTGACGACCGACACCAGGAAGGTGCCCATAACGCTTGCATAACGACCAAAGATGTCAAAGAAGCCGTAGTACTCGTTGGACTTTTCCTTGGGGATAATGCGGCCAAAGTAGCTACGGCTGAGCGCCTGCACGCCGCCCTGGAACAGGCCGACCAAAATGGCAAGCACCCAAAACTCAAAGGCGGTCTTTAGGAAGAACGCGGCGAACAGCACAATGCCCATGTAGGCGGCGACCGCCACCAGGATCATGTTGAGCGTGCCCACGCGTCCGGCGAGCTTGCCATAGATGATGGCGGACGGAAAAGCAACAAACTGCGTGACGAGCAGCGCCAGGACCAGCTGCGTCGAATCGATGCCCAAGGCCGATCCGTAACTGGTGGCCATGGAAATGACTGTGTGCACACCGTCGATATAGAAGAAGAACGCGATCATGTAGACCAGCACGGTCTTGTTGTGGGCGATCTCGCGCATGGTGTGTCCGACCTCGGAGAACACACCGCCCACGATGTGGCCGATGGTGTCCTCGGGACCGCGCTCGCGACCGTACTTTTGCTTATAGGTGCGAATGAGCGGCAGGGTAAAGATGAGCCACCAGGCACCAGTGATGATAAACGACAGACGCGTTGCCAGCATGGTGGGGACGCCAAGAGCGGGGCCACCCATGATAAGCGCCAAGCAGATGATGAACGGCACGGTGGAACCGATGTAGCCCCAGGCATAACCCGAGCTGGACACGGCGTCCATGCGCTCGTCGGTGGTAATGTCAGGCAGCATGGCGTCGTAGAACGTCATAGAAGAGTTAAGGCCGATGGTGCACAGCACGTACACGGTCAAAAATGCCATGGCGGACATTGGGATAGCCTGCGCCAGGCAAAGAACCAGGCCCGTGAGGAAGAAGCCCAAGAAGAACTTGATCTTGTTGCCGGCGTAATCGGCGAGCGCGCCCAGAATGGGCATGAGCATGGCAATGACCAGCGAGGCAATCGTCTGAGCGTTGCCCCAAGCGACCACCAGGTCTGCCGAGGAAGCACCGGTATTGATGGCGTTAAAGTAGATGGGCACCACCGAGGTATTGAGCAGCACGAGGGCCGAGTTTCCCACATCGTACATGACCCAGTTACGCTCGAGCTTGGTGTATTTCATGGACAGGGACCCTTCGTATTCGCCCGATATGCAGTTAGTTCATCGTACCCCAATTGTCCAGAAGCGCCGGTAAGGATTCGGCAAAGGGGCACGCATGGGCCCTACTCCTCGCGGTCGAACTCCTCGTCGGCGCCGAGCACGCGACCGCTGTAATTGACATGGTTGGTCACGGCTTCCATATCGCCGGTCTCGATAAAGCGGGCAACCGTGCACTCGTAATCGAGCAGCGCGCGGTCAAAGACCTCGGGGAAGTTCTCGGTCGAGACCTCGTCGGTAAAGGGATTCTTCCATGTCAGATGGCCCAGGTTACCGGTGCGCTCGGGCAGCTCCGTCGTCACGCGATGGGCAAGGCCGTCGAGCAGCGAGTAGTCGTGCACCAAGCCCTCAACCAGCGAGATCGCGCGCGTCTTTACGGAGCCGGCCGGCTCAATCGCGCGGTAAAGTCGCTGCATATTGGCAACGGCAGCACCGTACTCCCCCGCCGGAATGTCAATGCCGTACACGCGTCCGGCAACATAGCTCATCAGCACGCCGGCCACGCGATTGATGCGATCGGTGGTGACGATCTCGCCCGCCGGCGGGTAATCGTCAACCGTAGCGCCATCGCGTTTAAGCTGCAGCATCAGTACATCCAGGTCGCTCTCGATCACGGCATGGACCTGACTGCTCGAATCCTCAAGCTCTGAATCGGACTCCACGATGCCAAACTGTTGCTCATAGACAAAGGGGTGAGCGTTGCGGTCGAGCACGTAATGAGACAGCAGGCCCAGCGCAAAGGCACGACCCAAGCTGGCGTCGCGCGGCAGCAGATGCGACACGCCATCGCGCAGGCACACGAACTGGCGAGACATGCGCGACCGATGCATGACCTGCGCCAGCAGCGTGCAGTCGGAAACACGCGGTGTCAGAATGTGAAAGAAAAACGGGTCGGGGCCTTGGTTGCCCAAGATAAAGGCAATGCGCTCTTCATCGGACGTGATGACGCCCTGCGGAAGACGGTCGATGCTTTCCTCGCCAAACAGATGATGGGTGATAAGCGCGGGCATAATGATCCTTTCGATTTCATTCGATGCCACCCATTATGCCCACCGCGCGCCCATACCAAACCTGCGATGGTAAACGACGACACGCAAGCCTCTTACGCAAGCCCCAGGTGCGACTTGACCTCGGCGGCACGACGACGGGACACCGGCACCGTCGAGCTCACGCGGTCGAGCCTGAGCTCCATCAACCCCGTGGAGCCAATCTCAACATTGTGCACGTCTTCCAAATTGACCAGATAGCTGCGATGAACGCGAATAAAGCCCTCGGAGCCCAAGCGACGCTCGAGCGAAGAGATCGACTCATTGATCAGGTAGGTTCCCTCGGCGCAGATGGCGTTGCAAAAATCGGCGCGCGCCTCAAAGTAGCAGACGTCTGCGGCGGGAATGAACACCTTTTTGCCCCCGCGGTCCACCGTCAGACGCAAAGGCTGGCGCGGAGCGTGGATAACACGACGGGCACCCAAGGCTGCCTCGATCTTGTCGAGTGCCTTTGACAGGCGTGCGTCCTCGACCGGCTTGACGACATAGTCGACCGCATCAAGGTTATAGGCATCGGCCGCATACTCGGCAAATGCCGTCACAAACACCACGACCGGCGGCGTTTTTAGGTTCTGCAGCGTCTCGGCAAGCTCGATTCCCGAGCGGCCGGGCATCGTGATATCCAAAAACAGCACGTCGGGCTTGTTCGACAGAATCGACTCCACGGCCTCGGTGACATTGCCCGCCTCGGCAATCTGTCCCACACGTGCATCCTTTTCCAACAGATAGCGTAGCTCAGCCCTAATTGGAGGCTCGTCATCAACCACCAAGATGTTCCAGCCTTCGGACATATGTGCTTCCCCTCTTTTTTCTCAATCCAACCGCGTGCTACACCGTCAACGGCGCCGGTTCATGCGGCTCGCCGTTCAATTCAACGATGACCTGTGTTCCCACGCCTTCCTGGGACTTCACGCGCATGCCGGAATCTTCTCCGTAAAAGAAATGGATGCGCTGAAGCACGTTGAAGAGCGCCAGGCCGCAACCTCGCTTGATGGATCCGTCGGCGGTAATGCTCTCGGGCTCCTCTCGGCGATGCTGCTCAAACAGATGCGCGCAGACTTCTTCGCTCATACCGATGCCGTCATCTTCGACGATGATCTCCAAGCCGTCATCGGTCTCAAAAGCCCTAACACGAATAGAAAGCGGCTCGGTCTCGCGCTGCGCATGCTTGATGCAGTTTTCGAGCAGCGGCTGCAAGATAAACGGCGGCACCGGGCTGTCGCGCACCTCAAAGTCGATGTCGACCGAAACGCGCAGACGGCCATCACCATACCGGGCCTGCATAAGATTGATATAACGGGTGCCCTGTTCCACCTCGTGCTCGAGCGTGGTGAGTGTATCGGAGTCAGAAAGCGTCTGACGATAGTAGTTGGAGAAGTCGATCAGCAGCGATCGTGCCTTGTCGGGCTCGGTTCGAACGAGCGACACAATCGTGCTAATGGTATTGAATAGAAAATGCGGGTCGACCTGCGACTGCAAGGCGCGCAGCTCCACGCGGGCTGTGAGCTCGTCCTGGCGCTCGAGCTCAAAGCTGGCGAGCTGCGTGGAGATGAGATCGGCAAAACCCGAGGCCAACGCCGTCTGGCGCATATCGATGCTGCTCAGGCGGGGATAGTACAGCTCGAGCGTACCCACGCAATGCCCGCGCACGGTAAGCGGCGCGACAATACCGGCGCGCAGGCGCGGAAAGTAGCCACCTGTCTCGGTCGAGGCATCGCGCGAGAAAACGCTTTGCTCACCGCTGTTGATCACATTGAGCGTGGTCCGCAGCACCACCGGGGTGCCCGCGGGGCACTTTGCCGAGTCCTCGCCCCAGCTTGCCAACACCTGTTTGCCATCGGTAAAGCAGATGGCAGAGGCGATGGTCTCGGACAGGATAATTTTAGAGGCGCCCAGGGCCGCTTCGGGCGTAAGGCCGCGCGACGTGTAGGCGAATATTTTTGATGCGATGGCGAGCGTACGGTCGGTTGCGCTCGATGTGAGGTCGTCGGGGACCACAAAGACATACGAGAAAAAGAAGCACAGCATGACCAGACCGGCAATAACGACAACGCCCGGAACGGGATTGGGATTATCGGTTAAATCCCAGATAAGCAGCAGGATAAGCGCCGGAACGACAATACCGAGCAGGATGGCCTGAACCACATGCTGGGCCGTACGAAAGACCTTGGTAGAGTTGTAGCTCTTGCCCAGAATCAGCCTGTTTAAATCCACCGTCATCCCCTCTTGTCCTTAGCACCCATAGCAATAAAGAGGGCCGCAAGCGACCCTCTCCATTGCATTATGCAATCAAAAACTGTGTTTTACATCAAGCCATCGACAAACGGTATCTTAGGCGCTGTATTTGTTAGCCTCACCAAAAGTGCCAGCCTCGACGATCCAGCCATCCTTCATGATGACGTCCATGTTGTCGGTGTTGAGCACGTGGATGTCGGCGGCGACGTCACCGTTGACGACCAGCAGGTCGGCGCACTTGCCGGCCTCGATGGAACCGGTCTCGTCCTCGATGTGACACATCTTGGCACCGTTGAGGGTGGCGCAGGTGATGGTCTCGACCGGGGTGAAACCGATCTTGTCGACGAACTCGTACATCTCCTCGATGGAGCAGGTGCCGTACGGGGTGACGAAGGAGAAGGAGTCGGAGCCGATCGTCATGACGACGCCGCGCTTCTTGGCCTCACGCAGGCAGTCGTAGTTGCGCTGCAGCTCCTTCTCGACCAGGGTGCCCTCGTACTTGTCGTGCAGCTCGGGGACGTAGACGGGCGGATAGGTGGCGTACCAGGTGGGCAGGAAGGCGATCGTCGGGGTGAAGAAGGTGCCCTGCTCGGCCATGAGGTCCATGGTGCGCTCATCGATATCGAAGCCGTGGATCAGTTGCTCGCAGCCAAAGCGAACGGAATCGTAGGCAGCGGCGTGGTTGTTGTAGCAGTGACTCCACACGGGGATGCCGACCATCTTTGCCTCTTCGACCACGGCCCGGATCTCCTCGGAGCAGTAGTGCTGGTCGCGACCGGAGTCCCAGCGCCAGATGCCGCCACCGGTAGCCCAGATCTTGATGGCATCGGGGTTCTCGCGCAGGCGACGACGGACGGCCTTGCGCAGATCCCAAGGACCGTCGACCTGATCGCCCCAGGGGTGCGATTCCTTGTTGAGCTCCTGGCTGCAGTGGTGGGAGTCACCGTGGCCGGCAACGCGGCAGAAGCCAAGACCAGTGGCCAGAACGCGCGGGCCCTTGAAGACGCCCTTGTCGATGCAGTCGCGAATCTGGATACCAAAGCGGCCGATCTCGCAGACGGTGGTGAGGCCGTGGGTGAGGCAGTCGTAGGCCTGCTTGACGGCGACGGCCTGCTTCTCGAGGAGCGGCTGCATGACCCAGTCGGTGTCATCGTCGGTCAGGTTGCCCGAGAAGTGCAGGTGGGTGTCGATCAGGCCGGGAAGGACGGTCTTGCCGGCGGCGTCGATAACCTCAACGCCCTCGGGAAGGTCCTGCATGACACCGGCGTACTCGATCTTGCCATTGTCGTCGACGAGAACGAGGGAGTTCTCGACCGGCTCGGCACCGGTACCGTCGATGAGCTTGCCGCCAACGATTGCATACTTAGTGGACATGGTTCCTCCTTATGGATCCATATAGTGGGCGAGGCCGCGTTGGGTTAAGGCCTCACAAAACTACCCAAGTGGTGCCGGGTTCGGTGTGCGGGAGAGAGGGCCCCGCGCACCCGATCCGCCCCGGCTAGGCGTTATTTTTTGCGGGAATTGGTGAAGGCCATGAGGCCCAGGCCAACAGCCAGCCAGCCGATCACGATGCTCCACTCCACCATGTTGAGGGAGGCGGGAGAGAACGGGATCACGAGCAGGCCAATGATGGTGCCGCAGGCAACGATAGCGAGGCTGATGCCAAACTTGCCGCCGGGCACCTCGTAGGGACGAGGCAGGTCGGGCTCGGTGAAGCGCATACGCAGGCAAGCGAGGGCGACCATGCCGCAGGAGAAGATGAAGGCGAGGGCCGACACGTTGGTCAGAGGGATGAGCATGTTCTTGCCCAGGAACGGACCGACGACGGTGATGACGCCCAGAACGACGCAGGCGAGCTTGGGAGCGCCGGACTTGGGATCGACCTCGGCGAACTTCTCGGGCAGCTGACCCTTGCGGCCCATGGCGAGCATGATGCGGCTCGTGGCGCCGTAGAAGGAGTTCATCGGGCCCATGGGTCCAAGCGTGGCGATGACGAGCATGGCCAGGTACAGGAGCATGTTGATGCCCTTGAGGCAGGCAAGCGCGGGAACCGGGCTCTTAACAAACTCATGCCAGTCGAGGATGGTGCCGAACGAGTAGATGCAGACCATGTAGAAGCCGCCGGCGGCCAGCAGAGCCAAGGAGATGATCTTACCGAACTTGTTCCAGTTGAGGCCCTCGGCTGCTTCCTCAGCCTGCTGAGGAATGGTGTCGAAGCCGGCGTAGAAGAACGGGGTCAGAACCAGGACCGAAACGATGCCTGCGAACAGGCTGGTGCCCTCGGTAGCGGGCTTGCCGCCGCCAGCACCGGTGACCTGGGAGAACACGGGCATGGCGTTGTCCGGCGAGCCGGTGAACAGCGAGACGCCCATGGCGAGCAGCATGCCGCAGAGCAGGGCCTTGGTCAGGAAGGCCTGCAGCTTGGCGGCCGAGCTGGCACCGCGGAAGTTGAGGAAGATGACGTAGGTTGCAAAGCCGAGCGCGATTAGCGTCGGGAACAGGTAAACGTCGGCGCCCAGGATGGTGTAGAGCTTGACGGCGCGCAGCCACTCAAGGCCGGGCAGGCTGCCGAACATCTCGGACACGAGGGTCGAGATGGCGATGGCCTCCCACGGGCACAGGATGCCGTTGCCCAGGGCCAGGAGCCAGCCGGTGATGTAGCTCATCGTACGGCCAAAGCTACGATCGACATACTCGACGATGCCGCCCGAGATGGGGATAGCAGCCGTGAGCTCACCGAAAACAGCTCCGACGGGCACGAGGAAGATTGCACCCAAGAGGAATGCGATCATAGCGGGAACGGGACCGCCGCCCACGACCATCCAGTCGCCGACCTGCAGAACCCAGCCAGTTCCGATGATGGCACCGAAACCGATGGTGAAGAAGTTCCAGAGCGAAAGCGTTTTCTTCATGCCACCGTTACCTTCGACTGCAACTTCTGCGTTCTTGTCCGCCATTGTTCCCCTCCTTTCCTTATTGACGCCTCTTTGACGTCACCCTTTGCGCGGTCTGTTTTGCCGCGCGCTTTTATTTCGTGGCTTTACAATACGGCCTTGGCACAGCAGCGCCGCTTGTGGCTCGACCGAAGGCAGAACTGCAAAACGAGCGGCGCCGTTTTTGGGACGAACGGCGGAAGACGTCATTCGTCTTGGACGCTTTCATCTTGTCTGCTTTTGAAGACCTGTTGCCGTGACGCTTGGCGCGCGGCGCGGCAACGTTCATACCATTTGTCAGGCTTTTGGCGCACATGCCCATGTGTCGTGCATCTTTTTATGTAGGATAGACAAGTTACACATGAGGCAAGGTGATTCGAATGGCATACGGATACAATGACGGCGACCAACGGCCACAAAGCGTGCGCCTTGCCGGCCGCACCACGCCAACGCCCAGAAGCACCTCCGACAACGACAGCCCGCAGCGCCCCCAAGAGCAGCTCGGGGCTTCTTCGCGGCAACAAAGCCGTACCGTGCAGCAGTCAGACCGCATGAGTACGAGCACACGCCAACGCCAGACCGACACATCGCAGCCACGCCGCTACGATCGCCGTAAGACCGACTACTACGTTAAGCGCTCCTTTTCGCGACCTCAACGCGATCGCGGCAATTCCGCCCCTCACCCCGCGTCGCATACCACAAGCCACGTGCTTCCGGCCCGCCGCCTACGCCTTGCGCTTTGCTCCATTGCCGCCTGCCTCGTCTTTGTGTTTTTGGGATCCTGTATCTCCCACGGATCAGCCGGTCTTGAGCCCACTGCCGAGGACAAGCTGCTTAAAGCTCCCGTCGCACCCGGCTACTCATTTGCTTTTTCGACCCCGCGCTCGCAGTGGAGTGCCGGCACCATGCCCCACATCTACCAAATTGACCCCGCATGGTCGGAGCTGCCCTATGCCGGTGGCACTATTCGCGAAAACGCTTGCGGTCCCACTTGCCTCACCATGGTCTATATCTTTAAGACCGGCCACGCCGATATGACGCCGGTCGATATGTGCGCCCTTTCCGAGGCGGGCAACTATGCCCCCACCGGCGCCACCGAATGGTCATTTATGACGCGCGGCGCATGGCAGCTGGGCCTTAACGCAACGGAGCTCCATATCGATCGCAGCTCCATCACCCAGGCGCTGCGCTCGGGTGCGCCCATCATCGCATCGGTTCGCCCCGGCACCTTTACCAGCGTTGGACACTATATCGTGCTCTGGGGCATCGACGATGCCGATCAGGTGGGAGTCTACGACCCCAACTCGCAAAGCCGCAGCGCTCGCCGCTGGGGCGTCGTAGAAGTCCTCAACGAAATCGAAGCCATGTGGGCCTACTACTAGTCATTGGGCACTCATTGGGGACAGACTTAAATGGGTGGCCCCAGACTGCCCGGAACTGCCGGCACGGAAGGCGCATCCCGCTTTGAAGTTCGATAGCGGGATGCGCTTTCCGTTAGCGGCCTGCTTGGGAAACTGAGAGCCACTTTTCGGCATATTTCCGGGATGCATTTTCCGTTTGAGGGCCTCAAGGGAAACCGCGTCCCATGTTGGAAGCTCATTCTGGGATGCGCTTTCCGCAGTTGATCGATGCGGGCTTTAAGGACTATCCCAAGCTGCCGGCGGAAAAGGAATGTCCCCAAGTGCCGGATTTCCGCAGTCATTGGGGACAGACTTAAATGAGTAGTCGTTTAAGTCTGTCCCCAACGACTGCCCACAGAATGAGGGTCTCATCGGGGACTAGGTAAATAGCAAAAGCCCCCGCGGCCGAAACGGGCCGCGGGGGGCAGCAGACTTGCAAGGGTTAACTCAAGTCCTCGCCATTTGATGCAATGACCTTTTGATACCAGCAGAAGCTGTCCTTTCGGTAGCGATCGAACGTGCCTTTGCCCGCATCATCGGCATCGACATAAACAAAGCCATAGCGCTTCTTCATCTGCCCCGTCGAGGCCGATACCAGATCGATACAGCCCCACGGCGTGTATCCCATCAGGTCAACACCGTCCTCGACAACTGCATCGCGTAGCGCAAGAATATGCCTGCGCAGGTAATCAATATGATACGCATCGTGGACTTTGCCGTCTTCCAGCGCATCGAGTCCGCCCACACCGTTCTCGGCGATAAAGAGCGGAAGATGGTAACGATCGTGGTAGCCGGCAAGCGTCACGCGCAAACCCAGCGCATCGATCTGCCATTTCCAGGCAGTCTCTTTATCCTTGAGGTACGGATTGCGCAGCGTCGGGAACACGTTGCCCTCCGCCTTCTCAGCGATCACCTGGTCATCGGCGCACACCAAGCGCGAGCAATAGTACGAGAACGAAATGAAGTCGACGGTATGCTCGGCCAGATACTCCGTATCGCCCGGCTCAAAGGGCACGTGAACACCCTCTTTCTCGAGCGCACGCAGCTTCCAAGTAGGATAGGCGCCCGCAGCCATCACGTCAGTGTAGAAGTAGCGGCCGCGGTCCTCCTCATACGCAAGCCATACGTCCTCGGGCGCACAACGGTACGGATAGGTCGCACCGGCAGCGATCATGCAACCCACCTTGTTTGCGGGATCGATCTTGTGCAGGATCTCGACAGCGCGAGCGCTCGCCATAAACATATGGTGCGAGAACGCCGCGGTCACGGCTGCACGGTCACGCTCATCCTCGAGCGTGACGCCCGCGTTGAGATAGGACAGCGCCACGCTGTTGATCTCGTTGAAGGTGAGCCAATAACGCACGAGGCCCTGGTACGCACGTCCGACGGTCTCGACGTAGTGCGCATACCGCTCGATCATCTCTCGGCTTTGCCATCCACCATAACGCTCGACCAGAGCCAACGGATAGTCGTAGTGCGACAGCGTCACGAGCGGCTCGATTCCGTGCTCGCGCAGCGCCTCGAATACCTGACGGTAAAACTCCAAGCCCTCACCGTTGGGCTCGGCCTCCATCCCTGTGGGAAAAATACGGCTCCAACAAATTGAAAGACGCAGGCACTTAAAGCCCATCTCAGCAAAGAGCTCGACGTCCTCGCGCCAATGATGGAAGAAGTCGTTGCCCCAACGGCATGGATACAGCCTGTCCGGATCATCCACGGACTTTTGCCTGCCAAACATCACATCCCAGCGGTCGGGACCCTGTGGAATCAGGTCGGAGTGCGACATACCGCGGCCGCCCTCGTTCCAGCCCCCTTCGGCCTGGTTGGCAGCGAGCGCGCCGCCCCACAAAAAGCCCTCGGGCATACCGGCAGCAGACGTTCTGTCAAAGTAACCCATGCTACTCAGTATCCTTGGCAGAAGCTGCCGCGGCGTTCTCCTGCTCCTGTGCCAGGAGCTGGTTGTCGTACACCTTAAAGAACGGGTACCAGACCACAGCCATGACCACGATCAAAACGATCGTAAATACCCAGATACGCGGGTCGAGGCACTGGATAAAGCCCTGAACGAAGATGGGGAACGTGCCGCTCACCAAGATGTAGAAGTTAGAGACAAGACCCAGTGAGATTGCACCCCAATACAGCAGGGCCGAAATCATACCGCCCAGCACAAACGGAATCATGAGGATCGGGTTGAAGATGATGGGTGCGCCAAAGATCGCGGGCTCGGAGATACGGAAGAAGCTCGGCACGATCGATGCCTTGCCAAATGCCTTGAGCTGCTGCGACTTTGCCTTAAACGCGCAGAGCGCCACAAAAGAGAACGTATTGCCCGTGCCGCCGATGAGGTTGATGACCATCGACATGAGTACCGGGTGGAACTCAAGCGGCTGCCCAGCAGCGTAGAGCGAGGCGTTGGCAGCAAAGGCGGCAAGCGTGACCGGGGCGGTGATGGGCATCACGATCATGTTGCCGTGGACGCCAAAGCACCAAAACAGCAGCGTCATGAAGCAGATAAGCAGTGCGCCGGGCACAGAGTCAACTGCGACGGAAAGCGGGGCAGCGAGCAGCTTCTCGATAACCGAGGGGATGGACAGCGTGGGATCGATCATCTGGATCAGCAGGTTGCCGCCAAAGAAGATGAGGATGTTGGCGAGCATAGGTACGATGGCGCCAAAGGTTTCGGACAAAAACGGCGGCACGCCATCGGGCATCTTGATGGTGATGCCCTTGGTCTGGCAGAAGCGCGTGACCTCGACGGAGACCAAGGCAACGATGATGGCGGTAAACAGGCCCTGCGCACCCAGATAGGTGCAGGGGACCGCCTGGAGCACGGACTCGTCAGCAAGCTGGTAGTAGGACGACGGCGCCGCGGCGATCAGGAACATCACCAGCGAGGTCATGCCGGCGTTAAGCTTGGGCATCTTGTAGGTGCCCGCCAGGTTATAGGCGATTGCGAACGTCACGATCACCGACAGTATGCCCATCGTCATATTGAAGGGGATGAGCAGCGTGAGCTTATTGGCCGTCGCAAAATCGAGCCAAGGGCCAAAGACGGACCAGAACCCGCCCTGCGCCACCAGGTCGGCCGTGACCGGCGGGTTGGCGAGGATCATAAAGACGGCAGATACCAAGATGAAGCTGATCGCGCTCATAAAGCCCTTTTGCATGGAGGCAAAGTGGCGCTCGGTGCCGCAGAAATTGGCGATAGGGGTCAGTTTTTCCTGAAGCAGGGTCATGAACTTTTCCATGGTTGCCTCCTAACCCAACAGCGACTGGGCGAGTGCCAGCACGTTGGCGGCGTTGCCCATGCCGTAGTCCTGTGCGGGGATGACCGCGGTCGGCTTACCGCTCCCCTGCTTGACGGTGTTGAGCTGGTAGGACACCTGCGGCCCCAAGAGCAGCACGTCATAATTGGCGCACGTCTCCTGATACTCGCCGATACCCACCGCATCGATATCGAGCTCGATGCCGTTTTGCTCCGCATATTTCTCGAGTTTCTTCATCAGAATGCTTGTAGACAGACCAGCTGCGCAAACAAGAAGGATCTTCATAAGGGATTCCCTTCGCATTGATTGGTTGGATAGTCACCGCACGCCGCTAGGCGTTCTTGGTTGCAGTGCGCTCATATAGGCAGATCAGCTCCTGCACGAGCTCCTGAGCAAGCATGGAGCACATGAGGTGGTCCTGAGCATGGACCAGCAACACATCCACCGACAGATGCTCGCCCGCTGCCTCAGTCGAAAGCAGCTGCGTTTGGATGTGGTGAGCCTTGATTCCCGCATCCTTTGACTGCTTCATGAGTTTGGCGGCGGCGTCAAAATCCCCCGCTTTTGCCTTTTCAAGGGCTTCGAAGGCAAGGCTGCGTGCCTCTCCCGCTGCAGCGACCAGCTGAAACGAAACCATCTCGGTTCCCTGATCGTCCATAACGGTCTCCTCTCCCGTGATGTTTGGTTTGTACTTGAATATTCGAAACGCCTATCTCCCGCCCGCAATCCTCGAGGTTTATTGCAGGTAGACTGACAGGGTCATCGACAAAAGAAGTCTTAAGCCGTATGCGCTTGCACAAGCGCCATCAGCTCATGCCAGGACCGGCGCTCGCGTAGGCGCTCGACCCCCTGGCGGTCCATAAAGATCTCGGCGAGCAGTGAGCTCAAGATCCGCGCCTCATCGCCGCCCGACCGGGCAAACGACACCATAAAGACGATATCGACCTCATGGCCGTATTCGTCCCAAAGAATGGGATGTTCGAGCAGGCCCACGGTAACAAAGGCCTCGGCGCTCAAGGGATGCATCCCATGGGGCATGGCTACCCCATTGCCAAACGAGGTGGCACTCGCGCTCTCGCGCTCGGCGACCTCTTGGGCAAACTGGGCATCGACACGGCCGCTCTCGACGGCGCGCTCGGAGAGATATCGGAGAACGGCCTGCTTCGACGACGCCTCAACGCGGTTGAAGAACAGGGCACGGCTAAAGAAAGAGCTCACGGAGTCCGATTGCGCAGTGTCGTCGCTCAGCACCTTGCGGATAGCGTTGACATCGCTCGTCTCCAAGAAGAAATCGGCCTCGCGGACGGGCACGGGCAACTTGACGTTGAGCGGCACCGTTGTGAACACGTAGTCGATGTGCGAAAAATCGAACGTTCCCACGCGGGCGACATCGCATGTCTCAATCGAATCGATATACATGCCAAACTGCTTGCGGTACTGGTGCTCGAGCATACGGGCGCTTCCCGCTCCCGAGGCGCACACGATCAGGATGCGCTTGCGACGCGGCTGGTCGGCTTGCTGCTCGAGGGCCAGGGCAAATGCCATGGCGATGTAGCCGAGCTCTTCATCAGAGGGCTGGCTGCCAAAATGACGCTCGAGCACCTGCGAGGTGCCAGCTGCCATCGAATAGGCCAACGGAAACCTCGTCTTGATATCGGGCAGCATGGGGTTATCCATATGCATGTGATATTCAAGGCGATAGCCCAGAGGCCCGATATGCCGAGCAAGGTTCATGCGAAGTTCAAGATCGCCGCTAAAGTCAAACCTAAACTCATCGTTGACCGCACGTACCATCTCGGAAGCAATCTCCCACATCTCGTCCGAGATAACGGCAGAGCCCTTCTCGGGCACGCCCGTGCCCCTACCGAGCAAATGGATTGCGATAAAGGCAACCTCTTCTCGGGGCATGCTCACGCCCAGGGCATCCTTGATGTTTGCGGCAATCTGGAAAGCCGCGGCGTATTCGCGCGTTCCCTCCAGTTTTTGAACGTCCGATTCTGCAGCTGGGACATAGCAGCCCTGCTCGATGCGGCCAAGAGCAATGTAAAGATGCATGATGAGATTGCGGGATGCCAGCGAGCTCACCGTGACGGGCGAGGCCGTCAGGGCATCGTCCACACATGCGGCGATGGCCCGCAGGCGCTCGGCGAGCTTTGCATCGTCGGTGTCGGGCAACACGGGCCTCACCAGCGAGGCCAGGCACAGGCGCCGTTGTGACTCCCCGCCCGCAACGCGGATTCCGTAGCGTGGGCGCTTTTCGAGCGTTAAGTCAAATTGGGCGAGTTTCTGCTCTACCAGACGCATGTCATTGGACAGAGTCCGCGCCGAAACGTAGAGTAAATCCGCATACTCCTCAATCGTCACCCACTGGGACCGCATGAGGAGGTCGTTAAGAAGGAAGGACACACGGCCATCGCGCGTATCAGGAATGCCCGGATGGGCCAGAGCCGCACCGTCTAGCAAGCGAGCAAGCTCATCTGCACGTGCAACATCGATACGATACTGCCCCTTGCTGCCAACGATGCGTGCAACCCCTGCAAGGCTGTCGTTTGCGCGATGGATATAGTTTCTCACGGCGCGCTCGCTTACCTCGAGACGCTTGGCAAGTACCGCGACAGCGACAGGCTGAGCGTCCTCGATCATATTTACAAGCTGCTTGACGCGAGCATCCATGTCCTCCTCCTTTCCCTGCGTCTAGTCTAACGCGGTAAAGAATGACACTCCACGTCGCGCTCGTTCCGCCAACTCGGAACAGGTTGCGGGGAGTCCAGCTGAGCTATGGAGAGCCTGGGGAGAGGGCCCGAAGGCAATGCGTCGGTGTGGGATGCGCCTTCCCAGCCATTGGGCAGTCATTGGGGACAGACTTAAATGAGTAGTCGTTGTGAACGTTGTTGTTTGACTAGTCGTTTAAGAACGTCCCCAATGGCTACCCGGAATGAGAGTGGATAATCTCCCACTTTTGGCCTGTATGCAGGCTCAAAGTGGGAGATTATCCACTCTCGTGATTTGGGCGCGGCGCGCAGCACTCCTCATGAACAGCGACCTCAATAGCAAAAGCCCCGCAGCCGGAGCGGACTGCGGGGCTCATGAAGAGAGGCTAGTTTGTGGGCGCTTTGCCTGGCGCCCACGAGAGAGGCAACAGAGCAGAGACTACTCGTGGATGCGGGTACCGGAGAGGCCGGCCATGGTCTCGGCGGCCTTGTCCAGAGCGCCGATGATGCAGGTGCGGCCCTTGCGGGAACGCGCGAACTTGATGGCAGCGCGGACCTTGGGCTCCATGGAACCCTTGCCGAACTGGCCCTCGTCGGCCAGGCGCTCGGCCTCGTCGGCGGTGAGGTCCTCGAGCTCCTCCTGGTTGGGCTTGCCAAAGTTGATGGCGACATGCTCGACGGCGGTCAGCAGGAACAGAACGTCGGCGTCGCAGTCCTCGGCCAGCAGCTCGCCGCCCAGGTCCTTGTCGATGACGGCGGGAACGCCCTTGTAGCAGCCCTTGTTCTCGTAGTCGCGGACGACGGGGATGCCGCCGCCACCGCAGGCGATGACGATGAACTCGTTGTCGAGCAGGTTGAGGATGGAGTCAGCCTCGACGATCTTCTTGGGATCGGGGGAAGCGACGACGCGACGCCAGCCGCGGCCGGAATCCTCGACGAAGACCTTGGAGGGATCCTCGGCCATGAACTCCTTGGCCTGCTCCTCGGTGTAGAAGGGGCCGATCGGCTTGGTCGGATTCTTGAACGCGGGATCGTCGGGATCGCACTCGATCTGGGTGACGACGGTGGCGGCGTGCCAACGCTTATAGCGCTTGTGCATCTCGCGGCCGATGCCCTGCTGCAGGTGGTAGCCGATGTAGCCCTGGGACATGGCGCCGCACTCGGGCAGCGGCATCTCGGGGGTACCGATGGCATCGTGGGCAGCGGCGAAGGCGTTCTGGATCATGCCGACCTGCGGGCCGTTGCCGTGGGTGATGATGATCTCGTTGCCCTGCTCGATAAGACCAAGGAGAGCGTGGGCGGTGTTGCTCACGGCCTCGATCTGCTCGACGGGGTTGTTGCCGAGGGCGTTGCCGCCGAGGGCGACGACAATACGATCGGGCTTGCCAAGAGGCTTAGACATTGCTGGAATCCTTTCTGTAAAAGGCCTACAACCCATTAATAACCCGCGTCCGTGCGATACGCGAGTTTATTAAGGTTTATATTCTCTTTATCGCTCATTTTATTCATTTTGAAAATACCTAAGCGGCGAACGGTCGATTTTACCCGCTCAGCGTAAAGAAGCCCAGTTCAGGCATATCTACGCCATTTACGTGCAACTTTATTTAAATAGAGCAGGGATTAGACCAGATTATGCAAACTACATCTCTGCTAAACACAAAACGGACAGCGCAATATCTTACTCGCACTATACGCGATTCTATACATTAATTTGACGAGTATGCACCCCTGCAAAAACATGGGGCTTTTCATCCAACATAAGGGATACCCGATCGCGCTTCACCCCGCGGCAAGCGACTGCGAGTTCGCAGTATGGAACTTTACCGTCGGCTTCTGCATGAACGCTGCCGACGCCCTTTCGCTCCTGCGCGCCCAAGCAGCCGAGAACGCTAACGGCGCCACTGTCAACCTGGCCACCCTCAACAACGGCGCCGCCAGCCTTTTCGCAAAGTACCGTGCTGGCTCGCTGGCTTTGAGGCCTAAGTGAGCTTTGCTATTTGCCAATTTTTGTATGATTTGGGTCAAATCTATTTGTCAATTTTTGTATGATTAGGGGCAAATCTATTTGCCAATTTTTGTCAATGAGGTGTTTTAATGCTACGCCGCAAGGTCACTGATAGGCTTTTGAGCTGGAAGAATAACTCCCATAAGGCCCTGCTTGTTACCGGTGCGCGTCAGATTGGCAAGAGCTATGCGATTCGCGCGTTTGGAAAGAGCAACTACGCTTCGTATTATGAGGTCAATCTGCTACTTGATGCCGAGGCAAGAGACGTACTTGTTGGCGCTAAGAACTCCATTGACTTCATCAACCGTGTGGCCCTTCTTGCGGATGCACCGCTTGTTGAAGGAGACACGCTTATCTTCGTCGATGAGATTCAGGAGTATCCGCAGATCGTTACACTTATGAAGGCGCTGGTCGAGGACGGACGCTTTAGCTATGTCTTCTCGGGGTCTATGCTTGGGACTGAGTTTAAGGGGATCTCTTCTTTTCCGGTAGGGTATGTCGAGCACATTGTTATGCGGCCGATGGATTTTGAAGAGTTTTGTTGGGCAAACAGCGTCAGCGAAAATGTGCTTGCAGATATTCGCAGCCGCCTTGTCGAGAGACGTCCCGTCGAAAACTATATTCATGAGGCGATGCTCAAAAACTTTAGAGCCTATATCGTTTGCGGCGGCATGCCGGAGGTCGTTCAGAACTATATCGATTCGGGCTATTCGCTCGTGAGAACGCGTGAGCTTCAAATTCAGCTAGTCGATCAGTACAAAAGCGATATCTCTAAATATGCATCGACTCGAGCGTTTAACGTTCGCTCCATTTTCGAGCAAATTCCCGTTCAGCTTGAGGCGGAGTCCCATCGCTTTATCGTCTCGTCTCTAGGCGAGGGAGCTCGTCTTCAAAAATACGAGCAGGATTTCCTATGGCTGGTGAACGCGGGCGTCGGTTTGATGGTCGCCCAGGTGACGGAGGCCCGGAGTCCTCTTAAGAGGACAGAGAAGGCGACCGCCTTTAAACTATACGAGTCTGATACAGGCATGCTCGCATCACGGTATCCCGGCAGCACGGCACGCGCTGTCTACCTTGATATGAAAACCCCCAACCTCGGCGGTCTCTATGAGAACGTGGTCGCACAGGAACTCGTTGCCCTCGGAGCAGATACGTGGTACTACCAAACGCGTGAGGTCGGTGAAGTCGACTTTGTAATCGAAGGCGCCCGAGGACATGTTGTCCCAATCGAAGTCAAATCGGGCAAGAAAGTTCGAGCACATGCAGCCCTCGACCGTTTGATGAGTGTGGGCGAGTACAAAATTCCCGAGGCCGTTGTGCTGAGCCACGAAAACCTTTGCAAAGAGGGCAAGATCCTTTACGTTCCAATCTATATGACATTCTGTCTCGATGAGTTTATGGAAAAGGACGACCCCAACAACGATTTCTCGTTTGCACCCATATCTCTCTAGGTCATCTGAGTCCGCAAGCCAGCCCCCACGCCCAAAGTACTGCGCCTTTCGCGCCAAAGGCGCGAAACAGCAAGGGGATAGAAGGCGGCGACAACCAACTCCCCCACTATGCCCAAAGTGCTGCGATGTTTCGTGCAAAGCGCGAAACAGCACTGGGACAGCAGAAGGCCACAATCAGCTAGCCCTCCATGCCCAAAGTGGCGCGTGGTTTCGCGGCAAAGCCGCGAAACAGCGACCGGGACAAAAGGCCCCGCCAACCACGTCCTTCATTCAGCCCCACAATCCGAGGACGTAGTCGTAGCAGGATCTGAGGGCTGACCTTCGCGGACACTCCGCAGGACGAAGGAACCCCCGCCGCACGTAGTGTGAAGCGGGGGTTCCTTCATGTCCGAGGACGTCCGCGAAGGTCAGCCCTCAGATCCTGCGGTGGGAGACTTAGGCCTCGTTGTACACCGTCTTGAGCTTCAGCAGGTGCTGATAGCGGTCCATGGCGGCCTGCTCGTTCTCCTTGAAGAGCTCCTCAGCGCGCTCGGGGAAGGAACGCGTCAACGAAGCGTAACGGGCCTCATTCATCAGGAACTCCTGGTAACCGCCCGCGGGCTCCTTGGAATCGAGCGAGAACTTCTTGCCGGCAGCAGCCTCGGGGTTGAAGCGGAAGAGGTTCCAGTAACCGCACTCGACAGCCTTCTTCATCTCGGCCTGGCAGTTCTGCATGCCGCCCTTCTTGATGGAGTGCATCTCGCAGGGGCTGTAGCCGATGATGAGGGACGGGCCGTCGTAGGCCTCGGCCTCGTGGATGGCCTTGAGGGTCTGAGCCGGGTTGGCGCCCATGGCAACCTGTGCCACGTAGACGTAGCCGTAGCTCATGGCAATCTCAGCCAGAGACTTCTTCTTGGTCACCTTACCGGCGGCGGCGAACTGAGCGACCTGGCCCAAGTTCGAGGCCTTGGAGGCCTGACCACCGGTGTTGGAGTAAACCTCGGTGTCGAAGACGAAGACGTTGACATTGTGGCCGGAAGCCAGGACGTGATCCAGGCCACCGAAGCCGATGTCGTAGGCCCAACCGTCGCCGCCGAAGATCCAGAAGGACTTCTTGGTGAGGTAAGCCTTGTCGGCGAGGATTGCCTTGGAAGCCTCGCAGCCGCACTTCTCGAGCTCGGCAACGTAGGCAGCGGCAGCGGTCTTGGAGGCCTCGGCGTCGTTGACAGAGTCAATCCAAGCCTGGCCGGCAGCCTTGAGCTCGTCGGACGGACCAT
The DNA here is from genome assembly GCA_902490405.1 of uncultured Collinsella sp. Taxonomy (GTDB): domain Bacteria; phylum Actinomycetota; class Coriobacteriia; order Coriobacteriales; family Coriobacteriaceae; genus Collinsella. The sequence continues at coordinate 23,894 of CABUDS010000001.1, forward strand.
CGGCGGCGATGATCTCCTGGGTGGCGGCAATCAGCTTGTGCTGAACGGCCTCATAGCCCACGGCCATGCCCAGACCGTGCTCGGCATTGTCCTCGAACAGGGAGTTGTTCCACGCCGGGCCGTGACCGTCCTTGTCCTTGCAGTAAGGAGCGGTGGCAGCGGGGTTGCCCCAAATGGAGGAGCAGCCGGTGGCGTTGGAGATGAACATGCGGTCGCCGGCGACCTGGGTCACCAGACGTGCATAGGCGGTCTCGGCACAGCCGGCGCAGGAGCCAGAGAACTCCAGGTAGGGCTGCTTAAACTGGCTGCCCTTAACGTTGGCCGCGATGAGCTCCTTCTTCTCGGAGACGTTCTCGACCATGTAGTCCCAAACGGGCTGCTGGTCCATCTCCTGCTCGGTGGGAACCATCTCGAGGGCACCCTTGGGGCAGACCTTGACGCAGTTGGTGCAGCCCATGCAGTCGAGCGGGGACACGGCCATGGTGAACTTCATGCCCTTGGCCTTGGGGCCCATGGCGTCGAGCGTGCGGGTAGCCTCGGGCGCGGCGGCAGCCTCGTCCTCGGTCATCGCGAACGGACGGATGGTGGCATGCGGGCACACATAGGCGCACTGGTTGCACTGGATGCACTTGGTCTCGTCCCAGTGAGGAACGACCACGGCGACGCCGCGCTTCTCGTATGCGGAGGCGCCCAGCTCAAACTGGCCGTCGGCGCAATCGACAAAGGCGGAAACGGGCAGGCTGTCGCCATCCATGCGATCGATGGGCTCGAGCAGGTTCTTGACCTGCTGGGCGATGGCGGACTTGGTCTCCTCGGAGAGCTCGACGGGAGCGGCATCCTCGGCAGTTGCCCAGTCGGCCGGAACCTCGAACTTACGGAAGGCGGTAGCGCCGGCATCGATGGCCTTGTGGTTGGCGTCGACGATGGCCTGGCCCTTCTTCATGTAGGACTTGGTGGCCGCGTCCTTCATGTACTGCAGGGCGTCCTCGGCGGGCAGGACCTTGGCCAGCGCGAAGAAGGCGGACTGGAGCACCGTGTTGGTGCGCTTGCCCATGCCGACCTTGGCGGCCAGGTCGATAGCGTCGATCAGGTAGACGTTGACGTTGTTGTTCGCGATGTAGCGCTTGGCCACGGCGGGCATGTGCTCGGCGAACTCCTCGTCGCTCCACTGGCAGTTGACCAGGAAGGTGCCGCCCGGCTTGACGTCGCGGACCATCTTGAAGCCCTTAACGATGTAGCTGGGGTTGTGGCAGGCGACAAAGTCGGCCTTGGTCACGTAGTACGGCGAGCGGATCGGGGAATCACCAAAGCGCAGGTGCGAGACGGTGACGCCGCCGGTCTTCTTGGAGTCATACTGGAAGTAGGCCTGAACGTACTTGTCGGTGTGATCGCCGATGATCTTGATCGAGTTCTTGTTGGCGCCGACGGTACCGTCGCCACCCAGACCCCAGAACTTGCACTCGATGGTGCCGGGGGCTGCGGTGTTGGGCGCATCCTCGGCCTCGGGCAGGCTCAGGTTGGTCACGTCATCGACAATGCCGATGGTGAACTCGCGCTTGGGCTCGTCCTTCTTGAGCTCCTCGAAGACAGCGAACGCGGACGCGGGAGGCGTGTCCTTGCTGCCCAGGCCATAACGGCCGCCGACGACCTTGATGCCCGTCTTGCCGGCCTCGTAGAGAGCGGAGACGACGTCCTGGTAGAGCGGCTCGCCGATGGAACCCGGCTCCTTGGTACGGTCCATGACGGCGATCTTCTGGACGGTCTCGGGGAGAACGTCCACAAAGTGCTTGATGGAGAACGGGCGGAACAGGCGAACCTTGACCAGGCCGACCTTCTCGCCGTGAGCGTTGAGGTAGTCGATGACTTCCTCGAGCACGTCGCAGAAGGAGCCCATGCACACGACGACGCGATCAGCATCGGGAGCGCCGTAGTAGTTGAACAGGCCGTAATCGGTGCCGAGCTTCTCGTTGATCTTCTTCATGTAGCCCTCGACGACGGCGGGAAGCTCGTCGTAGACCTTGTTGCAGGCCTCACGGTTCTGGAAGAAGATATCGCCGTTCTCGTGGCTGCCGCGGGTGTGCGGGTGCTCAGGGTTGAGCGCGTGGTCGCGGAAAGCCTGGACGGCGTCCATGTCGCACATCTCGGCCAGATCCTTGTAGTCCCACATGGCGACCTTCTGGATCTCGTGGCTGGTGCGGAAGCCGTCGAAGAAGTTAAGGAACGGGGTCTTACCCTCGATGGCGGCAAGGTGAGCCACCGGCGAGAGGTCCATGACCTCCTGGACGTTGCCCTCGGCGAGCATGGCGAAACCGGTCTGACGACAGGCCATGACGTCGGAGTGATCGCCAAAGATGTTCAGGGCGTGGGAAGCGACGCAACGCGCGGAGACGTGGAAGACGCCCGGGAGCTGCTCGCCCGCGATCTTGTACATGTTCGGGATCATCAGGAGCAGACCCTGAGAAGCCGTGTAGGTGGTGGTCAGAGCACCGGCGCCCAGCGAACCGTGAACGGTACCGGCTGCACCTGCCTCGGACTCCATCTCGACGACCTTGACCGGGGTGCCGAAGATATTCTTGCGACCCTGGGCCGCCCACTGGTCGACATGGTCGGCCATCGGGCTGGACGGCGTAATGGGATAGATTCCCGCTACCTCGGTGTACGCATACGAAACATATGCGGCCGCCTCGTTGCCGTCCATAGACTTAAACTTACGCGCCATATACCCCTCTCCTCTCATATAGGTATACAGGCCCCGGCGATCGCCGGGATGTTGGCGTGATGGGATTTTCGCTGTTGCTTCCAATCATCTGGCAGGCAGGCTCAGCAGCAGGTACATGGCGTGGAGAGAAGGCATGCCGAGGCGAGGAGGGCTGCACGCGCTCCACAAGCCCAGCTACCCGTCTTGCACATGACCGAGCGCCGCAAAGGCCGCATGCCGGATGCTCCCGGGCACGCCCCGGCGATGGGAAGCGCCCGCAACGGAAATCCGCATGCGGGTTTATTGTACCCCGCCGTCAAGTGTAATTTCGGCAAATATAGGCGGGCGGTAAAGGTTTACCTTGGGTGACCATCAAGGGCAAAATTGATCCTTCCGTCACCGAGGGACCAAATGGCAGCTGCGGTGAAATAGGAACTGTTTTTGCCGGCCGTAGCCTTAAACAGCCCCTATTTCACCGCAACTTATTTAGGAGATGAGTCAGAGGGCACCGAAGAGGATGGCATAGGTAGTGGATTCGCCGAGCTTGAGCTCGTCGCCGGGATTGAGCTGGGCGGAACGGCCGGGCTCGACCTGAATGCAAACGCGCGTGGCCCCGTTTACCACCACGGTTCCGTTGGTGGACGACAAGTCCTCGACGTGCCAGATATTTTGAGCATCGCACCAGATATGGGCATGGCGGGCCGAGACATCGTCGCCGACGTCGGTAATATCGCCCTCACCAGTGGCCAGCGCGCCAATCTCAACACCCTGCTCACTCGGCTGAATCCAGCGCGGGGCGCTCACGACAAAACTGTTTTGCACGCGCAGCAAGCCCAAAGGGTGCGCCGGGGCGGGTTCGCGTTCGCCCGCAGTCAGCGACATGCCAAGCGAACGCGGCGTGGATGTGCCTCCGCCGCAGGTCGCGTTCGCGTAGTCGATGGCATAGTTCACCGAGGACCGCACATCCGCCGAACAACCGACGGCGACAAACAGCACCAGCACGACCTCGGCGCGCTCGGCGGGCATGAGTTCCGCCGCCTGGGACAGGCGATCGAGCGCGTTGCGATAGAGATTCGTGTCCTGGTGGCACTCTTCGAGCGCGCGTACCATCGGTTCACCTGCAGGACCGCACACCATATTGATTACAGCCGTGGAGTCCATGGGATTGCGCTGGCGCAGGGCCAGTTGCGACATAATACGCGCAGCCGAGGTACCGTATTCGGCAAAGTAGCGCTGCTGAAGCGTGCCGACCGGCGCGCGAACGATAAAGCGGGAAACCCAAGAGCGATCGGCGGCTCGGCTCTGCGGGCTGCGGCCGTCGGCGAGCGGACGGGACGAAAGCACCAAGCCGCACAGCTCGATATGGCTCAGATGCGCTGCGCGCTTAAAGATGTCAAACATGGCCCCGCATGGGGTGAGCTCAACTTGAGATGCCATGACCTAGGCCTCCTTGGTCGTAGAAATAGAATCGGACGATACTTCGACAGGTCCGCCAAAAGTACGGACAGCTGCGGCTCCACCGGCAAGCGGAGTCGCCATCTGGGCTTTTGTGCGTCGCGGTGCCGAAACGGGAAGTTCAAAGGCAAAGCCCATCGCAAGCAAAAACCACGTAAGCGTATAGGTTGCAACCAGAGCGGCAACAAGGCCGCCCATCACGGCGCGTTGGGAAAATACGCTACATGCAGCCACAACCAGCACCGGAACCTCGCAGGCAGAAAGCGCAAGCACACCCTGCAGGAAGCCCGAGCGCCGATCGCGCGCAAGTGCCCCCGCGGCAACGCCGGCTATGCCTGGCAGCGCCAACGCCAGTGCGGCAATAATACCCGGTAGCGACCCAGACCACACGAGCGATCCCAAAGTCGCCGTCACGCGAGCGCCCGACGCCAGCAGCGCGGCCGAAACCACGACCACAGCCCAAACCACGCCACAGACGACCGTCGCGCCGACCATCAGCGCGCGACGAACCGCGCGGCCAGACGCATCCATGGGGCACGGCGTGAGCGGCTCGCCGCGGAGCGAACGACCGACATTTTGCGCATAGTGGTCACAAAACGCCGAGAGCGCCGCCTCGACCGCCGCCGGCTCGGGACGATCTTTTTGATGGCTGGACAGACAGGCCATCACCACGTCGAACAGCTGGGCATCGACAAACGCCAGCGCATCGCGTAGCTCCTCGGAATCCGGCTCAAGCCCCAGCTGCTGGGCCTGCTCGGCCGCAGCGAGCGCCACATCGGGCTCACGACGAAGCAGCTGAGTCAAATCGCAACCGGGCGCATGGGCACCAATGGGATAGTCGGGCAGCGTGTCCATCTTGAGACGGTAGGGGCTGGCGATGTCGCGCGTCTTTTTGCGCGAACCCGAGGTGCCCGAAGTGCTCGGCGCGGCTTCGTATGGCGCGGCGCCGGCAATGAGCTCGTAAACCGTGCTTGCTGCGGCATAGACGTCGATCGCCGGCGACATACGCAAAGCGCGCAGGTCGGGAATATCGTCGGTGAGCATCTCGGGCGGGGCATAGGCAACCGTCGCGCGACGCAGCGTGGCATAGCGCTCCGTAAACGACGCCTTGCCGCCGGTACCGGCCACGGCCGACGCAGGCTCAAGCGCCAGCGACGAGCCAAAGTCGATCAGGCACAGGTCAAAGGTGCCCTCGGCAAGCTGCCGGTCAAGCGGTAGACGCGCCGTACGCACCATAATATTAGCGGGCGAGATATCGCGATGGACAAAGCCCTCGCCCACCAGGCTCATACGGCAGAGCAGATCGAACAGGTCGCGACCCAGACGCGCCGCCACAAGCGGCGATAGGCGGCCGGCATCGTCCACGGCAAAGCGCGAGCGCAAGCGGGCGAGCGTCTCGCCCTCGACCCATTCCATGACAATTGCAGGCACACCGTCGACCTCGCCCCAGCCATAGAGGCGGGGAAAGCCCTTAAGGCCCGAAAGGGCGCGATGGCATTCGTATTCCTCGCGAAACGCCGCTTTGAACTTGGCGACCAGCGCCTCATGGGCGGCGGCATCGTCAAACTCATCGCACGTTGGCAAGATGAGCTGCTTGAGTGCCACGGCCTCGCCTTGGGCGTTGACGGCACGCGTCACGCGGCCGATACCGCCACGGCGCATGGTGGCATCGTCGGCAAACAGTATCGTAAAACGACGCAGATAGGCAGGCAGTTCGTCCTGACCGAGCGCAATGGCCGGCTCAAACCCGTCGACACGCGCCAGGCGCAGGCCGACCATGGGATCGCGACCGAGCGATTGTGGTGTGGTGGATGCAAGATCGGTCATCATAGGGCAAGCGCCGCCACGTTATTGTTGAAGTTACCGAGCGCGACGTCATCATCGCCGTAATGGCCGACCCATTGACATAGGTTGGTGTAACAGCCCCACAGATTGGCATACTGCTGATACCACTTTGACCGGGGCGAGAATGTCTGACGACCGAACTCGGCTCGAATGACAAACATCTCCCCGACCAGGCTGTCGCACGGCCTGGGATCTCCCGTAGAGTTATAGGTCGAGACCACGTCATTGGCACGAGAAACATAGCCGTCGAGCATGTTGTACTTGGTCACAAGCCAGCTGTGAATGCTCTCTTCCTCAGCAGCGGAAAGGCCACCGGAGTTTGCATCGTTGTCAGTGTTGCCGCCCGTCGAGCCGCCGTTTCCAGACCCTCCGGCAGAGGAACCCGACCCAGAGCCACCGCCCGAACTCGACGAATCCGAGCCGGAGCCAGAAGTATCCGAGCTACCGGGCTTTCCGGACTGCTGGGCGTCCTGCTCCTTCTGCTGCTCGACCTTATTCACCGTTGCCGCCACGCTATTGTTGGACAACCGATCGATGATCTTGGTGTTGGTGAGCACGATGGTTTTGCCATTGGCAAGCGTGACTTCGTTGTCCGGGGCCTCGGCGCCGTCCGCGTCGCCGGTGCCAAACACAATATGCGCGACCACACTTGCCCAAGCATATCCAGTCGTGGTCCCCAGGTCACTTTTGACCTCATGCCCCACGCGCGGTTCGCGTGCGGCATGTGCCTGCATCATGGACGGCACGGTCATGCCATAGGCAGAAACGCCAGCTATGACCAGCACCAGCGAGCAAGACAGCAGTGCGTACGCCCGCGGCGCCAAGCCCAGTCGGCGTCGCATGCGCACCGCGGCGCCGCGCTTTGTCTGAGTGCCACCGGGCCGCATGCGTTCTCCTCCAACAAAAACACGCCGCTCGGGAGCGGCGCATTCATTCGAATCCATATTTGAGTGTATCAGCGAACCCAAAAGGTTCCGCAACGAATGGGCAAATTTAGGATGCGAGTGGAAGCATCCATGCGATAAGCGGATACAAAGCATCTTTGTTGCACAACAAACTTACAGTCGCACGGGGAAATTATGGCTACCCCGTGCGTCGCGATGAAGACATACGGCAGGAGCAGGCTCGCCACCTAAATCGTGCGACGGGCCTCGATGGCGCGCCCAAGCGTAAGCTCGTCGGCATACTCCAGGTCGCCGCCCACGGGAAGGCCGCTCGCCAGACGCGACACCTCAACGCCCAGCGGCTTGATAGTGCGGGCCAGGTAGCTCGCCGTGGTCTCGCCCTCGATATTGGGGTTGGTGGCGATGATGACCTCGTGGATGTCCTCGTGGCCCAAGCGTGCCAGCAGCTCACGAATGTGCAACTGCTCGGGACCAATCTTGTCCATGGGACTGATCACGCCGCCCAATACGTGGTAGAGACCGTGGTAGCTGCCCGTGCGCTCAATCGCCTGGACATCGCGCGGCTCGCCCACCACGCAAATGCGAGTGGTATCGCGCATCGAATCCTGGCAGATGGAGCACTCGTCGGCCGTGGCGTAGTTAAAGCAGCGGCTGCAAAAGTGAACCTCCTGCTTAACCTCCAGGATAGCCTCGGCCAGGCGGCGCGCCTCCTCGGCATCGGCCTCGAGCAGGTAATAGGCGATGCGCTGGGCCGACTTGGGACCAATGCCCGGCAGACGGCCCAGCTCATCGAGCAATTTTTGCAGACTATGGTTGGCACTCATATATATGCGTGTCTTAGAACGGCATGCCCGGGATGTTGAGGCCGCCGGTGATGGCGCCCATCTGCTTGTTGGCGAGCTCGTTGACACCGCGGACGGCCTCGTTGACGGCAGCCATGATCATGTCCTGCAGCATATCGACGTCCTCGGGATCGAGGGCATCGGGGTCGATGGTGAGGTTGACGAGCTCCATCTCGCCGTTAACGGTCACCTTGACCATGCCGCCGCCGGCAGAGGCGTCGACGGTCTGGGACTTAAGGTTTTCCTGCGCGGCGGCAAGCTGCTCCTGCATCTTGCGAGCCTGCTTCATCATTTGCTGCATGTTCATACCGGCCATGATGGCTCCTTTACGTGCGGCCGCGCGACAAGCTGCAAGGGCAGCCGGAGCGCGACGGGACTTTCAAACTCAAAAATCGTACCACGGCGCGGGGCAAGCAAGCGGGGCGGACACGCTACCTCAGTCGATATACATGTCCTTGAGCGTGACGCACGCCCAAGATTATGCAAGGTCGAATTATGCAAGGTTGCATAATTATCTCAAGCTACATCTAGCAGAGCTGGAACCAGGCAGTTTATGCGTAGGGCTACAAGGCTACATGGCAAAATGCCGAGCCGCTGCTCGAGGCGGCACGCATGGCGGCTGGGTATAATTTGATTGTCATAGATGACGATTTGGAGGTGCCCTCGTGAATGTCCCAGCCGTACTCCAAAACATCCGCTCAAAACACCCCGTTGCATATGTGGTTCTCTATCTCTTTGTCGTCTGGGTATTACTGGTTATCATCACCCATGCCATAGCTTTTGGAGCAGAACTGCTGATAGCCAGCTCGGACCAGCCCGTCGTCAAATGGGAGACGACCGATGAATGCACCGACGGAACCCGAACCATTTACTACAACAGCCCGTCCCTCTACCAAGAGTTCAAGGTCAAGATAAAGGACTCCAAGATTGTCGATGCCGAACTGGGCTCTTTATTTACAATCGGAGCAACCGTCAACGCCGAGCAAGTCGAGTACACGGACAGCCATGCGACGTATCGTATCGACCTCAGCATCCTAGGCCGACCGTCACGCGCCTGTCTGCTCGAATGCGATATACGCGGCACCACGTTGCACATGTCCGAAATACAGATGCGCCCGGGCAAGGGGTTCTCTTCTTGAGCAGTATACCCGCCTGCGCAGCTACTCCACCGGCTTGAAGATGGTGGACTGGCCGAAGACGCTGCGGATGAGGGCTTTGGCCTCGTCCTCGGTCTGCGGGATGCTCGGGGCTGCACCCTGATGGCCGAAGGGGCCGCCCGCACCGGAGTTGGACTCCCAGGGAGCTGCAGGAGCGTCCTCCTCTTTGGGGGCAGTTGCAGCGGACTTGGGCGCGGACGCCGCACCCGGCACGTCGAACGGAGGCAGATCGTCCCCACCAGCATCGGCAACAAAACCGCCAACCATGGCATCGTCGTAGGGAACCTGCTCGGATTCCCATGGCGCAGACGGCGCGGCGGGCTGAGCCTTGGGAGCGGACGCGCGCTCGGGCGCTCGGGGCGCGGGCTCGGTCGGGAGCTTGCCCGTGGCAGGAGCGCCGGCGGGGTTGTCGGAGCGCAGCCAGGGGGCTTTGCCCAGGTCAGACGACTTGGGCGCGGGCGAGGCAGGCTTGGGCGCGGGTGTCGGAGCAGCCGGTTTGGCCATGACGGGCTTAGGCGCCGACGGGGTCGGCGCCGCTATCGGTGCTGCTTTTGGCTGCGTCGCGCTGGCGCTCGAGGATGCAGGGGCCGCCGAGGACACGGGTTGCGGGTCCGCAGATACCGCAGCCCGTGCAGATGGAGAATGCTCCTCATGTTGAGGAGCCGGCGTGCCACCCCCATCCAGGACATAGTCGACGGTACGACGACCGAAGACCGCACTGACTGTCGGCAGGACCACCGACTGCGTGTCGGCGCGTCCAAGCATCTTGATGGCAAAGGTCGAGCCCGCGGGGAACGAGACCGTGAGCCTGGAGCCGTCGTCAGCCGTGGCGCGGGCATTGAGCAAAAGCCCCGCGTAGGAAGCCTGACGCGCCTTGACACGCTCGACAACCTCGGCCCATTTGCGCTGCAGCTCTCCGGCATCCTCGACCGCGGGCGTCTCGGCAGTACCGGCGGCGGCAACCTGGGCGGCATTGTTGGACTGGGGCTTAGGTGCCGGAGCGGTGGCAGGCGCGGGAGCCGCAACGGGCTGAGGCGTCGGAGTCGGCGCAGGCTGAGGTGCAGGCGCTGCAGGCTTGGAAGCTGACACGGACGCAGAACGGGACGCAGGCTGGGCAGCCGGAACAGCAGCACCACGGTCCCAAGGCATACCGCCCTGGCGCGCGGACGTAGCAGCGGGGGCAGCGGATGCCGCCGGAGCGGCAGCACGAGCGCCCGAAATTAGCGTCGGCTGTTGGGCAGCAGCGGGTACGGATGCTGCAGGCGCGGCGGCCTGAGCAGCAGCCACGCTCGCCGGCACGGCGCCGTTGGCAACCATGGCCTCCAAGCGGGCCACGCGCTCGGCCAATGCCTCAATCGTTAAATCGGCCTCGGGACGTGCCAGGCGCGTGCAGGCGATCTCGAGCACCAGGCGCACGTCGCTCGCGCCCCTCATCTCCAGTGCGGCATCGTCGAGCACCGTCAGCACACGGGCCAGGCGGTCGGCAGGATGCTCGCCAAAGGCAGCGGCCTCGGCAGCAAGCGCCTCGGCCTGCTCGGAGCCGCCCTCAAACAGCTCGGCACGGGCACCGGCAACGCAGGCAACGTACACGTCACGCACATGCGCCACCAGGTCGCGCGTCAGCTCCAGCAGGTCGTTTCCTTCCTCGACCTGCGCACGGATCAGTCCATAGAGCTCGGCAACATCGCGATCGGCAATGGCGCGGGAAAACTCGCCCAGAATCTGGTCCGAAACCTCGCCTAAAAGCGAGCGGGCGTCGTCCGCATGCACAGAACCGTTGCCAAAGACGCTCAGCTGCTCCAGCGTGGACAACGCGTCGCGCATACCGCCCTTGGCATGGCGCGCCACGATAGCCAGCGCCTCATCGTCGTAATCGAAGCCCTCCTGCTCGCACACGTATGCCAGGCGACGCTCGATATCCTCGTTGCCGATGCGATGGAAATCGAAACGCTGGCAGCGCGAGAGGATGGTCTCCAGAATCTTTTGCGGGTCGGTGGTGCACAGCACAAAGATCACGTGTGCCGGCGGCTCCTCGAGCGTCTTGAGCAGCGCGTTGAACGCCGCCGTCGTGAGCATGTGGACCTCGTCGATGATATAGATCTTGTACTTGCCGCGCACCGGGGCAAAGTTGACGGAGTTGATGATTTCCTCGCGCACATTGTCCACGCCCGTGCGGGAGGCGGCATCGAGCTCGTAGACATCGGGGTGGTTACCCTCGGCAATGAGCTCGCACTCCTCGCAAGTACCGTCGGGCATGCAGCCGCTTGCACCCTCGGCGCGCGCCGCCTCGGCATTGCGGCACAGCAGCGCCTTGGCCAGAATGCGCGCCATGGTGGTCTTGCCCGTGCCGCGCGGTCCGCAGAACAGGTAGGCGTGGGACAGGCGCCCCTCGGTGATGGCGTGCTCGAGCGTCGAGACGATATGCTGCTGGCCCACCACGGAGTCAAAGGTGAGCGGGCGATACTTTCGGTACAACGATTCCATGGGTGCTCCCCCGGGTATACTGAGTCTTGTTGCCGCGGCGGCCATGCGGTCGCACGGCATACTGCATTCCATAATAACCCGTACGGCGAGCCCGCCGCGATAGGAGTCCAAAGAGCATGGCAGACGCAGAGAGCAACCTCGTTCCCTCCGAAGCAGCCGACCAGGTCGAGGTCGCGCTCGAGGAGCAGGCCGCAGCCGACGACGGCATCCTGTACCTCAACGAGTACCAATACGAAAACGACCTCGTCACCGACTTCGCCCGCCTGGTCGCCTCGCCCAGGCGTCGCGGCTCGCTGTATGTCGCCGCGGCAATTGCCGCGCTCATCGGCATCGGCATGCTGGTGGCCGGCGGCAACTGGATCAAGTTTGGCGTCGTCTTGATCGTATTCGGCGCCTTTTTGGCCTGGTGGAGCAAAAACCTGCACCACACCCTCGCCCGCGACTTTATCGACGCCGTTGAGGCCGACGAGTCCATGGGTGGCCGCTATCGCCGCGTCGCCGCCAACGAGGACGGCCTGATGGTTTGGGGCACGAGCGGCAAGTCGCAGTTCTTCCCGTTTGAAAAGCTCGACCACGTGCTCGACGGCGAGCGCATCTTTGTGGCCATGTTCGCCGACCAGGGCGTGACGATCCCTAAGGACACCTTTGTCCGCGGCGATGCCGAGCAGTTCGGTCCCTTCCTTAAGGCGCGCATCAACAAAAAACTCCGCATCGAGACCAAACGCAAGAAGATGAAGGCAGAAAAGGCCGCTGCCGAAGCAAAACAGGGCGACAAGCCCCAGGAGACCAAGGGCAAGCAGCGCAAGCAGAAGAAGAGCAAGAAGAAGCGGTAGGCCGGCCGACACCGAAGGCGCCTCGTCCCGCGCCCGATTCCGGGCCGGGGCGCCTGGAATCGGGCGCGCGTACCGCCAATGGACCCGTTTTGCCTTGCTCTCGAGCTATTTCACTTCAAACCTTAAGAGCCTCCGCTCCGGCAGATCGGTCATCTTCATCGTGTAAGTCCCGGGAAATGCTTTCTCAAAACGGACGGTCTCGTAACCTTCGAAATAGTCGTTGGTGTTCTGCATCATAAATGGGACGAGCAACTCGTTTTCTGCCCCAACCTCCACGGCAAACGCAGCAGAGCCGCCAAGGACCGGCATGGCTTGCGTTATCAGATCGGTATTGACTACAAAATCATAGTTTGGCGCAGACTCCGGAACCAGATGCCAAACATACGCTTTGATTCCACCGTCGATATTATCCCTATTTCTGACACGCATCTTTACGGCGATAACGCACGTGATGTCGGCATCCTTCAGTCTCGTTTTCGTATCCACGGTGCCATATTTTGAATAATCGTCATGTGCTCGTTTGAGATACTCGCGCGGCGTGAGCAACTCTGCCCCGTCTATGCAAAACGAATACCCATCAGTCACCACATCCTTCGACCCCAGAAACGCTCCATCCATCGAGAGCCATTCGCCCTCCGCGTAATATTTCTCAGGAATGACCGTCCGGTTCCCGTTAACGACGCTCACCCTCATGCCCGCAAGGCCGGCAGCAGCACAGCAAAAAAGCGCGAGCGCCGATCTTCTCGTCCACAGGGTCTTCTTCATCGCGCTCACGACCTTTCCCGAACTTTCACAACGGCACCGTCGCGCATGCAGTAAACCCGATCGGCCAGTTCCTCGAGCACCTCTCCGTCATGGCTGGACAGAAGGACCTCACGACCCGTTGATGCCGCCATCGCCACAACGCGCTTGAGCATTTCAACGCCCGCTTCGTCGAGGGCATTCGTTGGCTCATCGAGAACAAGCAGCTTCGGCTTCTCCATAATTGCCGCAGCTATCCCCAGACGCTGCTTCATCCCAAGCGAGTATGCTCGGAACTTCTTTTTTTCGTCTGCATCGAGCCCCACGAGCCGCAGGGCAGAGCGAATGTCCTCGGGGGTGGCAACGCCCTTGATCTGAGCGATGAGCTTCAGATTGTCGTAGCCAGACAGATATCCCAAAAAGGAAGGCGCCTCGATCAACATCCCCAGACTCGGCGGGAACGAGATGTCCGCCCCAAGCCTTTGGCCATCGATAGAGATTTCGCCTTCGGTAGGCTTGATCAACCCGCAAACCGCTCGCATGAGCATGGTCTTACCCGAACCGTTTATCCCCTGAAGCCCGACCACAGTCCCAGGGTCAACCTCGATGGACACGTTGCGCAGGACATCGTTTTTACCCATGCGCTTCGATACGCCCCTTACGATCACACTCATATCTTGTCCCCCTTTTCTATAAGGTCGGCCCTTCGAAACCACAGTCCACCCAACGATAGGCATAACGACATAAGCCCAATTGATGACAAGACACTCGAGCCCGCCGCGATTCCCTCTTTGACAATTCCACCCCAGCGCAACAGCATCAAGGCGTTACCCAATAGCGCCCAATGTCGTGCATATGCCGAGCAGATCAGGTAGCTCATTAAAACCACAAACGAGACTGACGACCCAAGCACAAACCCAACCGCTGCCTGCGCAAACGCAAGCGCCTCAAAAGCAAATAAGAGACCTATGAAAAACGGCAGCGCATCTGCCTCGGCAGCTTTGAGAAACCACGGCGCCAAATTAGCCAGTTGAAGCGACTCACCATGAATGACCGCGCTGAACGAGGAGCTCACCACCAAGCTCCAAATCACAACAGAGCAAACCACCACGAGCAGTGAAAATGCCGTTACTGCCGCCACCAAGATAAAACGCGAGACCCACCAAAGGGTTCTTGCCCGGCATCGAACAAGCGCTTGCAAACCAAACCCGTGCAACGATTCGGTCGGATAGTCGAGTGTTGTATAGAGAATAAGCAGAATGAGAAATAGCCATCCTAGCGGAGGCACAAACATGACCCCGGGCCTAGGCTCAAACGGAGCAGATCCGGCAAACACGAGCGCAAGATTATCCGCAAACCCCAAGGTATCCGTTCTAACCCCATACACAGAAGACAATCCGTAGGCGTACACCAAGTTCGCAACGGTCACTGCCGCAATTGCAATAAAAGTGATGATGTTCTTCTTCAAAACGGTCCTCAGGTCCGCGGCGACCAGCCTAAACAGCATCAGACCACCTCGCGTCTTTTCCACGCCCCAGAAAAAGCCAACGAAGCAAGGGTCAATAATATGATTTCCGCAAAACCGGCTCGAATGTCTGGCCAGTTATTCAGCGATTCCGACCTGATGCTGTTGAGGATATTGCAGTTAAACCCCACACAAGCCATTACGCCGAAGATCCAGCCATTTGCAAAATGCCACGCAACCATTAGCAGATACGGGACAATTATCGCTTTGATTCTGCTACGAAACAAAATTGAGAAGCCAGTTACAGCCATGGATAAAGTCCCGAGCGTGACAGCATCGAACAGCGTGTATGCGAGCACATATGACAAAGGATGCGAATAAAATAGACCGGAGAAGTAGCTATGCAGGTAAAGTCCTACGTAAGTCGACTCATCGACCCGAGGAAGATACGCAGGAAAAAGCATCGAGACGATCAGGAAATTGACGAGCAGAGGAATGGCAGTCACTGTAAACGCGGAGAGGAAAGCAGACAGCATCTTTACGTTCACGTACGCCTTTCTGGAAACGCGCGTGCATATCTGCATGTCATAACCACTCAAACGCTCAAAGAGACACGACCAAGATCCAGCCAACATTGCAAGCAGGGGCAGTGCATAGAAAAACACCGACGCAGACAGTGGCGCGTTCGCGCTCACAACAATCCAGTTACCGAAGCTACTTTCACGCGTTTGGCCGAGGTATGTCTGAGACTGCAGACCAATGCCGTAGCCAAAAGATAGCAGCTGTTTGCGCTCGGTCTCGAGCGTCCACCACGCCTCGACGGCAGCTGCCATCGAAATTACTGTCGCCAAAGTAAGAGCCAACGCAAATATTGGGTTTCCAGATATCTTGGACAACTCGTGCCGAATTAGTTTTTTATTCAACCGACATCACCCTCCCATTGGCCGGACCGAGCAACAACGCTCGACCCGGCCCTAATCACAAGCGGTTAATAATGCGTCGACACACGGCAACCTTCGCATGAATAGAGAAAGATGTCTGTAAACACCCGCTATTGAGTTGATTGCTCAGGCGTTTACACGTTATTTACCTGCGATAACAATAAAATTAGCTCCGCCTTATTCTTGATCTTCAACTGGCGGTAAGATGCAGACCGCAGCGCTTGCACCGTAGATGCAGCGTAACCGACATCCTCCGCAATGGCCTTTGTCGTTGCCCCCTCTGCCGTCATCAGCAAAATTTGCGACTGAACATCAGAAAGGGAGCGAGACGCAAGCAGAGCCAGCTGACGCACGCGAGCCGTTTCGGTGGACCCGTTCGCGCGGTACTCCGAGACAGCCTTCTCGTCCTCAACCGAACGGGCGAGCGCGATGTGCGTAACGAACATGGGCACAGACCAGCAAACAATCACCGTTGCCACGACAACATCGACGGCCGAACTTTGCCCCAACAACGACGCGAGGAACAACGGCTCGAAAACCATCAGATCCTGCACCATGTTGAGCAAGACAACCCAGGCAGGAGTCGCCGCCCCAAAACAAAGCATCCATACCCCAAGCATTTTGCGCTGCGGACAGCTTCGCAGCACTATATATGTGAGCAACATCCCCGTCAGCACCGCAAGCCCGTGGATTCGCCCCCTAGCGGCCGCATAGATTAAGGCACCCATGCCCATTGACACCAACGGCACGATAGCCCGGGTACGAGCACGCACCTTAAACGGACGCAGCTCAACGGCGAGCGAAGCCATAGACGCCACGCCGCAAACCAGGACTGGCACGGCCATCAACGGATCGCGTATGCACCTCCATGCCGCGATATAGATAAAAGACCATTCCACAGCAGATAGCATCGCCCATACGTACGGGCTTCCGAGCCAAATCGCTTCACCTGCTCTATCCAGCGCAGCGCCACGATTCGCTTTTCCACCCGCGTAGCGTAGCGACAGAAGCAGTCCGAGACCCAATGCGTAGCTTAAGAGGGAAAAGGCGACAGCCCGCGAAACACCGGACCCCCAATCGCTATCCGCCATTACCAAGGGCCCCGCCGCAAGGAGGATAAAGAATAATGTGAGCAGGTATCGAAACAGCCGGCGCGTTCGAGCTGATGCCACCATATCGTCAGCATGCCGCTGCGGTAGCTCATGCCCTACAGTATCGCCCTCACCCGCAAACAGCGCCACGAGCTCGCGTGAGCCCGCAACCGACGCCTTCCCGTATGCTCGGTGAAGCGTTGTTCTCACCGTCGATGGCTTCGTATCCGTCTCCTTGGCAATTTCCGCCGGCGTTTTCCCTTTGAGCAGCAGTCGAACAAACTGCTCTTCTCTAGGCGACAGGGCAGGGGAAAACACCCCCGCATCGAATGTGTCGGACGCACAGGCGATATCCGAATTGTTGTCCCGTTTCCCCCTTAGCAACATGCATACGAAGGCAGCAGCGATAACGGACCCCATCGCCAGCAATGCAATGACCACGGCATCGCTTGCGAAGTATGCCGCCTCAACAGCCGGAATAAGACCAATAGGAACTGCTACGAGCACAGAACAGGCAAACACGTCGCGCCGCCCATGGCCAAAGGCACGAGGGCGGCAAAACGGCGGGGCCACAGTCAATGCGAGATAGACCAACGGAATTAAAAGCGCAAGGCCAATTGACGCGGCCGTTACAGGGGGCATCCCCCATGGCTCGGGAACGACTCTCCATGAAACTCGACAGCAAAACAGCAGGCAAGACATGACGGCTATTGTTTCTGTAAAAATCGCGTCCTGCGGGTGACGAGTTTCCCTTTCGTCAGTCCGTGTCGACCTCTGCGTCAAAGGAGAGTCCGCCGTGCCCCAAATAACATATGAGAGAAGCAGCGACCCAACAAAGCACGAGACACACGAAACGCCATGTAACAACCAAATCGGTGCAAACACGATTGGAATAGAGTCTCCGCGAGCATAGAAAGCCAGGTCGGCCCATTCGGGAACCGTTGCAATAACACCAAGGAAAACACCGATGGCACCGAGATGCCTCGGCCTTCTCATTCCCCCCTTGCATAGCGCAGCACCATGAACAAACGCCGCGAGGCATGCGCCCAGGATAACGAGCCAGGTCATTGCACCTGACGCTAGGCCGATTGAAGATGAAAACCGGTGATAAGGGGTGACCGCCATTACGACAAGCGCAATGGCGCAGGCAGACGTAGCAGAACGGCGGGAAAAGAGCATACGGCCTCCATAGCGTGTCATTATATCGCTCGAGCCGCTCGTTTATCTCTGTTCTCACACCAGCCAGCATCAATGATTCAGGCGAACTCCAATCCGCGCCAGATCACGGTCCGGCTTTTGTTCGCAGTCCCCACATCAAAGCGGGATGCGGTTTCCTTTTGGACGCCGGTTCGGAAAGCGTATCCCGTTCCAGGGCAATATTCTGGGATGCAGTTTCCGCAGCCCACCCCATTTGGAAAGCGCATCCCATTATTTGGCTGAAAACTGGGATACGCTTTCCGGACGAATCGAAACGGGCCGAATCAATCGGGCCACCTCGCCCCGTTATCCTCGCCATCCGCCCGAGCGTGCTACACTAGCAGCATCTATGCCACCGCGAACGGCTCGGCTCCGCGCCCGCCGCTCGCAAACGAACTTTAAACGCACGAGGGTTGGCCATGCCGCTTTTCTCGCAACATACCGCCCGGTTCTCGCCGGACGTTCCTTTGGAGGGCACCAGCTCTCGCGAGCTGCTCAAGCGGTACCAGCCGCTCGAGACACTTGCGACCGGCGGTTTTGGCTCCATCGAGATTTGCCGCGACACGCACCTGCGCCGCCGCGTCGCCATTAAGCGCATCCCCCTTATCAACGGTGCCGGCATGCCCGCCAGCGACATCATGGATGTCCTGCGCGAGGCGCACACTGCCGCCATGCTTCAACATCCCAATATCGTGCAGGTCATCGACTTTACGCATGACACAGCCTATGCCTACCTGGTTATGGAATATGTCGATGGCATGTCGCTGGCCGAGTTTTTGCATCGCGTGGACGGCCACTCACTTACCTTTGACGAGGCCGCGGCCATTGCCGATGCCCTGGGCCAGGCGCTCACCTTCGCCCACAGTAATGGCGTACTCCACCTGGACATTAAGCCCGCCAACGTGCTCATCGACCACTCGGGCAATGTAAAGCTCACCGACTTTGGCATGGCGCGACTGTCGTCCGCCGGTGGCTTTGGCGGCTCGCGCGGCGGCACCATCGGCTACATGCCGCCCGAGCAGCTCGATATCGAGACCGGCACGGTCGACGAACGCGCCGATGTCTTTGCCCTTGCCTGCGTTATCTATGAGGGCTTGTGCGGCAGCGCTCCCTTTATGGCGGCCACGCCCGCCGACTCGCTCGACCGCATCATCGGCGGCGCCACCTATCCCAGCGAGCTGATACCACACTTTCCCCCGGGAGCCGAGGCCGCGCTCATGAGCGCGCTCTCCCCCATGCCGCAGGACCGCCCCAACAGCATCGAGGCATTTTGCGACCAACTCCTTGCCGGTCTGGGCAGCGTGCGCGAGGGCCGTCGCAGTCTGGAGCAAATGGTTGGCGAGCTTTCGGATGACGAGCAAGAGCTCGACGATATCGAGCCGTCGTACTACGAGGACGACGCCATCGAGGTCGACCCCGCGCTCGGCTGGGCGGGCACGCGCTGGAGCCATGCGCGCGACTACACCATGCACGCTATCTCGGCGCTAACGTGCGGCACCTTTAGCTTTTTGCTGATGCAAACGGCCGGGGTCGCGGCGCTTCCCGGCCTGGTCATTGCGGCAATCGCGATCGGAGCGGCGGCTGGCCTGGCCCCCCAGATTGGCTCGGCCATCTCGGCTGTGGGCTTTTTGGTGCTCATGGCCAACGCCACCATGCAGGCGCAGGGCATCCTGTCGATGTTGCCCGTCGCGGTGATCTTTGCCGCTGCCATGTCCGGTTGGTGGATCGCCTGGGGTCGCACCGAGGCTGCCGCGAGCGCCGCACTCACCTGCGCGCTTGCGCTTGGCTGTCTGACCGGCAATACCTTCCTGGCAGCTGGGGTCGCCGCCGGCGTCGCGTCATTTTGGCTCGGCCCGGCAAGCGCTGCCGCGGCAACGGGCATGGGCGCGCTTTTTGCCCGTCTGGCCACGGTCGCGCTTTCAGCCGGAGGCGTGCTGGGGCTCGGCAACGTTGCCGCAGCGCTGGGAGACCCGCTCCTTTGGGCTGCCTTTGTGCTGGTCGCGGCAACTGCCGCAGCGTCATCCGCGCTGCTCAATGCCCATGCCAAGCGTGCCGATCAGGGCTCAAACCTTGCCGCAATCGCCGCCATCGCTGTCACCGGCATCGGCTGCGCAGCGGCGTCCTGTCTTGCACACCATATGGAAATTGCCGGCCTTGCAGCCGCGGTCGTCGCCAAGGCGGCGGTTGCGGGAACCCTATCCTCTATAATCGTTGGGATATGCCTATATTTGCTCGGATACCAAAGAACCTATACGGAGAGTGATCTTTCGTGAACTTCCTGAACATCTTCGAGGACCACGTGGCCGGCATCTTCGGTGCTACCCGTGCCCCGTTCTCCTTTAAGAAGCTTGCCAAGCAGGCCGCTCGCGACATGGAGGATCAGACTCTGGTGATTAATGGCGTCAACACGGCGCCGGCACTCTATACCATCCTTATCGCCGCCGACGACGATCCCATGCTCGCCCCGTTCTACCCCGAGCTTTCGCGCGAGGTCCGCGAGTTTGTGAAGGCGCAGGCCGAAAAGCGCCGCTATGTCTTTGTCGGCGAGCCCCTCGTGCGCTTTATGATCGATCCGCAGCTGCGCGCCGGCAAGTTCTCGGTCTTTGCCGAGAACGTCGATGCCCCCACGCTCGGTCGCCTGTACGAGGAAGAGCGCGCCTATCAAAACGGCCTGGGCCAGAACAACTCCGCGGCAAGCCGTGCCGCCAGCGCCCCGCGCGCCGGCCAGCAGCAGTTTGCTGCCCCGCAGCAGCAGCGCCCCGCTGCCATGCCCCAGCAGCAGCCGACGCCTCGCACCGCCGCTCCCGACCCGCTTGCCGTGGCAGACCCCTTCGCGCCTAGCGTCCCCGACCCCGCCGCCGCACCCATCCCGGTGCCGCAGACCGTCTCGCGCGACTCGCTTGCCGGCATGGGCGGAGCCGCCGCGACCGGTGCCGCCGTGGGCCTAGGCGCCGCAGCCGGCATCGCCTCCAACATGGCGAGCACTCGCACCCCGCAGCGCCCGCTCGCCCAGCTCGTCGACGTCGTGAGCGGCGAGAGCCATAGCATCACCTCCGCACAGGTGACTATCGGTCGCGAGCGCTCAGTTTCCGACATTGCCCTGCGCGACCCCAACGTGTCGCGCCGCCACGCCCAGCTCACCTTTACGGGCTCGGATTGGTCGATCGAGGACCTCAATTCCACCAACGGCACGCTCGTCAACAACCGCCGCATTACGCGCTGCCCGCTGCGCAACGGCGATCTGCTGACGTTTGGCCTGAGCACCTTTGAATTTAGGGGATAGTCGCTTATGAACATCGATATCGTCCTTTTTGCAGGCCGCATCGTCCTGGTCGCCCTGCTCTATATCTTCCTGTTCGCCGTCATGAAGACCGGCGTGGGACTTGTGCGCGGACAGCGCCGCGACTCGGCTATCTGGACGATCGATGTGGACAAGGGCCCGCGCGGCATCCGTGGCATCCACGTAGACATGCTCGGCCCCGTCATCGTCGGTCGCTCGCCATCTTCGGACATCTGCATCAACGAACCGTTCGTCTCGGCCTCGCATGCGCGCTTTTCGCTGCAGGGCCCGGCGCTCATCATCGAGGACCTCAACTCGCTTAACGGCACGCTCGTCAACGGCCGCCAGCTCGTGGAGCCCGCGACGCTGCGTGAGGGCGACGAAGTCCAGATTGGCGACGTGGTCATGAAGGTGAACCGTCGATGATCGACGAGGAGAACAAGTCCGCAACTATGACCGAGGCACCGGCCGCCGCCACAGCTGCGCCGGCCCACGCCGCTCCGGCGGGCTCCGCACCCGTGGAGCCCGAGGACACCGTGTTCTCCCTGCCTCTTTCGCATGTAACGCATGATATTTCGGATCTCGCCGATAACGAGGACGAAGAGGATGCCGTAGCGGCGCCCATCGGCGCACATGCTGCGGAACAGCCCACAGCGCCCGAAGCAACCCCGGCGCCGGCTCACTTTGCAGAGCCCGTCGCCGCGGCAATCAACGAGAGCGCTGCGGTGTTTGCGGCACCCGAGCCCGCCGCGCCGGCGTTTCCCATAGCCCCGGCATCCGAGGTTGCGTCCGCGTCTACGCCGACGCCCGAGCCTATAGACGTCAGCCCGCAAGACGACGAGTCGACCGCCCGCGTGTCCGAGGAGTCCGACTCCCCGGACACCGGCGATTCCGAATCAAACGCCGAGACCGACACCGTCTCTCCCGGTGACACAGCCGAAATCGATGTTGCCGCCGTTGAGGCCAAGCTCAAAGACCCCGGCTCGACCATGAGCTTTGAGCCCCTGACCGAGGAGCGCATCGAGACCGACTCGACCTATGATGCCGGCACCACCACGCAACTCATGTGGGGCGCCCGCTCCGACGTTGGCTGTGTGCGCCCGCACAATGAGGATTCCTACCTGGTGCAGTCGCCGCTCTTTTGCGTATGCGACGGCATGGGTGGTCACGCCGCCGGCGAGGTGGCCTCTTCTATCGCTGTCGAGACCATCGCCAAGACAGCTCCTCAGTCTGCCGACGCCGCACGCCTGGCGGCAGCCGTCGAGGCCGCCAACGCCGCCGTAATCGAGGCTGCCCTGAACGGCCTAGGCAAGCCCGGCATGGGCTGCACAGCCACTTGCGCCTATATCGAAAACGACACGCTCGCCATCGCCCACGTGGGTGACTCTCGCGCCTACCTGCTCCACGAGGGCACGCTCATCCGCGTGACCCGCGACCACTCCTACGTGGAGGAGCTCGTGGATGCCGGCGAGATTACGGCCGACGAGGCCCGTGTCCACCCCAACCGCTCGGTCATCACCCGCGCGCTGGGCTCGGATCCCGCCATGTATGCCGACCACTTTACCCTGCACATCGAGGAAGGCGACCGCCTGATTCTGTGCTCCGACGGTCTTTCGAGCATGATTCCCGATAGCGATATCGAGAACATCGCCACGCAGTCCTCAACCGCGCAAATCTGCGTCGACAACCTAGTGGACGCGGCGCTTGCCGCCGGCGGCCACGACAACGTGACCGTAGTAGTCGTTGACCTGGTTGACGATGGCGTTATGCGCGAGGCGCAACGCGTGCGTCGCCGCAACGTCACCATCGGCGTCGTCTTAGGTCTCGTCTTGGTGCTGGCGGCTGCCATCTGGGCCTACACGGGTGTCACCGGCTCGTACTACCTGGGTACCTACCAGGGCAATGTCGCCGTCTGGCGCGGCCTGCCCGGCAAGCCGCTCGGACTCAAGCTCCACTGGCTCGAAAGCGAAACCAGTATCAAGCTGTCCGACCTGCCCGAAGACACGCAAAACCGCCTCAAGGCGGGCATTCCGCAAACGAGTGTCGACGATGCGCAGGACACCATTTCCAAGTACCGCCATCAGATTGACGAGGAGCAGACCCGTCAGGTGATTGACGCGCAAACGATTCGCGACAACACCGATCAGAAATCCACCTCCGAGTCAGATTCCGAGAAAACCGCCGAACAGTCAGCCGAGGCCGAAGCCTCCGATAAGAATTAGAAAGGGAGTGCCGCTTATGAGTCGCCGCAACACCGAACTGCTCTTGCTCATCGCCTCGGCGTTCCCCGTCATCCTGCTCTATGCGATGTACGTGCTCACCGCGGGTGCCACGATTTCCTTTGAGACGCTCGCCGTGCCGATCGGCCTGTTCGCCGCATTCGCCGCGGCGCATATCGCCGTGCGCATCCTGGCGCCCGGCGCCGACCCCGCCATCCTGCCCATCGTCTTTGTGCTCTCGGGCATCGGCATCACATTCGTGACGCGCCTGGCCCCCGACCTCGCCATCTCGCAGCTCATCATCCTGTTTGTCTCGGTGGCGCTCATGGTGGGAACGCTCGCACTGGTCAAGAACCTCGACGTGGTCATGCGCTACAAGTACACCTTTGGCATTATCGGCATCATCCTGTTGATGCTGCCGATCTTTATCGGCACCACGATCTCGGGCTCCAAGCTGTGGATTCGCATCGCGGGCTTCACCATCCAGCCCGGCGAGTTCGCCAAGGTCTTCATCGTCCTGTTCCTGGCAGGCTATCTGGCCGAGAACCGCGAGCTGCTCTCCATCTCCAACCGCAAGATCCTGGGCCTCAAGATTCCGCGCTTCCGCCTGCTGTTGCCGCTGTTTGCCGTGTGGGGCGTGTGCCTGCTCATCGTCGTCTTCGAACGCGACCTGGGCTCGGCCGTCCTGTTCTACACCATCTTTTTGCTGATGCTCTATGTTGCCACGGGACGCCTTTCGTACGTCATCATCGGCCTTGCACTGCTAGCCGTTGGAGCCGTGGGCGCCTACAAGTTCCTGTCGCACGTGCAGGTGCGTTTCCAAGTCTGGGCCGATCCGTTTAAGGACGCCCAGGGCCAGGGCTACCAGATCGTACAGTCACTTTACTCGCTGGCCGACGGCGGTCTGGCCGGCGTCGGCATTGGCAACGGCATGGCAAACAACATCCCCGTCGTCGAGTCCGACTTTATCTTCTCGGCCATCGGCGAGGAAATGGGCCTTTTGGGCGGCGGCGCCGTGCTCATCCTGTTTATGCTTTTTGCCGTGCGTGGCCTCACCACGGCTGCCCGCGCTAAATCCGACCTCGCCGCCTTTAGCGCCACGGGCCTTACGGCCGCCATCAGCTTCCAGGCATTCTTAATCGTTGGCGGCGTAACCCGCCTGATCCCGCTGACCGGCGTCACCCTGCCCTTTATGAGCCAGGGCGGCTCCTCGCTGCTGGCGAGCTTTATTATCGTCGCGCTGCTGCTGCGCGCCGGCGACGAGGCAACCGGACGCGAAGCCGAGCTCACCGGCACCGGCACCATGGCCACCATCACCGATGACCAGGTCGCATCCGCCGCTGCCCCGACCGGCACGCGTTTTGCCAACGCACCTTCCTACAGCCACGGTAACCGCTCCGCGGGTTCTCGCATGCGTCGTCGCCTGCTCGACACGCCCGAGTCCGGCGTGCTCGGCCGCGTGGCACTTGCCAACCGTCTGACTCGTGCCGTGCTTGCCTTCACGGCGCTGTTCGCCATCCTTATCGGCAACCTCACCTATGTCCAGGTCATCAAGGCGAAGGACTACCAGGACATGCCGACCAACAACCACACCATCGCCCGCTCCAAGTACATCCAGCGTGGCTCCATCATCACGTCCGACGGCGTGACGCTGGCCGAGTCGCTGCAGCAGGAGGACGGCACCTACGCCCGCTCCTACCCCAACGGCAATATGGCCGCGCACGTGGTGGGCTACGTGAGCCAGCAGTATGGCACCGCTGGCATCGAGAGCGTCATGAACGACACGCTCACCGGCTCCAAGGATTACTCCAGCTGGAACAACGCCATCGCGTCGCTCGCGGGGCAGACCCAGCCGGGCAATACCGCCAAGCTCACCATCGACTCGCGCATCCAGACGGCTGCCGAGCAGGCGCTCAAGGGCTTTAAGGGCGCTGTGGTGGTCATGGATCCGCGCACCGGTGCGGTCCTTGCGTGCGCGAGCTCGCCCACCTACGACAACACCAACATCGATGCGCTGCTCCAGTCGGGCGGCGGCGAGGACGGCTCCATGTACAACCGTGCCATGGACGCACTGTACACCCCGGGCTCGACCTTTAAGGTCGTCACGCTCTCCGCGGCACTCGAAACCGGCACCGCCAGCCTTACCAGCACGTACCAGGCGCCCGGCTCCATGGACATCGGCAACGCGCCGGTCACCAACTATGCCAACGAAAGCTACGGCACCATCAGCCTGCAGCAGGCCTTCGCCGTGTCGTCCAACGTCGTCTTTGGCCAGGTGGCCAACGAGATTGGCGCCAGCTCGCTCGTCCAGTTTGCCAACGCCTTTGGCTACGGCCAAAAGCTCGGCCAAGATCTGACCTCCGCCGCCTCCATCATGGCCGACCCGTCGCTTATGACCGAGTGGGAGACCGCTTGGGCCGGCGCCGGCCAGCCCGTCGGCATGGACCACACGCCTGGCCCGCAGACCACCGTTATGCAGAGTTGCGTGATCGCCGCCGCTATCGCCAACAGCGGCGTGGTCATGGACCCGTTCTTTGTGTCCCAGATACTCGCCCCGGACGGAACCGTGGTTAAGACCACGCAGTCCCGCTCTCTGGGCCAGGCTGTCAGCTCTGCCACGGCCGACCAGGTCAAGCAGGCCATGCTCGCCGTCGTCCAGTCCGGTACCGGCACCGATGCCCAGATTCCGGGCGTCAAGGTTGCCGGCAAGACCGGTTCGCCCGAGACCGGCGGCACCAACGTCAACTCTACGTTTGTTGGCTTTGCACCTTACGATTCACCCACGGTTGCCATCTCGGTGGCCCTGGAGGATTACGACAAACACGACGTCAAGGCGGCTAAGATTGCCGGTATCGTCCTGACCGCGGCGCTCGCCGCACAGGGAGCGTGATGCCCGTGATCAAAGCGGATACTTGGGATGCGCCACGGCCGATGAGCTAGCGGCTACGCGCCACGCGGCCCCAGCGGCCACACATTTGGTACTACACACATCGTTGAGCGAATAGTTATGTTAGGAGCAGGAATGGAACAGAGGGTCCTCGGGGGAAGATACCTCCTCAAGGATAAGGTGGGAACGGGCGGCATGGCGACCGTCTACCGCGCACAGGATCAGGTCCTCGACCGCACGGTTGCCGTCAAGATCATGCTGCCGCAGTATGCCGGCGACGCCACCTTCGCCGCCCGCTTTAAGCAGGAAGCCCAGGCAGCTGCCGGCCTGTCCTCCCCCTATATCGTGGGCGTCTACGACTGGGGCAAGGACGGCGACACCTATTACATCGTCATGGAGTACCTGCGCGGTACCGACCTTAAGAGCGGCATCAAGAGCCACGGCGCCCTCGATCCCAAGAAGGTCGCGCAAATCGGCTCGCAGATCAGCTCCGCGCTTTCGGTCGCACACAAGCACGAGATCATCCACCGCGACATTAAGCCGCAAAACATCATGGTGCTGCCCGACGGCAACATCAAGGTAATGGATTTTGGCATCGCACGCGCCAAGAACAGTCATCTCACGCAGGATAACAACGTGCTGGGCACCGCCCACTATGTAAGCCCCGAGCAGACCCGCGGCCAGGACCTCGGCCCCACCTCGGATATCTACTCGCTGGGTGTCGTCATGTACGAGTGCGCCACCGGCCGCGTACCCTTTGACGGCGACGACGCCATCTCGGTCGCGCTCAAGCAGGTCAACGAGCTCCCCATCCCGCCGAGCCAGATCAACTCCGGCGTCGATGCCGACCTGGAGCGCATCATCCTCAAGTGCATGGAGAAGGACCCGGCAAACCGCTTCCAGACCGCCGACGAGCTGCGTCAGGTGCTCAACAGCTATCTGTCCGGCCGTGCTGTCAACGTCTCGGAGCCCACGCGCGTCATCGGTGCCGCCGGCGACCTGGGCGCCACCAAGACCCGCGAGCTTTCCGACTCAACGCGCGCTATGGTTCGTCCCGTCTCGGGCGTGAGCGGTCAGAATACCGCCCGCAGCGCTGTCTCGGGCTCCACAGGCTCCTACGAGGCCGAGAAGCCTAAGTCCAACAAGAACAAGATCATCGCCGCCGTGATTGCCGCCGTCGCCGTGATTGGCATTGTAGTGGCCTTTGCCACGGGCATGTTCAGTGGCGAACAGGTCACGGTGCCCGACGTGCTGGGCAAGGACCAGGAAACCGCTATTGAGCTGATCAAGAAAGCCGGCCTTGAGGTTGGCTCCGTCGACCAGAGCTACAACGACGATGTCGACGAGGGAAAGGTCGCCGAGCAGACCCCCAACGGCAACACCAAGAAGGCCAAGGGCACGAGGGTGAACCTGGTAATCTCCAAGGGCCCTAAGCCCTCCGAGAAGGTTGAGGTTCCGCAGCTCATCGGCCTGACCAAGGACCAAGCCGAGGCCGCACTGGCAAGCGTGGGCCTGAAGGGCAGCGCTTCGGAAGAAGCCAACGAGGCCGAAGAGGGTCAGGTCTTTGAACAGAGCACTGCTGCCGGCAAGGAGGTCGAGAAGGGCACGACCATCTCGTACAAGGTCTCCAGCGGCCCGGACACCACCTCGGTGCCCGATCTGACCGACATGACCGAGGCCCAGGCGCGCAACGCTCTCGACATGGCTGGCTTTGGCGTCGACGTGAGCTATCAGGAAAACGACTCAGTTACCGAGGGTACCGTAATTAGCTGGAACCCCAGCGGCAAGCAGAAGCCCGGTGCCACGATCACCGTCGTCATCGCCAAGAAGTCCGGCAAGGCCAGCGTCCCGGGCAACCTGTACGGCAAGAGCATCTCCGCCGCCGTCACCGCGCTCAACAACGCCGGTTTCTACAACATCAGCTTCTGTGACCAGAATGGCAACCCTGTGAACGGCAACGAGAACGCCACCGTTACGGGCGTCTCCCCCACCGGTAAGCAATCCACCGACAGCACGATTACGCTGACGGTCGCACTTTCTAGCTCGGGTTCGGGCTCAGGTTCGGGCTCAGGTTCGGGTTCGGGCTCAGGCTCGGGCACAGGCTCGGGCTCGGGTACGGGTAACGATTCCGGTACGGCCAACTAGTCGCCACCCCACCGCTCATTCCAGCTCTCACCGCAAACACATTCGCTCACAGGCGCCCGCTTGCTCCCCCAGCAAGCGGGCGTTTTGCATATAGGTAGACGTCGGAGGCCTGTCTTAGCGCCAGTGCATTGCCGGCGCTTATTCGTCAGCTATCGCCGCCGGATCGGGGGGGGGGAGCGACAAGCTTCTCCATCGTCTTCTCGAGTAGGCTGATGTCGATGGGCTTGGAGGTGTGCGCGGTCATGCCCGCCTCCAGGCTGCTGCGCACATCCTCGGAAAACGCGTTCGCCGTCATGGCGATGATGGGAATGACGGCACCGAGCGGGTTAGCACCCATGCGAATGGCACGCGTCGCCTCCAAGCCATTCATCCTCGGCATCTGGATGTCCATGAGGATGGCGTCGAACTCGCCGGGCTTGACGCTGGCAAAGCGCTCGACAATCGCTGCACCATCGGGGCAGACCTCACAGCTCGCACCGCTCATCTCGAGCAACGCGCTGAGAATCTCTGCGTTGAGCTGGTTGTCCTCCGCGCACAAGAAGCGCATGCCGTTAAGCACAGAGGTATCGGATGTCGGCGTCGCCGTGCTGCCATAGACGCGGCGCACGACGCCCTCGAGCTCCGCCAAGAAGAACGGACGCGAGACGAAGCCATCGGCTCCGGCAGCCACGACGCGCTGGGTGACCTGCCCACGCAGAGCATAGTCGATGCAGAAGACGAGCGGCCCGTCCTCCCCTGCCGCCTCTCGCAGCGCCGCGATGCTCGCCCCGAGCGCAGGGTCGTCAACACAACCTGCAAGCAGGATGACGTCTGCCATGTGCGCAGCTGCGCCCGCACATGCGTCCTCAACGCTCTTTGCAACATCGAGGACGATGCCGGCCTCCTCGCAGCGCATGCTGACATTGCGCTGGAGACGCTGCTCGCCGCACACAAGCAGCATCCGCCCCACGCCGATGTCGTAGCTCGCGTCCTTGTCGATGGCCAAGTCGAGGACGACCGTAAACTTCGAACCCTTACCCGGTGTGCTCTCGACCTCGATGCTGCCGCCCATGAGCTCGACAATGTTCTTGGCGATGGCCATGCCCAGGCCCGTACCCTGGACTTTGTTCGTACCCGAGGACTCCGCGCGGGAGAACGGGTCAAAGATGTACTTGAGGAACTCCTCATCCATGCCGATGCCCGTGTCGGTCACCTCGAAAAGCAAGCGCGCATAGTCGGCATCGCCGCTGTTAAGCTCCGTGATGCTGAGCTCGACCTGACCGCCGTCCGGCGTGTACTTGACCGCGTTGGAAAGTAGGTTAAGGATGGTCTGCCGCAGCCTGACACCATCGGCAACAAGATACTCGTGGCGCAGGTCGTTGACGAAGATATGGAACCCGTGATGGCGTCCCAAGGCTTGGGCACGGATAATGTTGTCAACTTGGTTGATCTGCTCCGCCAAGCTCACCGGCACGAGTTGCAATTCGACCTTGTCGGACTCGATCTTGCTCATGTCGAGGATGTCGTTGATAAGGCTGAGCATGTGATTGCTCGAGAGCTTGATTTTCTGGATGTAGTCCGCAAGCTGCTCCGGGCTGGTCGTCCCGTGCTCTATGAGATTTGTAATGCCGACGATGGCATTCATAGGCGTGCGGATATCGTGAGACATGTTGGCGAGAAAATCGCTCTTGGCGTGGTTGGAGGCCTCTGCCTGGGAGCGCGCCACCTGGGCATCGCGCACCGCAAACTCAAGCTCCTCGTTCTTGGTGTCGAGCTCGGCGTTGACGCGCTTGAGACCCTCTGCGTTCTTATGCTCGATCTCGAGCACCTGGCGCTGCTTGGCACGCAAGACAATGTAAATCGCCACAGCGCATGCTGTCACGAGCGCAAACGCAAAGCCCATGACGAGCTTAACCGTCGTGTTGACGAGCTCAACGGTATTTGTCGCGACATAGCGAGCCGGCACCAGGAAGACGAGCGTCCAATCGGCGCTGTCCATGCGACTCAAGGCGTAGTAGTACTCCTCGTCGTCAAGAACGGCGTTCGAATAAGCGACGCCTTTTGCCTCAAGCTCTGCGGCAGCCTTGTCAAAGGAGCTGCCGTGCAGGTACCGCATCTGCTTCAAGACGCTGAAGGCGTTGTGTCCCCTGATCGGGCTGTTGTTGCTGCTGAAGAGTTTGGAGCCGTCGTTGTCGACAACGATGACGTTGTTCGCCCCGTCATATGCCTCGCATGAGAAATAGGGCTCGAGCTCCTCCATATTGCACAGAAGGCCGGCGTAAACGATCTTGGTATCTTGGCCGTCGCCAAGCGACAGACGAACAGACTGCTCAAGGCGCTCGAGAAACACCATCAAGGTCTTGTTGGTCGTCATCGTAGTGGTCACGTAGTTGATGCGCTCGGGATTGCCAAGCAGATGATCCATCTCCCGCATGGACCCCTTGGGGCCCGTCTGGGTATAGTAGCGCCCCTTGTCGTCAACCATGATGATATCGGTGCCCTCGTCCCCAAGATTAGCCAAACGGTGCTGCCTCTCCATGAGGGACACGAGTGCTTCCACATCCTGCGGGCTCTCATCGCACAGATTGTTGACCTGCGTGTCAACGGCGTGCCATTTGCTGTCGATGATATCGTCGAGG
The DNA here is from genome assembly GCA_902490405.1 of uncultured Collinsella sp. Taxonomy (GTDB): domain Bacteria; phylum Actinomycetota; class Coriobacteriia; order Coriobacteriales; family Coriobacteriaceae; genus Collinsella. The sequence goes on from CABUDS010000001.1 coordinate 54,697, forward strand.
CCGTCAAAGAGCTCCGTGGTCACCTCGCCCATCTGGCTGAGACGCTCCTCGTAGAGCACGCGATCGTTGTAGCGACCGTACATATTCAAGAACAGCAAGGCGCCCGCGATGACGATGGCGAGAAACACCATGAACACCGTTTTGGCTTGCTTTGCGGAGAAGTCCGCATCCGCGCGCTTGAGCACGAGCGAACGCAGACCTCTTTGTTTATCGTTATGATTCGGCACTAATCGTTCCAAGCTACATCCGCGGGAGATAGGGTCTCAAACTTGCTCAGGTACTCTTTCATGGCATCCAGACCGAGCACGCCGCTGTCCTCAAGATTGCCCTCCTTGGCCACCTCATCGGTCACACCCGCAACGGCGACCTTGTAGGTAGCGTTGTTGTCGATCTTAAAGCCTTCCGGAGCGGCGAGCACGTAAGGGTAGACATTGCCATCGCCCGCACGGTCGTAACCGGAGTCCATCAGGTCCTTGACGCGCTTGCCCGCAAGCGTGACGGTCTTGATGTTATCAGTCCAACCCGTGGGGACGATGGAGGAGATCTCCATGTCCGTAACGTCGCCGGCAAAGAGCGCACCACTCACGCCGTCGACGTTGAGCTCGTCGCGGGTGCCGGAGTAGGGATAGTACTTGTTGGTTGAGATGAGTGCCAGGTCGCTGTCCGTCGCCTTGGCAAAGCAGATTCCGACGAGCTTGGCGCAGACGTCCGTATCGAGCTTCTTCGTAACCGTGGTGAACACCTGAGACTTGTTGTCCACAATGAGGGACTGGCTGTCGTCGATTGCCGTCTCGAAGTCGGCCAAGCTGGCCTTACCCTTGATGTAGTCTAGACCTGCGTTTCCGATGGGAACGATGAGATCTTCCCAGCCAGAGTATATAAACGGAGCGGTGAGGCCCTCGTTGAGCTGGTCCAAGATCTCCGCATAATAGCCGTCGGCCTTGGGCGTATAATCCTTGAGCGGCAGCAGCGTGGAGTCGCTGTACGCGGAGTTGAAGGCTTGCATGCCCTCGACCGTGGAGAAAACCTCCATCACATGCAGGGCATCCTCGAGCTTTTGCTCGTTACCGGAATCCTGCAGATGCTTGTTCAGGCCCACATAACTCGTGGTTTGCAGAATAAAGGCATTGTCTCTGCCATCCTTTGACAGATAGGGCATCAAGCCGAACTCGTCCGTGGTGTCACCGTCGGAGAAGTCGTTGTTGTTGCCGAGCATGAAGAGGGTGTTGCCCTTGGCAAACTCCTCCCTCGTAACATCATCACTAACAGGGTCGCCCCCATCGTTGAGCATGCCCAAGTCACGCCACTTGTCGAGGTCCTCCATAGCCGTCTTTAACTCCTCAGACCCTGCGACCGTGGCCTTGCCGTCAAGGAAGTCGGCACGCCACTGGACGCCATCAGGGGTGTTGAAGAAGCTGGTGTCGAGGATGTTGCACCAATACTGGAAGCCAAAGCCCGGGTACTGAATCTGGGTGAGGCAGAGGTTCACGCCTGCCTCCTTGGCCTTGGATGCAAGCTCCTCGAGCTCTTTTTAGTTAGTGGGAAGCTCCCAGCCATGCTCTTTAAGCAGCGTCTTGTTGTAGGTAATGCCCAGACAGCTGTAGCAGGTGGGCAGCATGTAGATGGCACCGTTGTCTGTCACGTCTTGGAGGCGGGCCTCGGTGTATTTGTCAGTAAAATCATAGCCTGACAAGTCGATGAGCTTGTCGCCCACGTGCTCATAGCTCGGCTCATACACGGTCGCAAAGTAGATGTCCGACATATCGTCCGCTTTAAGGGATGCCTGGGCGTACGCAGTGTAGTTCTTACCGCTGTAAGGGATGATCTCGAGGTTGATCTCCGGGTACTTCTCGGCAACCATGTCCTTGAACGCGCTGACGTTGCGGAAAGGTGCCATGATGGTTATTGCCTCGTGTTCGCCATCGGATCCCGCCGCACCCGAACCCCCGCAGCCCACCAGCGTGCCGGCAAGCAGTACCACGGAACACGCAAACGCGAGGAGTGCACGGCCGATCATCTTTCTCTTCATTCGATGATCCTTTCCCCTTTTGGCGAGGTGTGAGGGATAAAGACCGCCCTTGCTCCTCTATTCTTTTTCATATGTCGTTCTCCATTATCCCATTAATTAACTGGGGCTATTGTCTGATGCGATATAAAAGTAAAGTTTATCCGAAGAGTTCCATCTCTTGGGGGCATCATTATCTGCACGAAATAAAGGACGGTAAGGCCGTTCGCATTCAAGACCAGAAGAGCCCGGCACCGTTGCGGTACCGGGCTCGGCATATCTCTGGTGCCCCGGGCGGATTCGAACCGTCGACACCCGCTTTAGGAGATATGATTTAATGCTACCCCCTACCATTCATCCAGCGTCATTGAACACCATATAATCGCAGATAAACATGGCAGTTTGTGTCTTTTACCTCCGCTAGCTGCACCTACGCTTTTACAAACATATTACTAACAGCCTTAGCTAAACCGCACTCAATGAGTTGTTGAAAACTATTCAAAGAAACGGGGCGCAATAAACGAGCCCCAACTTATACGGTTCACTGCAAGACTAAGACAGAAGCAATGGCTGCAATGTTAGCCAAGCTGGCTGAAATCAACTCCTCTGGCACGATCTCTAAAACCAAAAAGCCCAATTTGCTTGCGTCCTACTGCTGGGCCTTTTATGAAAATAGGGACACCGAGCGCAACGCGTTGCGCTGAGTCCTGAGGCTGTTGCAATGAAAATGAGAATCAAGGGGTTCGATAGCAGGTAAGATTTGTTTTTTGAAATATGGACGAATTCCTCGTCAGGAGGGTAAAATGGTGCCGACGGCAGCCCAAGTTGTAGAGAGCTGGGCAGAGCCGTTGCTTAACGAAGTTAGGTCATCGTCTTAGCGACGGTGGCCTTTCTTTTTGGGCTTCGAACCCTGCTTGAGTGCCTTGGAAAGGCCGACAAGGGCCGTGAGGAGCGAGACCATAGCGGTCAGGAGCTTCACGAGCGCGGTAAAATCGGTCATGGGCATCACCTCCCATCGGATGGAGGGCTCTGCCCGGCACGAGGACTGCCGCCAGCGAAAACGATTTTATCAGAGTGGTTGGCCCTCTCCGATCAATTCACGCTCCTCACCCTCGCGAAGAGTGTGGGCATGGCGGAATCGGCATAAAACGGCAGTGCGCTAGGGCACCGACGACGAGCTTTCCAAAACTATCAAGACGTGCCGCCGTTGCGGTACCGGGCTCGGCATATCTCTGGTTCCCCCGTGCGGATTCGAAAACTCCCCCCGCGGGGAAATTGGTGACGCGGGTGTCGACGGCCCGAATCCGCCGGCGGCCCCCACAAACCAGAAACGGCGCCGCTCTCGCGACGCCGTCATATTCCCTGGTGCCCCCGGGCGGATTCGAACCGTCGACACCCGCTTTAGGAGAGCGGTGCTCTATCCCCTGAGCTACGGAGGCATGTTGTATTAGTGTAGCAGATTTATGTCGCAGCCATACGGTGCATAGCAGCTCTTCGAAGTTGCGGCGGAATAGCCTTCCGGAAAGCACGTCCCACTATCCAGGTGAATTCTGGTCCAGGCTTTCCCAATGGAGCCTCTCTGGGAAGCTGAGGCCCGGAATTTCCGCTCGAAACGGGATATGGTTTCCCAGACGTGCGCGTTCCGGAAACTGCATCCCGGAATCGGTGCTTAGACTGAGATGGATTTTCCCAATCGAGCCCAACGGGAAGCATCATCCCAGTCTGAGGGAAAAGGCCAAGACGCAGCTTCTAAGCGACGGATCAAAACGAAGTTGCGGTGGAATAGTTCCTGCCAGAAGCATCTAAAGTCGAATTTAGGAACTATTTCACCGCAACTTATGAGGAGCTAGTCGCCTTTGTGGAAGAGGCCTTTGATGAGGGAGGGGATGCTCTTGGCGCCCTTAGCCGTCACATCGATAAAGTCAGGCGAACGCACGAGCTTATCCTCGTCGACGTACTTGCGGACCGCGCGCAACGTCTCTTTGTCGTCGCGCGTCGAAAACGTAAAGTGACCGTTGTCCTTGGTGAAGATGGCAAAACGCGTAATCTTCTTGGTGCCGCGCAAAACCTCGGCGGCAATATAGTCGACCTCGTCCCACGGGATCTGAATAAAGTCCTCGGGATTGCGCTCGTTATAGTACTCAAACGCCTTATTGCCCACCATTACGTTACCGTGACTGGTAAGCCCCATCAGGCAGGTTGCCGGCGTTGCCAGATCGACCGTGCTGTTCTGAGATTGCGCCATACGCGCCTCGCCCTCCAATAAAAACAATCGGACCGCATCCAGTGTACCCACCGGGTGCGGTCCGTTTCAATGGCTCAAAAGCCCTTGCCTAGCAACTCTCGGTCTTAAGCCGAAGCGTGCTTACATGAAGCCGCAGACGCGACCGATGATGCCGATGGCGAAGAGAGCCAGGATGATGACGATCGGGCTGACCTTCTTCTTGAGGAGCTTGCAGACCAGAAGGGTCAGGCACACGGCGGCAAGGCCAGGGATGAGCTGATCGAGGTTGGCCTGAAGCGTGGTGACCTTCACCGGGTCGAGTGCGGTGGCACCGACAGAGCTGTACATCGTCAATGCCTGCTTGATGCCCTCAGAACCGGCGGGCAGGTTGGCCCAGTCGATATAGGCGCCAGCAGACTGCGTGACCTTGGAGACGACCGGGGTGAAGGAGATGGACACCCAGCGCTCGACCAGGGCGCCGATGATGAACATACCCAGGATGGAAGCACCCTCGGTGACCTTGCCCATCAGACCGCCGGAGAGGTCCTTGGCGATGGAGGAGCCGACCTTGTAGCCAAACTCCTGCGTGTACCACAGGAAAGCGTAACGGATGATGTTCCACGCGAAGAAGAACAGCAGCGGACCGGCGATGCTGCCGGACAGGGCCAGGGAAGCGCCCAGTGCGCCCAGAATCGGGCGAAGGGTGAACCAGAAGGCGGGGTCGCCGACGCCGGCGAGCGGGCCCATCATACCGACCTTGACGCCCTGAATGGCGACGTCGTCAATCGGAGCACCGTTGGCGCGCTCCTCCTCGAGGGCGAGGGTAACGCCAATGACGGGGGCGGAAACATAGGGGTGGGTGTTATAGAACTCCAGGTGGCGCTTAAGAGCGGCAATCTGGTCATCCTTGCTGGTGTAGAGCTTCTTGATCGCAGGGATCATTGCGAAGCACCAGCCGCCGTTCTGCATACGCTCGTAGTTCCACGAGCCCTGAAGGAACTGATGACGGAAGCAAACCTTCTTACGGTCAGCCTTGGTGAGCTGAATCTTGTTCTCTGCCATATGTATCACTCCCCTCCTACTCGTAATCGTTCAGAATGTCGCCGAGCGGGTCACCGGAGCCACCGCCCATGCCGCCACCCTGCTTGGCCAGATCCTTAAGGCCAAGGTAGATGAGGGCAAGGGAGATGCCGATGAGGCCAAGGGCGATCAGCGTGAGCTGAGGGATGGCAGCAAGGACAAAGCCGAGGATGAAGAACGGCCAGGTCTCCTTGGTGGCCATCATGTTGATGACCATGGCGTAACCGACGGAAGCGACCATGCCGCCGCCGACAGCCATGCCGCCGGACAGCCAATCGGGCATAGCGTTAAGCGCGTTGGTAACAGCCTCGGCCGGGATGATGCACAGAAGTACTGCCGGGATGGCGATACGAACACCCTGCATGAGGATGCCGGCGTACTGCCAACGCTCGATGCCGGCGAAGTCGCCCTTCTCGGCGCAGGCGTCCATGCCGTGAACCATAGCGGTAGCCAGGGTACGGCAGATCATGGTCAGGAACAGACCAGCGACCGACAGCGGGACGGCGACGGCGATGGCGGCGGTAACGGCCTTGGCCGAATCGGTGGCGCCACCGTTGAGGGCGAGCACCATGATGATCGAAGAAGCGACCGAGGCCAGAGCGGCGTCAGGCGCGACGGCGGCGCCGACGTTAGCCCAGCCAAGGGCCATCATCTGGAGCGAACCGCCCAGGAGGATGCCCTCCTGAAGGTGACCGGTTACGAGACCGATAAGCGTGCATGCCACGAGCGGCTGATGGAACTGGAACTCATCCAGAATGCCTTCCATACCGGCAAGCAACGCGACAATCGCAACAAGCAGAATAGTGATTGCAGACATGTATCGGACCCTCCTTTACTATGCTTGAGCGGCCAGTTCGGCCTTAGCTTTCTTCAACATGGCGTCGAGATCCTCGGAGGAATCCGAAGGAACCTTGCGGACCTCGAACTTGACGCCCTTGGCCTTGAGAGCCTCGATGGTCTTGACATCGTCATCGCCCATGGCGACAGCGTTGGTGACGACGACCTTGCCCTTGGAGTGGGCCATGGAACCGATGTTGGCTTCCTTGATGTCGACGCCGGCCTCGATGGCCCTGAGCAGATCCTGCGGGTTCTCGAACAGCAGCATCGCCTTGGTGTCGCCAAAGCGCGTGTCCTTGACGACCTCGGCCATCTTCTTGATAGGCACGACGTTGGCGTGGACTCCCGGAGGGGCAGCCTGCTCGATCATGGTCTTGCGGAGCTCGTCGTGAGCAACGCCGTCGGAGACCACGATGATGCGGTTGGGGTTGATCTGCTTGGTCCACGTGGTGGCCACCTGACCATGCAGCAGACGCGTGTCGATACGGACGTGGGCGATCTTGATGTGCCCATCGCCGATGACCGTTCCCGGAGGAATGGCACCCGCAGGAGCAGCGGCGGCCGCAGCCGGCTTCTTCTCCTCGGGCTCCAGAGACTCGGGCTTGACGCGCACGCCGGCCTTAGCCTCAGTCACGAGATGTTTTGCGATCGCATGTGCAGTGTTCTTTGCGTCAAAGCGCTGCGAATATGCCTCGATGAGCATAGGCAGGTTGACACCGGTGACGATAGCCCAGGAATCATGGCCCTCGATGAGACCGCTGATCTGGTTGAAGGGCGTGCCGCCCCACAGATCAACGAGGAAGAGCACCTGCTCCTGGTCCTCGAAGGAAGCGACTGCTTCCTCGACCTTGGCTCGGAAGTCGTCGGGGCCCATGCTCGGCTCGAGCGAGACCACGGCTACAGACGGCTGATCGCCAAAGACCATCGAGCCCGTCTGCTTGATTCCAGCCGCCAAGTCACCATGGCTAGCAAGAACAATACTTACCATCACATAACCTCCTTTTTGTCTACGTAATTCCTACACGACAGTTATGGAGTATAGCTGCAAATACAGCAGAATTGTTTGAAAAACTGCAAAAGGTAGCATTATTTGTTTAAACGTCTTGTTTTGTTACAAGCTGATTACATTCCAGTATTTTGGCTGATTTGCTGCTGAGGATTGATAGCTGATCTATTTACATGACCGAATTGAGCACGCTGTTCATTATTGCCGGTTTTAAACAGACACAAATGTGCTCGGGTTGAGGCTATTTCGTTTAAACAGATGATGCTTGACTAATGGTAAGAAATATGCTCTAGCAAAGTAATCGTTGGGGACGTTCTTTAATGACTAGTCATTTAAGAACGTCCCCAACGACTAAGTTAGGCGATATGGAGGGGGTTGGCGGCGTCGACGGCATCGGGGGCATCGGAGAGGCCGTCGGGGGCAGCGTCTGTCGGGTCCTCGTCGGGGGTCTCGATCTGCTTGATCATGACCTCCTGGCCCTGCAGCAGATAGGTCTCGCCGCTACCGCAATGGGGGCAGGTCTTGCCGTGCTCGACCGTCGCGTAGTCGCAGCCGCACGCCTCGCAATGCGTCACGGCCTCGACAGGCTCCACAATAAGCTCCGCGCCCTGCGTGATAGGCTTTTTATCTGCCGCCCAGCGCCAAGCATCAAGCAGCAGATCGGGAACGACGCCCGAGACCTCGCCCAGGAGCAGCGTCACGCTCGAAACGCGACTCACGCCATTGGCGCGCGCCACATTCTCGACATCGCGAATGATGTGATAGACAATCCCGAGCTCGTGCACTTTATATTCCTTCCGCCGTTCTACCGAACGGCGGTCGGCTTGACGCTGCGCGAGCCCCAGACGGGCGATCTGCCTTTCAATCGTCGGGCATGGGCAAAAGCCCTATGCCCTCCTCTTTCAAGGCACCTCGCCACGCCTGGGACTCGCTCGCTGTCCAACCGCTCTCTGCGCCGTTCTCCTGCTTGTTGCGTTTCTTACTTCTTCCCGAATTTGATCTTGATCGCACGCTTGAGCGCGTACTTGCCCAGGCTCGGGAGCTTTTGCTCGTATTTGACCATCGTGGAGCACTCGGGGCGATCGCGATCCAGATGGATGGCATCGAACGCGCACTTGGTGGTGCACAGGCCGCAGCCGATGCACTTGTTGGGGTCGACGATTGAGGCACCGCAGCCAAGGCAACGGGCGGTCTCGGCGCGCACCTGCTCTTCGTTAAAGGTCTCGACGTACTCGCTGAAGGGCGCGGCCTTCTCGCGCTCGTGGTCCACGTGGGCAACCTCACGGCTCGCGTTGTCATAGCTCTCGATCACGACATCGTCGCGGTCGAGCGCGGCGTAGCGGCGCTGGTTGCGGCCGATGGTGAGCGTGGAGCCCGGCTGCACAAAGCGATGGATGGACACGGCGGCCTCGTGACCGGCGGCGATGGCGTCGATAGCAAAGCTGGGACCGGTGTAGACGTCGCCGCCCACAAAGATGTCGGGCTCGGCGGTCTGGTACGTCTGCGGATCGGCAAGGGCACCCTGACTGCGGCCGAGCTCCACCTTGGAGCCAGCCAGCAGGTCGCCCCACACAATGGACTGGCCAATCGACATGACGACACGGTCGGCATCGACACGGCGCAAGTCGTTCTCGTCATACTCGGGCGCAAAACGGCCCTCGTCGTCAAAGACACGCGTGCAGCGCTTAAAGGTGATACCGCACACACGACCGGCCTCGTCCAGGTGAATCTCCTTGGGGCCCCAGCCGCAGCTAATGTGCGCGCCGTCCTCAATGGCCTCGCGACGCTCCTCCTCGCTGGCAGGCATCTTGACCTCGTTCTCCAGGCAGAACATCTCAACGTGCTCGGAACCCAGACGGCAGGCGTTGCGCGCGACATCGATGGCCACGTTGCCGCCGCCCACCACGATGGTGCGCCCGGGCAGCGCGTCGATCTTGCCGCTGTTGACCTCGCGCAAAAAGTCGACGGCCACGGTCACGTCCTCGGCATCCTCGCCCGGAATACCGGCAAGGCGGCCACCCTGGCAGCCAATGGCCACGTAAAAGGCTTTAAAGCCCTGCGCGCGAAGCTCGTCGAGCGTCACATCGCGACCGACCTCCACGCCATAGCGGAACTCGGCGCCCATCAGGCGAATGACCTCGACCTCGGCCTCGATAACGTCCTTCTGCAGCTTAAAGCTGGGAATGCCGTAGGTGAGCATGCCGCCCGGGCGCTCGTTTTTCTCGAACACGACGGGCTTGTAGCCCTTCTCGGCCAGATAGAAAGCGCAGGACAGACCGGCCGGACCGGCGCCGATGATGGCGATCTTCTGGTCGAAGCCGCCGGCACGCGTCGGGGTCACCACAGGTGGGACATAGCGAGTCGCGGCATCCAGATCGCGCTGGGCGATAAACTTCTTGACCTCGTCGATGGCCACGGCCTCGTCCACGCGACCGCGGGTGCAGGCATCCTCACAGCGGCGGTTGCACACACGGCCGCAGATAGCGGGCAACGGGTTCTCGCGCTTGATGAGCGCCAACGCCTCGTCATAGCGGCCCTGCGCCGCGAGCTTCAAATAGCCCTGAACGGCAACGTGCGCGGGGCAGGCCGTCTTGCAGGGAGCGGTGCCGGACTCATGCGTCTCGATACGGTTGTCGTTGCGGTAGTTGGGCGACCACTTGGTGTGGTCCCACTTGGTGGCATCGGGCAGCTCCTGGCGCGGATACTCGGGCACCTGTCCGCCAGCCTTTTTGCTACAGAGCTTCTGGCCCAGTTTGGCGGCGCCGGCCGGACACACCTCAACGCAGCGACCGCAGGCCACGCACTTGTCCTTCTCGACCTTGGCGACGTAGGCCGAGCGCGACAGGTTGGGCGTGTTGAACAGCTGCGAAGTGCGCAGGGCGTAGCACACGTTGACGTTGCAGTTGCAGATGGCGAAGATTTTGTTCTCACCGTCGATGTTGGTGATCTGGTGCACAAAGCCGTTGTCCTCGGCCTGGCGCAGGATGTCGTAGACCTCCTCGCGCGTCACATAATGGCCGCGGTCGGTCTCGACCACGTAGTCGGCCATATCGCCCACGGCGATGCACCAATCGGCCGGGTCGTCGGCGCAGCCCTCTCCCATCACGCGACGGCTCGCGCGGCAGCTGCAGGTGCTAGCGGCATACTTACCTTCGTATTTGTCGAGCCAATGCTCGATATGCTCGATCGGCACCGAGGTGCTCGCGGCATCGATGGCCTTCTCGACCGGAATGACATGCATGCCGATGCCGGCACCGCCGGGCGGCACCATCGGCGTGGCCTTGGACAGCGGTCCCTTGGACGCCTGCTCAAAGAACTTGGCATAGACCGGATGCTCCTCGAGCTGGCTCACGCGCATGTTGAGGAACTCGGCGGAACCCGGCACCAGCATGGGCAGCACCCACTGCTTGGCGCGCTCGGGGTTTTCCCAGTTGTACTCGAGCAGACCCGTGTAGCTCATGTCGTCGAGCATTTTTTCGATATCGGCCTCGGGCATGCCGGTGAGCTTGACCATCTCGGGCAGCGTATAGGGACGGCGCATCTTCATCTTGCAGAGCACTTCGGCCTGCTCGTCGGTTGCGGCCTCGGCAAACGACCAGTACTCGTAGCCCAGCAGCTCGTCGCGGTGCAGCAGGCGGTTGGTGCAGTGCTCACACAGTTTGACGATGGCCTCGCGCGGATGCTCCGGTATCGGCGGCACGAACTCCGCGCCGATATCGGGCTCGGTATAGCTAATCCCCGGTCCGTTGAGAATCATAGTCGTCCCTTCTCTTGCCACAGCCCGGCGAGACCGCAGCGCCCCTCTTTTTTGCAGGCCGGGCATGCCCCCATGCCTTTCACCCGCCATTGTTGACATTGTGTCAAAAATAGTATTGACGAACCGTCAACAATATTCAAGACTGTTAGGCGAACGGTCAGGCAAAAGAGGATGAAAGGCGGCAAAACATGGGCAACAACGCAGCAGATATCTCTGTGGTCGATGCCGTCCCCGCATCCGATAGCGCGGCAAAACGCCTGACGGGCGACGAGCGCCGTCGCGAGATCCTCGCCGCTGTGCGCGCCGTGAGCGCCGAGCTTGGTGTGTCCCATCTTTCGGTATCGGCCGTGACCAAGCGGGCTGGCTGCACGCGTTCGCTGTTCTACCACTACTTTGCCGATATGGATGCCGCCGTCACCGCCGTTATGGACGAGGCAATCGACGGCTTTATCGCCGAGCTCGAGCAGTGGAACGCCAGCCGCACGGTTGGCGACATCGAAGGCGCACTCGACACCGTTGCTCCGCTCTTTAAGCGCCTGGTCGTGAGCGGCCACGAGTTGCCGAGCACGCTCACCTCGAGCAGCGGCGCGCTCTACGGCGGCTTTTTGCACAACGTGGTCCAGCGCGTGGCGCAGTATATCTGCGATACCACCGTGGTGGATTTTGTCGCCCATCATGAGCTACGCATCGACCATGTCTACGAGACGTTCTACACCCTCATTATGGGGTTGTTGATGTATATCCGCACGCACCCCGATGTGCCCGACGAGACGGTCAAGGAAATCATCGCCTCGACACTCCACATCGAGGGCTATACCGCCAAGTATCCGGAGCGCAAGCCCCAGAACTGACGACATTTGGCCAAACTGCCCGCGATCAGAAGAGGGGCCGCGGGCGTGTGAAAGGAGAGCAGCATGCTGTTCGATGTTTGGGGTAGCGATACCCTTATCCACTGGGCCGGCTGGGCCATGGTCTTTATTGGCCTGATCGTGCTCAACGAGGTCGGCCGCCGCACCAAGCTGGGCGCGGCAATCATCTTTGGCGTGGCTCCGCTGGCCATGACCATCTACTGCGTCGCTATCGCCATCGGCGTTTCGCAGGGCGCCGAGTGGGCGCTCACCAACCCCACCCATGTGTACCAGAACAGCTGGTTCCACTACGCCAAGGTCTACGCGGCGTTGGCCGGTTGCTGGGGCTTCATCGCCATTAAGTATCAGTGGGGCAAGATCGGCAAGGCGCACTGGTTCCGCGCGTGGCCGTTTGTGATCGTCGCCATCAACATCATGATCGCCGTCGTGTCCGACTTTGAGAGCGCCTATCACTTCTTTGTCCTGGGCCAGTCCACTTGGGTCACCTCCGAAGGTGCTACGCAGCTTGCCGGCTGGAACAACGTGTTCAACGGCATCGCCGGTATCATCAACATCTTCTGCATGACCGGTTGGTGGAGCGTCTACGCCTCCGAGGACAAGACCGACATGCTGTGGCCCGACATGACCTGGGTCTACATCATCGCCTACGATATCTGGAACTTCTGCTACACCTACAACTGCCTGCCCGCCCACTCCTGGTTCTGCGGCTTTGCGCTGCTGCTGGCGCCCACCGTCGCCGCCTTTATCTGGAACAAGGGCGGTTGGATCCAGAACCGCGCCTTTACGCTGGCCATTTGGTGCATGTTTGCCCAGGTGTTCCCGTACTTCCAGGAGGAGTCCATCTTTGTGACCCACTCCACGCTCGACCCCAGCGCCGCTACTGCGGTCTCGATCGCCGCACTGGTCGCCAACATCGCCGCGATCATCTACATCGCCTACCGCGCCAAGAAGCTCGGCCGCAATCCCTACAAGCAGGATGTCTTTGAGGGCACCAGCGATTGGGAGAAGGCTACCGCTCGCCGCGCCAAGGTGGATTACGCACACGCCGAGTAACATGTTTATTCTGTCCACATTTGAATGTAGGCAAACTTAGCCGATACCGCAATCGCGCGTCATGCGCAGCCCCGGAAAGCGATTCGCCCGCTTTCCGGGGCTTTTTGTTGTTGCGCGCATTCACGCACATATTCCATTCGCACACACATTCAAAACCTCTCGCACAGATAAAATCAGATTTCCGATCGCCTGACAGCTCTATATGACCTTGTTTTTGGGTACATTGTTGTCCCGATATTGAGCTTGGGGGATATATGAAAGATGAGACGATGGGCCAAGAGGATGCGACCCAAGATGCAGAAGCTTGCGCTGAGGCCTTGGAGAGCTTAGACCGGATTTCACTCGATGAGATTGCGTTTGACGATTCGGGCGTTGGTGTGCAGGATGAGCCGGAAGCCGAGGCGCAGTCCGATGATCAGGATGCAGACGACGTTGAGCCTGCCAAAGATGAGGCAGGTCACGAAGACACCGAAAGCGAGGCCGGCAATCAGCTCGAATCCGACACGGGCGAGGAAACCGTCTTGCTTGACAGCTTGCCGGCCGAGGATTCGCTGACCCGCGAGCTTCCTGGCCTGGGTTCCGCACCAGCCGTGGACGAGACCATCGCCATGGGCGATATTCCCCTTCCGTCCGTCCCCTCGGCACGCGAGGCCGAGGTTCGCCATCGCAAGATGTCGCCCAAGCGCCGCAATCTGATGGTCGCCGGTGTCGTGGCCGTCGCGCTCGTCGCCGGTGGTGCAGGCTATGCTGCCTGGAACGGATATCAGCAAGAGCAGGCTGCCGCTGTCGCCGCCAATGCCCACACGATGATGTCGGTGCAGATTGGCGTACATGCCGCGGGGCTCGACTGTTCCACCGGCTCCAAGATTCCCGTACAGGTAAGTGGCCAGGATTCTGACGGATCCTCCGTAAGCGAAACACTCTATGTTGACGAGCACGGCCGTGGCATCAAACTACTACCCGGTGACTACACGCTCTCCATCGCTGCCTCCCCCATCGCGGCCGACGGCACCATCTATACCGTCCCGACCACCAAGACGCAGGTCACCGTTAAGAGCGATGGACAGGATTTAAGTGCCCAGGTCACCTTTAAGCTCAAGGTGCCTTCGGCCGACACGGTAACCGACGACCAGATCGATGCCGCCGCCAAATATGCCGAGGAGGGAGGCGCGAGCTCCTCCGCCACCGCCAAGGTGCTCCAGCAGGCGGCAACCGCGCGGCGCGACGCCGCCGTCAATGCCGTGAGCGCGCAAAAGGCACAGGCGGCCCGTGATGCCGACGCCCGTCACAAGGCAACCGACCTCTACCAGCTCGATATCCCCGTCGAGTGGTACGGCAAGGTCGAGACTTGGCAAAATGGCAGCACGCTATGCATCTATCTTGCCGGCGACAGCGATACGCCGATTGTGACGCTCGTCGCGGTGCGCGAGGGCGAGAGCTTTACGCCCGATGAAGGCGATACGGTTTTGGGTGCGGCCAACCTAGGCAACGGTTATACCGTCTACGCCAGCGGCCCCGTCTATCCGTACGTGGTGCCCCAGACCATCAACGGACGGACGCAGAATCCCGTGTCAACCTACCCCATGGACACGGCCATTGAGCTTGTCGAGCTCACGACCGGTAACCGCTACACCTATAGCCAGATCAAGAACGTACTGGTCGGCAAAGACGGCAAGGCCGACGCTGCGACCAAGCTCGAGACCGACTACCTCGCCCAGATTCTCCTGCCGAGCATCAAGGCCCAGGACTAGCGGACCATGACACCTGAGTCCTGGCCTCGCAAATCCATAGACGATTAGGAAAGGAGCCACTTCCATGCGGGCGCAGCATGTACCACGCCGTGTTTGCATGGAATATCGGCCTGCTCATCCATGGTAACGATTGTCGACTCACCAAGATCGAATTGGGCCATCGAGGCATCAAGCGCGGCAATTTCGCGCTCGCGCGTTTTCTCGCTTGCCATATCCGTACTCACCTGAATCAGGCCATAAGCCTGCATAAGAAGCGCATCCCCGGCCACAAAGTCCACCTCATGGCTTTTATTCTTCTCTTTGATCAGCAGGCGGCAGACCGAACCGGACCGCACGGCTGGAGTCCTTCTTCTGAGCGCATTGAACACCGCAGTCTCGAGCCTCTGGCCCTGATCAAATGCCGATGCGGGAGAGAATGCTCCGAACATCGCAGGATCGACAGCGTAGACTTTAGATGCGGACCGCGCATTATTTGCAAGTGAGCGCGTGAACTCCGGCACCGAAAACAACAGGTAGGCGTCCTCGTAATACTCAAGTAAGTCGCCGAGCGAATTACGACTGACGGGTATCTGCCTACTTTTGAACTCGTTGTACACCTTGTTCACTGACAGCTCTCGTGCCGAAGATGCCATACACCGCGTCAGGAACAGTGAAGCCAAACGAGGGTTCTTGATGTCGTAGCGCTCAACGACGTCCATGGCGACCGTTCGCGACGCATATTCCTGTAGCAGCTGAATCGCGTCCGCGGGCGTCTGCTCTAGCGTCGCGATGAATCCCCCTCGCTCAAGATATCCGATCAGATGATGTCGAAGCAGTGCTGTATCGCTCGATGAAAAGGGTGCGTCCGACTCAGGAACGCTCCCCGTCTTATATCGGATGTATTCCGAAAAACTCAACGGAAACAGCTCTCGCACAAGAGAGCGGCCCCTGAACTCGCTCTTAAGTTCCGAGGACAGCATCTTAGAAGAAGATCCCGTCACGTAGACGGTCGCTTTCTCCGTATCGACCACACGCCGCAGAAACGCACCCCATTCGGGAATTTCCTGGATTTCGTCGAAGAAAATGTAGGCACCCTCGCCTCGTGCAGCAGGATAGAGCGCATAGAATGTATCGAGCACGTCCGCTAGCAGCGACGGCTCATACGGACGCAAGCGCTCATCCTCAAAATTGAAATAAAGCATCCGGTCAAGCTCGATACCTTGACCCTGAAGCCGCTGCATCTCCTGATACAGGCGATACGTCTTTCCACAACGACGGGCTCCCACAATCACATTTACGATGTTGTCGCGCTTGGGTTCCTGCGGGTTTCCCAGATCAAGGTCGCGCTCAAAGACCTGTGGAACTCCTTGTTGCTCAAAGTCCTTTATTTTCTGGGCCACCAAGTCGTTGAATGCCATAATTCTCCAATCTTGCTCTCCTGCTAATCAAGATTATAACGATTCTTGATTAGCAGGAGAGCAAGATTATGCGTATCTTGATTAATGGATAAGCAAGTTTTCTATTAGTGGCCCCTCCCGGAGGATATCGAGCGGCCGAGGGGGGCAGGCATGAACGCCTCTAGCCGAAAACAAAGTAGCTAAAAAGCCCCGTCCCAAATGAGCTACTTAACGCCAGGGGTCAGCTTCGAAGAGGGGCTCGCGCTCGGGGCGACGATCGCTATAAGGATCGTAGCCGTCGTCGTCCTCGTTCTCGGCGCGGATGTAGGGATCGCGCGGCTTGGGTGCCGGCTTAGGCGCAGGCTTGGGTGCGGCGGGTGCAGCATCGGTCGCCGGCGCGCTTGTCTTGATCTCGTCTTTCATCTGCATAGCTCCTTGCATCGCATCCGTTCAGCATCATCGATTGTCGCACGAAAAAGGGCGGCGGACCCCATTGGATCCGCCGCCCTTGGCGTTCGGCTCAAAAGGCAGATTGTAAGGCATGCGCCAAAAACCTACTGCGCGTCGGGGACCTCGTAGGTAGCAGACGGCGTGTTGTCGCACACGACGGTAAAGCCGCCGTCCTTGTCGGCATCGACCGTCACCTGATCGCCCTCGCGCACCGTACCGTCGATGATGGCGGCGGCGATGGCGTCCACGACCTCGCGCTGGACCAGGCGCTTGAGCGGACGGGCACCGAACACGGGGTCCAGGCCACCCACGGCGAGCATCTGCTTGGCCGCCGGGGTGATGGCAAGCGTCATGCGCTCCTTGGCCAGACGCGCGCGGACGTCGGCAAGCTGGATGTCGACGATCTTCTCGATCTGCGCCATGCCGAGCGGATGGAACACCACGATATCGTCGATACGGTTGAGGAACTCGGGGCGGAAGGTCTGAGCCATGGCGGCGTCGACCTGATGGCGCATCTCCTCCTCGTCCTTACCGGACAGATCGGCGATGGCCTTGGAGCCCACGTTAGACGTCATGATAATAATCGTGTTCTTGAAGGACACCTGGCGACCCTGGCCATCGGTCAGGCGACCGTCGTCGAGCACCTGCAGCAGCACGTTAAAGACATCCGGATGAGCCTTCTCCATCTCGTCGAGCAAGATCACGGAGTAGGGACGACGACGCACGGCCTCGGTGAGCTGGCCGCCCTCGTCGTAACCCACGTATCCCGGGGGCGCACCGATCAGACGCTGGACGCTGAACTTCTCCATGTACTCGGACATGTCGATACGCACGAGCGCGCGCTCGTCATCGAACAGGCACTCGGCCAGCGCCTTGGCGAGCTCGGTCTTGCCCACGCCGGTGGGGCCCAGGAAGAAGAAGCTGCCGATGGGCTTGTCCGGGTCGGAGAGACCCGCACGGCTGCGACGCACGGCCGCGGCGACAGCGGAGACCGCCTCGTCCTGGCCGATGACGCGCTTATGCAGCTCGCCCTCCAAGCCCTTCAGCTTGTCGAGCTCGCCCTGCATCATCTTGGAGACGGGCACGCCGGTCCAAGCGCTCACGACCTCAGCGATCTCATCGGAGGTCACCTGTTCGTTGAGGCCTTCGCCGTCCTGCTGCTTTTGCGCCTCGAGCGCAGCCTCGGAATCCTGAATCTGCTGCTGCAGGCCCGGAATCACGGAGTAGCGCAGCTCGGACGCACGGCCCAGGTCGCCGTTGCGCGTCGCACGCTCCTCTTCGCTCTTGGCCTCGTCGAGCTGCCCCTTGAGCTCCTGCACGTGGTCGATAGCGTTCTTCTGGTTGAGCCAGCCGGCCTTTTGCACGTTGAGCTTTTCTTGGACCTCAGCGATCTCTTGGCGCAGAGCCTCCAGACGCTCCTTGGAGGCCTCGTCGGTCTCCTTCATGAGCGCCTGTTCCTCAATCTGCAGCTGAGTGAGCTGACGCGTGGTGGCATCGATCTCGACCGGCATGCTGTCGAGCTCCATGCGCAGGCGGCTTGCCGCTTCATCGACCAGGTCGATGGCCTTGTCGGGCAGAAAACGGTCGGCGATGTAGCGATCGGAGAGGTCGGCAGCTGCCACGAGCGCGCTATCGGTGATATGCACGCCGTGGAAGATCTCGTACTTCTCCTTGAGGCCACGCAGGATGGAGATGGTGTCCTCGACGGTAGGCTCGCTCACCATAACAGTCTGGAAACGACGGGCGAGTGCCGCGTCCTTCTCGATGTACTTGCGGTACTCGTCGAGCGTAGTCGCTCCGATCGCGTGCAGGTCGCCACGGGCAAGCGCCGGCTTCAGGATGTTGCCGGCGTCCATGGAGCCCTCGGTGGCACCCGCGCCCACGATGGTGTGGAGCTCATCGATGAACAGGATGACCTTGCCCTCGGACTTTTGCACTTCCTTGAGCACGGCCTTCAAGCGGTCCTCGAACTCGCCACGATACTTGGCGCCGGCGACCAGCGCGCTCATGTCGAGCTCGATGAGGTCGCGATCGCGCAGGGTGCTCGGCACGTCGCCGGCCACGATACGCTGGGCGATGCCCTCGACGATGGCCGTCTTGCCGACGCCCGGCTCGCCAATGAGCACGGGGTTGTTCTTAGTGCGGCGGGACAGGACTTGGATGGTGCGGCGAATCTCGTCGGTACGGCCGATGACCGGGTCGAGCTTGCCGGCGCGGGCGAGGTCGCAGATGTTGCGACCGTACTGCTCCAGCGCCTCAAACTGTGTCTTGTCCTCGGCAGACGTCACGCGGTCATCGCCGCGCAGCTCCTCGTAGACTTGCTCGATACGCTCCTTGGTAACGCCGGCGTCGCGCAGCACACGGCCCGCGTCGCCCTTGTCCTCGGCAAGCGCCATCAGCAGATGCTCGGTCACCACAAAGCTGTCGCCCATCTTGGTGGCCTTTTTCTCGGCTTTCTCGATGACGCGGACGAGCTCATTGGAAAGACCCATCTGCTGGCCCTCGCCCGAAACCTTGGGCGCGTGGTCGATGGCATCCTGTGTGGCGCGCGCAAGCTGGACCGGGTCGGCACCGATGCGCTCGATGATCACGGAAATGTTGCGCTCGCCGGCACCGAGCAGGGCGGACAGCAGGTGGATGGGCTCCACCGCGCCGGCCTGTGCGTCGGCGGCGATGCCCATGGCAGTCTGCAACGCCTCGCGCGACGTCATTGCTAGCTTATCGATTCTCATGGAATCACCTCTCTTGGGGCGGCCGCCCTACGGGGCGGCTTCACGTTGTTCGAGAAGTATTGTTGCCAGCTTTGCGCGATCTTATACACAAATCTAAGTCTCTATATATAAGATTTTCTGAGTGACTGAAAGATAGGACTTGAGAGTGTCGGTCCGGCGCGACCGTGGAACCCAACTGTCTCAATCTGTAACATCTGGCAGCCCTTTTCGGTCCCAGGTGTTACAGATTGAGATGGAGCGCGGAGCCCCGCCCAAAAATCTCAATCTGTAACACCAGGCCCGCTTTTAACAGCCCAGCTGTTACAGATCGAGACAAACGGAACCACCACAAAGGGGACAGGCACCTTTGTGTTGGTCCACATCAACATCGAGCTCGCTCCTAATATCCGTTATTCCTGCTCGTATTGAGGTTAAAATGAACTGTGATTAAAGCATATTCATTTCTCTCGTTCTTGATAGCTCTTCGTCTCAAGGAGCAGATATGAAGTCGTCTTATTCTACTGCTCGCAACGTCATTGCCATTCTCGCCATACCCATCGTGATGCTCTTTCTTATCGTCGTCACACCCTTTTCCCTGGGTATCGCCTCGCCCTTCGATTTGTGCGGGATGGTCGACGCCGGCTCGCGTGCCACCTCGCTCTCCTTTATCTGCCGCGGTGTGCTCTACGAAGTTGCAATTCCCACCGGGCTTTGGCGGTCAAAGCTGCCGCTGCTCGGTCAGGTCGACGGACGTTCTCCCTACTTCAACCTTGAACCTCAAGCGATGAACTATCTGATCGATGACCAACCCCTTGCCTCCATCACCCTCGCTTACGACTATGCTCCAAACACCGATGAGCGTCACATGAACCAAGTCCTCGACAAACTGCTTGAACAGTGCGGGCTCACCGATGAGGTCGGCCGAACCGTCGACAGCGACCAGAAATTAAAGCGAACAGAACTCCGCCGCATAGGAAAAATCAGAGAGCGAGGCAGAGCTGCCTACTGGCAGGCCTGGGCGATACGCGACAAAAGCGAATTTGGGCACAGCACCTATACGGTCACCGTCTTCACTAAAGATGGAATCAAGGACAATGTTGACGATTTCGCATCGTCCAAACTCGGCATCCCCAAAACGACCAAATCCGCCAGCCCGGACGAAATCCTGTAGAGGTTTTCATTGAAATGTTGCTCAACCCGAACGGCGACATCGAGCTCGCTCCCCACCACCACAAAGGTGCCCGTCCCCTTTGTGGTGGTTTTCGGCGATCATTTCCGCCCTACGATGCAAGAAGCCGCCGCAGGAACCATCCCTGCCGCGGCTTCTTTGGGTTGGCAGGGACCAATCGCCGGCGTTGAAGGCCGTTTTTAGTCTCTGACGTTGGCTTTTGGCCCCTTCAAGCTATCCGACAAATATCAATATCTTGATAGGATTTCATTCGAGCTCTTAAGCAGATATTCGCGCAGCAATGGAATCGAGAACCTCACCATGCCACGTGAGGGCGCATCGATAACCTGTGCCTTGATAAGTTGCCGTCGTGTCGCTGTCAGGCTCGCAGGGGGCAAGGAGAGCCCCGCTGCGATCTCTTTGGTCGGCACATTCCCCTCATGCTTGGCCATGGCAATGAGGTACTCAATCGCGCGAAGCGGCAAATCGGCAAGGGCAACGTCGAGCACGGAGCCCTCAAACTCCCCATACGCATCTTCAATGCCCTTCTGGGCATCCTCAAGTGAAATCGATGCATCGCGGTCGGCATGCCTGCGCGCATTCGCGAATACGCGATAGCCCACGAGTTGCACGAGATACGCATATCCCCTCGTAGCACAAGCCGTCATTTCAAGCGCCTTGCCATCCAAGTGCAAACCGGCACCTTCCACGGTTGAAGCCATCGAATCCGAAACATCCGACAGCGGAATCGAGGCGAGCTCCTCAGCCTTAGCTCGTTGTAGAAATGTAAGGGCACGGCCGTTGATGAGGTCCATTACGCCCATGGTCAAGCCAGCAAATACAAACGCGATATTCTTGCGTTCGCGGATAAGGTGCTGCACGGCCGCTGCAACGAGCCGCACGTCATCAGCATCCGCATCCTGTATTTCATCGACCGTCACCAGCAGACCGGCACCATGTTGCGTTTCCCGCGACGCCACGCTCGTCAAGACGCCCCGCAACGTCTCAAGCCAGGTCAAGGACTTAGATACGCCCGCTTTCACCACACCAAGACTTGCTTCTAAATGAAGCTCGGTATTGTCCGAGGTGCGTGCGAGCTCATGTTGGATGGCGTCGACGATACTGCCCGCCGCAGTCACGTCAACCACGCGCCAACCATACGACTTCGCAATATCGCCGAGCTCTGTCAACAGCGCCGTCTTGCCCGACCCGCGCGGGCCGGTAATGCGCATGAGCCTTCCGGGGGCGCCCACGCCTTCTTCGATGCCGTCCCTAAAATCATCAATAACCCGCTCGCGTCCGATAAGGACCGGAGGTTCAGCGCCAGCGGTCGGCTTAAACGGGTTGATTATCGTGCGCTTCAATGTCCCCACCTTCCTACTGTCGTCGTTATCGTGATTATAGTATCAATAGTGCAAATAGTGAAAGTAGTGAGAATAGTTCAACTATTTAATCATGCGGCCGTTTCCCGCCGCTAACAACTAAAGGTGCCAACAGTCCGCGTTGGACTCTAACAGGAAAACATTTGGCCCCTCAAAAACCACCGCAAGGGGCCTTTGTGGTGGTTTTCGCTCCAACACACCCCGCTGTCTCAACCTGTAACATCCGGCGGCCCTTTTCGGTCCCAGGTGTTACAGATTTAGATGAAGCGATCGACGGCAACCGTTTGTCTCAATCTGTAACAACTACTCGGCAAATTGGGGTCCAGATGTTACAGATCGAGATTAACCGCGGAGCCCCGTCCGAAAATCTCAACCTGTAACACCAAACCCGCTTTTTGCAGCCCAGCTGTTACAGATTGAGACCAATGAAACCACCACAAAGGCGCCTGCCCCCTTTATGGTGGTCCAGAGAAGAATCAGCCCCAATTACAAGAGGCGGCATCAAGCCCAGCCTACGTTTGGCGACCCCAAATCGAAGTCCAATGGGGCCTTTCAGCCCCCTCATTCCGGGCGGTCGCTTGCTTTTGAATATTGCCGTAAGATGGTATCATTTATCTTAATGATTGCATACTGTTTGCGAGGTGCCCCACCGTGAAACGCTCCACCTATATCGGCCTACTCGTCTTAGCGTTTGCGATTACCGCAGTCGGCGTGGGCATTATCTATCTCGCATTTCTCCCCGCCTCTGCAACGCAGGCGGTGATTGAGACCGTAAGCTATCCCATCGAAATCCTCACCGATATCGTCAAACCCGATTCGATCACCGTCGATTTTGACGGTACGCCCGCAGCGCTTGGGGTCAGCAACTATCCCCGTATCGAACTTGGGGCCAAGCGCTATACCAAAGATGAGCAGCTTATCGGTAAGGCAGCCAAGCTGCTCAAAGGCAAGACGTTTAAGCGGTGGTACGGCGCCGCAATATATCGAGCCAAGAACAGCCAAATGAATGGCGGGTATTATTCGACCCTTGAACTCGATGCGGCAAACGGGAGCAGACTGTGCAACGTCTCATACGACCCCGGCTATGTGGACAATGAAGGGCCGGGGGTCTATATCTCGGATGGCGACGTAATCTACGTCATGGAGGGCGACCAGACGGCAGTCGTCGATTTTATGGATCGGTGTACCGAGGATGCCTACGAACAAACCTGCGAGCCCGATCCACAGACAGCGCGCGACAGCGGCTCAGCACGCACTTGGCTATTTGACGATGAGATAACCTGGACCCCATCGAAATAAGAACCCGCCGGACAGGCACCTTTGTGGTGGTCCAAAAAGAAGCCGCCCCGATAACAGAGGCGGCATCAAGCAAGTCTATTTATTAGCGTCCCTCAAGACCCAACGAGAACGCAGAAATGTAGCCCGGGGCTTACCCTTTCCCGAACGCGGCCCTCGCGAAGCGCGTGAGCGGGCGGGAAAGGGTAAGCCCCGGGCGGACAATTAAGTGCGCTACTCGGCAGCGGCCTTGAACTTGTTGTAGTTGATCAGGCAGCCGGCCTTGACGATGGCACGCTCCTCTGCCGTCATATCGGCAATGTAGAGCTCAATCTGCTCGACCGCACCATCGGCGCGCACCACGTAGGCGGCGATGTCCTTCAGGTCGCCATCGAGCGCGGCACGGATACCCGGAACAAAGACGTAATCGCCCACCTCAAAGTTGGGCTCGGCCTCCATCTGGAAGGGCACCATGCCCCAGTTCATCACGTTGGAGCGATAGCGCTTGGTGGCGTACTCGTGGACGATGTTGGCCAGGCCGCCAATTACGCGCTGGCAGCTCGCGGCCTGCTCGCGGGCGCTGCCGTCGCCAGGCTTCTTGGCGTAAATCATGGAACCGAACTCGGTCGCCTTGGCATCGGCCGCGACACCCGCGCCGGCCAGCGCCTCAAACACACCGGCAAGCTCGGCATCGAACGCCGCCAGGTCGCCCGCGGACTCGCCGGCAACGCGACGCTTCTCCACAGCGTCGACCTCCTTGGAGCGACCCACGTAGGCCGGGTCGCGGCGGCTCAGCGTAAACTCAGCCAGGCCCAGCGGGTTGGAGCGGAAGGAGCTCGTCTCGCCCGAGGGAATGAGCTCGTCGGTCGTGGTGACCGGGTCCATGATCTTGGAGCAAACCTTGAGCAGGATGTCGTCGCCGAGCGGCTCCATCGCGGGCCACGGCTTGATGTTGGGGCCTTCGACCAGCTCGTCGGCAGGCTCCGCCTTGCCAAAGCCCCAGTACACGCGCTTCTTGTACGGCGCGTCGTCAAAGGTGTACTCGCAGGCCTCGTCCCAAGTGTCCTCGGGCAGGTCGGTCGCCGGCGTCAGGACGCCGCCGTTGGCAGCCGTTGCCGCAATGGAGCGGGCGTCCATCAGGGCCACGGCGCTCAGCTGGCCATTACCCGGCTTGGAACCCTCGCGGTTGGGGAAGTTGCGCGTGGTGTGACGGATCGAAAGGCCGTTGTTGGCGGGCGTGTCGCCGGCGCCGAAGCACGGGCCGCAGAATGCCGTGCGCACGATTGCGCCGGCCTCCATGAGGTCGTAGATGTAGCCGCGGCGTGTAAGTTCGAGCGCCACGGGCTGGCTCGTGGGATAGACCGACAGCGAGAACTCGCCGCAGCCGGTATTGGCGCCCTTGAGCACGCGGGCAGCCTGGACCACGGAGTCATAGTTGCCGCCCGAGCAGCCGGCGATAACGCCCTGCTGCACGTGCAGCTTGCCGTCGACGATCTTGTCGAGCAGGCTAAAGTGCGTCTTGCCCTCGCCGATCTTGGCGGCCTCGAGCTCCACCTCGTGCAGGATGTCCTCGAGGTTCTCGTTGAGCTCGTCGATCTCAAAGCCGTTGGAAGGATGGAACGGCAGTGCGATCATGGGCTTGATGCTCGACAGGTCGACCTCGACGCAACCGTCGTAGTAGGCGACATCGGCGGGCTTGAGCTCGCGATAGTCGTCGCCGCGGCCGTGCATGGTCAAAAACGCGTGCGTGTCCTCGTCGGTGGCCCAGATGCTCGACAGGCAGGTGGTCTCGGTGGTCATGACGTCAACGCCGTTGCGGTAGTCGGTCGTCATGCTCGCGATGCCCGGGCCCACAAACTCCATGACATTGTTCTTGACGTAGCCCTTGGCAAAGACGGCGCGAATGATGGCGAGCGCCACGTCGTGCGGGCCGACGCCGGGGCGCGGGGCGCCCGTGAGGTAGATGGCCACGACGCCGGGATAGGCGACATCGTAGGTGTCGCGCAGCAGCTGCTTTGCCAACTCGCCGCCGCCCTCGCCCACGGCTATGGTACCCAGGGCACCATAGCGGGTGTGCGAGTCGGAACCCAGGATCATCTTGCCGCAACCGGCGAAGTTCTCGCGCATAAAGGAGTGGATGACGGCGATGTGCGGCGGAACGAAGATGCCGCCGTACTTCTTGGCTGCGGAAAGGCCAAAGACGTGGTCGTCCTCATTGATGGTGCCGCCCACGGCGCACAGCGAGTTATGGCAGTTGGTGAGCACGTAAGGCAGCGGGAACTGCTCCATGCCCGAAGCGCGCGCCGTCTGGATGATGCCGACAAAGGTGATGTCGTGGCTCGCCATGGCATCGAAGCGAATCTTGAGTGCCTCGGGGTCGCCCGACGTATTGTGTGCCTGGAGGATCGAATACGCGATGGTGCCGCGCTTGGCATCCTCGGGTGTCTGCGTAATACCGCGCTCGGCAGCCTCGGCCGCAGGCACAACCTCGCTGCCGCCGCGCAGGTAGATGCCGTCCTCGTACAGCTTGACCATACTGTCTCCCACTCTGCCCAAAAGATTTGGGCGCATAGCATACATTCGTTCAATATCGTGCCATAGAACGGTTGCGAGTGGGTTACGAATCTCTGCGTTCACTTTATCTCAGTAAAGCAGAGGACGAGTTAGGTCCTGGGGAGGCAGACTTAGACGCTCAAATGACGAGAGTGGATAATCTCCCACTTTGAGCCTGCAAACAGGCAAAAAACGGGAGATTATCCACTCTCATTCTGCAGGTACTCATTTAAGTCTGTCCCCAATGAGTGCCTACAGGTCGCCGCCCGTGCCCAGCAGTTTGCGCATGACTTGCTCGGGGTTGACCGAGCCGTCGCGCGGGGCCAGGGCGGTGATCTTCTTCTGCATCTTATACTCGTGCAGCTCGTCCTCGAGCTGACGCACGCGGGCGCGGAGCTTTTCGTTCTCGCGCTCGCGCTCCTCGGCACGCTCCTTCATATCGAGGATGCGCACCACGCCGGCAAGGTTGATGCCCTCGTCAGTCAGCTGGTTGATGAGCTCCAGGCGCTCGATATCGGCACGCGAATACAGACGCGTGTTGCCGCCCGAGCGCTGGGGGTTCACCAAGCCCTTGGACTCGTAGACGCGCAGAGTCTGCGGGTGCATGCCGGTCAGCTCGGCCGCCACGCTGATCATGTACAGCGGTTTGTTCCTATTGTCCTCGGCCATGCTACCTGACCCCTTTCCGTCTCGTTATCGTCCATCATAAGCCCGCGGGCGTGGGCGTGCGCCGCGACCGCCCTAGTACGTCGCCTTGTAACGATTGACCTTCTCGCGATAGTCGCGCGTGTCGGCCTCGCGCAGCTTGGTCATGGCATCGCGTTCATCGTCGGACAGGTTCGTGGGAACCTGCACCTTGATCTCGACGAGCAGCGCGCCCGTGCGGCCACGGTGCTTAACATCGGGCGCGCCCATCTCCTTAAAGCGGAACTTCTTGCCCGTCTGGGTGCCCGCCGGCACCTTCAGACGAACCGTCGCGCCGCCGGGTGTGGGCACATCCACCGTGCAGCCGAGCGCCGCCTCGTAAACCGAGATCGGTACCTCCATGGTCACATCGGCACCCTTGCGCTTAAACAGCGGGTGCTCCTCCACATGCGTGGTCACGACCAGGTCGCCGCGCTCGCCACCCGCAACGCCATACTCGCCGCGACGCTTGTAGCGTAGTTTGCCGCCGTCGACCGCACCTGCGGGAACCGAGACCGTAATGGTTTGCTGCTCGCCCGTCGAGGGAATGCGATAGGTGACCTTGTGCGTCACGCCGCGAAACGCGTCCTCGGCCGTCACGTCGACAGTCAGCGACAGGTCGCCGCCCTTGCGAGCACGGCTGCGACCCGCACCGGCACCGGCATTACCCGCAGCCCCGGCAAAGCCCGAGCCCCAATCGCTGCCCCAAGCGCCGTTGCCGCTAAAGATGCTGTCGAAGATATCGCCCCAGCCGCTGGCGCCCGCGCCGGCACCGTAGCCGCCGCCATACGCGCCGCCCGCGCCCGGCATGCCGCCGAACATGAGCATCTGGTCGTACTCTTTGCGCTTCTTCTCGTCCGAAAGCGTCTCGTAAGCCTCGCTAATCTCCTTGAACTTGGCCTCGTCGCCGCCGGCATCGGGGTGGTATTTTTGCGCGAGCTTGCGAAACGCGCTCTTGATCTCTTTGTCGGAGGCGCTCTTGGATACGCCCAGGATGTCATAGAAGGTTTTGCCTGCAGCCATCGTAGCTCCTCTCCTGTTTCATCCACCGCTCAACGGGCGGCGGCTCATACTGTCATATGGCACTAGGCCAGAAAGGGCCCCGGGTGTTGCCCCGGGGCCCTTCTCAATTACTCCTCGGTGCTCTCAGCCGTATCGGCCGCAGCATCCTCGGGCGCCGCTTCGGGCTCCGGTGCGGGGCGCTTCTCGCCACCGTAGGTCACCGTCACCATCGCGGAGCGCAGGATGCGGTCCGCCATGCGGTAGCCCTTCTGGTACACGTCGTTGACGGTCTCGTCGTACTGCGATGCGTCCTCGACACGCCCCACGGCCTGGTGCTCGAGCGGATCGAACGCCTCGCCCTTGGGGTCGATGGGCTCAACGCCCTCGTGCGCAAACACATCGAGCAGCTTGGCATGCACCGCATCAACGCCATCGACGAACTGCTTAAAGTCGTCGGAAAGCTCCTGGCTACGGGCATGGTCGATTGCACGCTCGATATCGTCAACCACCGGCAACAGCGCGGTGACAAGCTTCTCGGTCGCGCGCTCGCGCTCGGCGATACGCTCGCTGGCGGTGCGGCGACGGAAGTTCTCCCAGTCGGCCTGCAGACGGGCGGTACGCTCGGTGGCGTCCTTTGCCTTGTCCTCGGCGGCCTTCTGAGCCTCTGCCGCAGCATCGAGCTCATTGCGCACATCGGCAAGCTCCTTTTGGGCCTGCTCGAACTTGAGCTTAAAGTCGTTGTCGGCGGCTTCTTCACCGGCGCGGATAGCGGCTTCCACCATCTCGTCCTCGGTCATCGTCGCCTCCTTGTTGGAATCCTCTACCTGGTTCTCGGCAGCCTCGGCGGCCTCGGCCTCGTTGGCCTCGGTATCGTCTGCGGCCTCTACGGGAATCTTCACGTCCTTCTCCTCAGAGTCAACGGGGGCGGCGCCAGCAGCAGCCGCCTCCGTGCGAGCTTTACGGGCGGACATGATTACTTGTCCTCGTCGTCCACAACCTCGTAGTCAGCGTCGACAACGTCATCGTCGGCAGGCTGGGCACCGGCGGCACCGTCGGTCTGCTGCTGAGCGTCGGCGTAGACAACCTGGGCCAGCTCGTAGGCCACAGACTGCAGAGACTCGCCGGCGGCCTTGATGGCCTCGACGTCAGAGCCCTCGAGCGCCTTCTTGGCGTCGGCGATAGCGGCCTCGGCCTTGGACTTCACATCGGCGGAAACCTTGTCGCCCAGCTCGTTGAGGGTCTGCTCGGTGGAGTAGCACAGGCTGTCGGTCTGGTTGCGGACCTCGACCTCTTCCTTCTGCTTCTTGTCCTCCTCGGCATGAGCCTCGGCGTCCTTGACCATACGATCGACTTCGTCGTCGGATAGAGCGGTGGAGCCGGAAATGGTAATCTGCTGCTCCTTGCCGGTGCCCTTGTCCTTAGCGGAGACCTTGACGATGCCGTTGGCGTCGATGTCGAAGGTGACCTCGATCTGCGGTACGCCGCGGCGGGCAGCCGGGATACCGGTCAGCTGGAACTTACCGAGCGACTTGTTATCGCGGGCAAGCTCGCGCTCGCCCTGGAGCACGTTGATCTCGACGCTGGTCTGGTTGTCGGCAGCGGTGGAGTAGACCTCGGTCTTGGAGGTCGGGATCGTGGTGTTGCGGTCGATCATCTTGGTCATGATGCCGCCCATGGTCTCGACGCCCAGCGACAGCGGGGTAACGTCGAGCAGCAGGATGCCCTCGACGTCGCCGGTGAGCACGCCGCCCTGGACGGCAGCGCCGTCGGCAACGACCTCGTCGGGGTTCACGGACATGTTGGGCTGCTTGCCGGTCATGGTCTTGACCAGATCCTGGACGGCGGGCATACGGGTGGAGCCGCCGACAAGGATGACCTCGGTCAGATCGGAGAGCTTAAGCTTGGCGTCGCGCAGGGCGTTGGTGACAGGCTGCTTGCAGCGCTCGAGCAGGTCGCGGGTGATCTTCTCGAACTCGGCACGGGTCAGCGTGTAGTTGAGGTGCAGCGGGCCGGACTGGTTCATGGTGATGAACGGCAGGTTGATGGTGGACTGCTGGGCTGCGGAGAGCTCCTTCTTGGCGTTCTCGGCAGCCTCCTTCAGACGCTGCAGGGCCATGGGGTCCTGGCGCAGGTCGACACCGTTCTCCTGCTGGAACTTATCGGCCATCCAGTCGATGACGCGCTGATCCCAGTCGTCGCCGCCCAGGTGGTTGTCGCCCGAGGTGGACAGAACCTCAAACACGCCGTCGGCGAGGTCGAGGATGGAGACGTCGAAGGTGCCGCCGCCCAGGTCGAAGACCAGGATGCGCTGGTCGGTGCCCTGCTTGTCCAGGCCATAGGCAAGAGCAGCAGCGGTCGGCTCGTTGACGATACGCTTGACGTTGAGGCCGGCGATCTTACCGGCGTCCTTGGTGGCCTGACGCTGGGCGTCGTTGAAGTAAGCCGGGACGGTGATGACGGCGTCGGTGACGGTCTCGCCCAGATACTTCTCGGCGTCGGCCTTCATCTTGGCGAGCGTCATGGCGCTCACCTGCTCGGCGGTGTAATCCTTGCCCTCGATATCGACGACGGCACGGCCACCCTGGCCCTCCTTGACCTCATACGGCACGGTCTTGATCTCGGAGGTGCACTCGGAGTACTTGCGGCCCATGAAGCGCTTGATGGAGAACACGGTGTTCTTGGGGTTGGTGACAGCCTGGTTCTTAGCGGCCTTACCCACGACGCGGTCGCCGTCGGCACGGAAGCCCACGACGGACGGGGTGGTGCGGTCGCCCTCGGCGTTCACGATAATGGTCGGAGAACCGCCCTCGAGAACGGCCATTGCGGAGTTAGTAGTACCAAGGTCGATACCAAGAATCTTGCCCATTAGAAATTCCCTCTCTCTTGTGCGTTTGCACCGACTCGGCGGTCTGCCGAGCGGTGTTTCGGCTTGTCTTTCAGGATGTAGTGTATCCCCTTATGGGCCGGAATATACAAAATCTAAGTCAATTCATATAAGATTTCTTATTGCCAAGAGTTTAGGTCCGCAAATACGCAGGTAGACGCACTGTTTGAGTTCTCGGCAAATCTATCGAGATCTATGTAGAGATGGCTGAGGCTTGGGTCCGAAGGTGTCTGGAGCTGCCTTGCGGAAAGCTCGTCCCGTTTTGAGAGCTGATGCCGGCTCGCAGTTTCCGCTAGCGGGCCTAACCGGAAACTGCGACCCGGTTTTCGGCCAAATAACGGGATGCCCTTTCCGCAGGCGCGCTCAATAGGTCAATATTACAAGTCACCTATAGCTAACATTTGCGCAGCTCAACGGCCCCACCTGCGCGTTTTTTAGTAAACCTTGGCATACTCGGCGAACGGTATGAAGATGCCGGCCAGAGGGTATTGCAAACGGTCGCTCCCGTGGTATGTTTTTGCCCGAATCAAACCGGCGCGCATCGCCTGTAGCGTCGGTCAACAGAGAGGAAACTACCATGGCTCATCCCGTAATTGATGCCGACGAGTGCATCGCTTGTGGCGTTTGCGTCGACTCCTGCCCCGCTGGCGTTCTGGAGCTCCAGGACGTCGCTACCGTCGCTGACGAGGACTCCTGCGTCGCCTGTGGCGCTTGCCAGGACGCTTGCCCCGCCGGCGCGATCACCGAGATCGTCGAGGAGTAACAACTCCCCCACTTGCACACTCAAAAGTACACCGTGCACAAAAAAGGAGGCTTCCGCATCGCCGCGGAGGCCTCCTTTTGTTTGTACAGGCAGCTAATTGGGGCTACCTTGGCAGTTGCGGTGGAATAGTTCCTGGCTCATTGCTTAGGTGCCGATTGTAGGAACTATTTCACCGCAACTTATAAAGACAGTATCGGGTTAGGACAAATCATCCTCGTAGGGCATTAAATCGGCAAGGTAGCCTTTCTCCTTGAGCATGGCCTCGATCTCGTCGAGGGTCTGCTCGTCTTCCGCCGCGATGCGATGGAAGTGGTAGCCGCTCGTCACCGTCAGCAGCGGGAAGCTCTTGCCGCTGGCGATGCCCTCTAGGTAGCGCTCGACATCGCGGCGGTTGCGGATGTCCAGGTCGGCCGTGATCTTGCCGTACACGCGGTGATTGACGATCACGTTGAGCACGGCGCCACCGGCGTCGACGATACTCGTGAGCTCATCGCCTGCCTGCTCCACGCTGTGGCGAACCTTGACCAAGCGCGTGGGCACGGCGGGGCTGCTGGGGGCCTCCTGCAGCACGTAGCCGCGGTTGGTCGCCACGATATCGTGCCCATCGGCACGCAACAGGGCAATATCCTGAACCACGACCTGACGGCTCACGCCAACCTCGCGGGCAAGTGCGCTGCCCGAAACGGGCTCCTTGGCTCCTTCGAGCACGCCCATGATGGCACGGCGACGCTCGCGGGCGTTCATTATTTACCGTCCAGCAGACGCAGGTGCTTAAGCGAGAGGTCGAGGATCGGCGCAGAGTGCGTCAGGGCGCCCGAGCTAATATAGTCGACACCCAGATCGGCCAGGGCGCGAATGTTGCTGGCGTCCACGTTGCCCGAGCACTCGGTCTTGGCGCGACCGGCGATAAGCTCGATGGCGGCGGCCATGTCGTCATGGGTCATGTTGTCGAGCATGATAATGTCGGCACCGGCCTCCACGGCTTCGCGCACCATGTCCAGGTTCTCGCACTCAATCTCAACTGTCGTGGTAAACGACGCATGGGCGCGCGCCATCTCGATCGCGCGCGTCACGCCACCGGCGGCATCGATATGGTTGTCCTTGAGCATGACGGCCGTCGACAGGTTGTAGCGGTGGTTGCTGCCGCCGCCGATCTCAACCGCCGCCTTCTCGAAAACGCGCATGCCCGGCGTGGTCTTGCGTGTGTCGACAAGCACGGTCTTGGTACCCTCGAGCGCCGCTGCCATTCTGTGCGTATAGGTAGCGATACCGCTCATACGCTGCAGATAGTTGAGCGCCACGCGCTCGCCCGAAAGCAGCACGCGCGCATCGCCGCGCACCTGGCCCACGTGGTCGCCGGCGTGCACCTCGTCGCCGTCCGCGACATCAAACAGCACCGAGCTCTGCGGATCCAGCAGCTCAAAAGTGCGAGCGAACACATCCAAGCCGGCGATGATGCCATCGGCCTTGGCGATGAGCTCAACGGTAGCGGGGCGCGCCGTGGGGCACACGCTCGCCGTGCTCACGTCCTCAAACGTAATGTCCTCGCGCAGAGCCTGCAGAATCAGATCATCGACGACGAGTTTCATGGTAATGGGATTCATGGTCTACTCCTCCACAGCCTGCGTGCCGGCGGCACGGGCCAAATCATCGATTGCCAGGGTGTCGGCGCTCAGGGCGCGATGACGGCCATCGAGCGCGGGCTCGCCCGCCTGCTCCACGGCAAGCGACTCGCCGGTGCGCATACGCCACGCGGCGCGGCGACCCCAGACTAGGGATTCGAGCAAGCTGTTGGAAGCTAGGCGATTCTTGCCGTGAACGCCGTTGCAGGCCGTCTCGCCGGCGGCGTAGAGCTCGGGCATCGAGGTGCGGCCGTCCTTGTCGACCCACACGCCGCCCATAAAGTAGTGCTGCGTGGGCGTGACGGGGATGGGCTCATCCAGGATGTCGCGACCGTCCTCAAGGCAGCGCGCGCGGATGTTGGCGAAGTGCCCGGTCACCACGTCGCGCTCGACGGGGGCAAAGCTCAGCCACTCGTGCTCGGTGCCGTCCTGCTTCATCTGCTCGCGAATAGCGGCGGCGACCACGTCGCGCGGCTGCAGTTCGTCGGTAAAGCGCTCGCCGGCGGCGTTGAGCAGAATCGCGCCCTCGCCGCGGCAGCTCTCGCTGATCAGGAAGGTGCGACCCGGCTGCGGCGAGAACAGCCCCGTGGGATGGATCTGCACGTAGTCCAAGTGCTCCATCGTAATGCCGTGCTCCTGCGCGATGTAGCAGGCATCGCCCGTGAGCTGCGGATAGTTGGTCGAGTGGTCGTATACGCCGCCGATGCCGCCCGTTGCCCACAGCGTGTGGCGGGCATGGATCTTAAATGGCTCGCCGGCATGCACGCCCTCGGCGGCATTTGCCAACTCGTCGGCGGGACGAACCGAGTTGTCCTCGTCCACGGGAACGGCGACGACGCCGGTGCATACCGTGGCGCCGTCACGCTCGGCAGTCAGGATGTCGGTCATGGCCACGTGCTCCAGAATCTGCACGTTATCCAGCTTGCGCACGGCCTGGAGCAGCTTGGTCGTGATCTCCTTGCCCGTAATGTCGGCATGGAAGGCAATGCGCGGGCGACTGTGCGCGCCCTCGCGGGTAAAGTCGAGGCTGCCGTCGGCCTTGCGCTCAAAGTCCACGCCCATGGCCAGCAGGTCATTGATGACCGAGCGGCTCGAGCGGATCATGATGTCGACGCTCTCGCGGCGGTTCTCGTAGTGGCCGGCGTGCATGGTGTCCTCAAAGAAGGCATCGTAGTCTGAACCTTCGGGCAGCACGCAAATGCCGCCCTGCGCGAGCATCGAATCGCACTCGTCGACGGCGCCCTTGGAGAGCATGATCACGCGCGTGCTTGTCGGCAGGTTGAGGGCCGCGTACAGGCCCGCTACGCCGCAGCCGGCAATGACAACGTCGCACTCCATGTCGGGGTATTGCTTGGTTTCCACAGGAATCCTCTCCCTTGAATGTGACATAAGGGACCATCCCTCATGCCACATTGTTCTAGCGTGCTGCGTACTCGAGCATACGATCGAGCGTGAGCTTGGCCTGGTCGGCGGCCTCGTCCGACACGCCGATCTGCACCTCGCCCTCGCCCGTCTCCAGGCAGCGCACGAGCTTTTCGAGCGTGATGAGATCCATGTTGACGCAGGTGGGCTGCACCGCGGGGAAGTAGAACTTCTTGCCGGTGCCCTGGCAGCGGCGCTCGAGCTCGTAGAGCACGCCGCGGACCGTCACGATGATGAACTCGCTCGCGTCGGACTCCTCGGCGTACTTGATGATGCCGGCGGTGGAGCCAATGTAGTCGGCCTCGGCAAGGACGTCGGCCTTGCACTCGGGGTGCGCCAAAACGAGCGCGTCGGGATGTGCCTCCTGCGCGTCGACAATCTGCTCGACAGTGATGATGTGGTGGCGCGGGCAGTAGCCGTTGTTGAGGATGACGTGCTTTTGCGGCATCTGCTCGGCTACGAAGCGGCCCAGGTTTTGGTCGGGAATGAACAGGATATGCTGCTGCGGCAGCTCGGACACGATCTTGACGGCGTTGGAGCTGGTGACGCACACGTCGCTCCAGCTCTTGATCTCGACCGTGGAGTTGACGTAGCAGACCACGGCAAGGTCGTCACCGTACTCGGCGCGGGCGGCGGCGACCGTCTCGCGCTTGACCATGTGAGCCATGGGGCAGTCCGCGCCCGGCTCGGGCAGCAGCACGGTCTTGGTGGGGTTGAGCAGCTTGGCGCTCTCGCCCATAAACTCCACGCCGCACAGCACGATGGTCTGCTGCGGCAGGCTCTTGGCGAGCTTTGCCAGGTAAAAGCTGTCGCCGACGTAATCGGCAACGGCCTGGACCTCGGGCGCCACATAGTAGTGCGCCAGGATCACCGCGTCACGTTGGGTTTTTAGTTGCTGAATGGCCTCGACGAGCTCTGCGGGCACCAGTGCCGCGCGCTCCGTTGCCGTCGTTGCCGATGCTAGGCCGGCCGCGATATCGCGTGCAAGCTCCGATGCATCCATGTTCGCGCTCTGTGCCATCAAGGCCCCTCTCTTTTGGCGAATCTTGGGGCTTTAGTATGACACCTGGCTTTACAGCTGACAAGACAGCTGTAAAGCCAGGTGTAAAGTTGGAATAAAGATTCAATCTTGGGGCGGGTCCATTTTCGAACTGGCAAGCTGAGGACAGCCGAAAATGGACCCGCCCCATGATTCGGGCAGCCCGTTTTGTCCTGGACCAAGGGGCAGTGGTCAAAAAGGGCCAAATATGAGTACTGTCACCAAATTAGTAGCATCGATTTTCCGGTCCAGAGCAGCAAAATCGCCTTGTTTGGAGCCCGATCGCGACTCTGAAGAACGAAAATCGATGCACTTTTGGCCTCTGGCACCGATTTTTGAGGCCATTTGGCTGCCACCAAACTGGTAACAGTACTCATATTTGGCCCTTTTTGACCACCGGGTTTCCGGCAGGCCCCAAAAGCGGGCCCGAATCGCTCGATCCGGGCCCGCTGGGGGTAGCGAGCACAATCGAGGTGTAAGAAGCAAGAGAGGGCCATCGCCTAGAATCGTCAGCGCCTAGATATTCAACGAGAGGAAAGACAATGGTCCGCAGCGACATGCTACCCCAGCCGGACCGGGGGCTCGGCCTCGACCGGCCCCAGACCGAGGCATTTCACCGACGAGTTCAAGAGGAAGATAGTCGATCTCCACAACGCCGGAAAGCCCAGGCGCGAGGCCATGGACGAGTGCGACCTCGACAAGAGCACCGTGGAGAGGCGGGTCAAGTCGATAAACGAGACCGGCTCGCCGCGCGCCGCCGACAACCGCACGCCCGAGTAGAACCGGATCCTGGAGCCCGAGCGCGAGAACCGCAGGCTCCGGATGGAGGTCAACGTCTTAAGACGAGCGGCGCCAGCATACGCTCGGAAGTCAGGGCCATGGCGGCCAACGGGGGGCCGCTGCCCCATATCGGCGCAGCGCTGGCATCGAGGCCTTCTGACCTGTGTCAAGATTTCGGACACGCATGCTCGAGAAATCAAGCGGCCATAGGCATGGCCTCGAGCTTGGGCTCGGTTCTCTCGAAGAAGGCCGCCATGGCCTCGGCCGGCACCTTGTAGCCGATCGTCGAGCGGGGCCTTCGGCGGTTGTAGTACGCCTCGATGAACTCGACCACCGCGTGCTTGGCGGAATCCCTGGTCGGGAAGCTGCGCCTGTAGTACATCTCGTTCTTCAGCGTGGCGAGGAACGACTCGGCCACCGCGTTGTCGTGGCAGTTGCCGGCGCGGCTGCAGGACAGCCGCACGTCGTTGTCGCGCGCCCATTCGGCCAGAAGCCTGCTGGTGTACTGGGCGCCGCGGTCGGCGTGGAATATCGCGTTGCCGGCCACGTAGCCGCGCGATTTGGCCGACGCCAGCGCCGAAACCACGATGTCGGCGGTCATGCGCTCGGAGAGCGACCAGCCCACCACCATGCGGGTGTTGAGGTCGATGACCGTCGACAGGTACAGCCATCCCTCGCCGGTGCGCAGGTAGGTGATGTCGCCCACGAGCTTGCAGGTTGGAACGGGACTGGTGAAGTCGCGGCGCACCAGGTCGGGCCGGGGCCTGGCCTTCGGGTCGGGGATGGTGGTGCGCTTCCTGGCGTTGGGCGTGCAGCCGCGTATTCCCAGCTCGCGCATCAGCTTGCGCACCCTGTACAGGGTCAATCCGGAGAACTCGCCGGGCAGGAAGCATTTCACGAACCGGAAGCCGAACCTGCGGTCCGACTCCAGCCACACGCGCCGGACCGCCTCGCGCTCGGCCGACCAGTCTTCTCGCGGGCAGCCGTTGGAGAGCCACGAGTAGAAGCCCGATCGGCTCACGCCGAGCACGCGGGCCATCATTTTCACCGGGAATTCGGCCTTCTCCGCCAACATCATCCGGTAGCACGCGGCTACGCCTGGCTTTTGGCGAAGAAGGCCGCGGCTTTTTTCAAGAAGGCGTTCTCCATCTCGAGCTCGCGTATGCGCCTTTTCGCCTCGCGAAGCTCGCGGTCCTCGGCCTTGGGGTCGGGCCCGCCGGCAAGCTCGCGCCGGCGATTCTGCACCCACTTGTTCACGGTCTTGGAATTCAGGCCCAGTTCTGCGCAGCATTCCGTTATCGGCCTGCCCGTCGAGATGATGTAGTCGGCGGTCTCGCGCCTGAACTCGTCGGTGTACTTGGCGGCTGGGTTGGACATAGCATACCGTCCTCTCGGTCGTCGATGAATGCATTCTAAAGGATTGGGCCTCTAGCATGCGTGTCCGAAAAGACGATACAGGTCAGACAACCCAATCAGACGTCGTCTCGAGCGCGTCCTCTGCACGGTCGAGCGTGCTTCTGGCCTTGGCACCCTGTTTGAACCACGAGCGCAGGTCCTCGAGCGTGCTGCCCGCTGCATACACCTTGATTTTGCGACCGCCTTTCGTGGTCACCGTGCAACGGTCGCCGCTCTCGCTGTTCTCGTGCGCCGTGACCTTCTTGAGGTAATCGCGACGGAACGCCACGACGCGGGCATTGCTGATCTCGATGAACCAATCATCGTCGACAAGCGAAGTGCCCGTGGTACCTCGACTTGCCATCTCCTCGGCGAAGGAGAAGCCGAGTTCGCGCTCCTGCCTGCCGATCTCGAGGATGCCGCGGGCGGGCATGCTGAGCATGAGCAGGGGCAGGAGTCCCCCTATGAACAGGAAGAGGAACGGGACGAGCAAGAGCAGACGAGCACCGGCATCGGTGAAAACAGCCATGAAGGCGATCACGAGCGAGAAGACGAGCGCCATGCCGTTGAAAACAATCGTCAACGGCTTGATGGCAGACCAACACAGGCCCGCCTTGGTCATGGGACCGTCGACGGCGTCCGAGACTTCGATGCCCTCTTCCTCCAGACGGGCGAGGAGGTTGAGCGAGCACACCCCCTCGAGGCTTATCGAGCAGAACTTCCGGTCGCCCTCGAACAGGTCGATCCTCATCATCTGCGTGTGAAGCGTTGCACGGGTGATGTTGCCAAACGTCGTCTCCTTGCGGATGCCGAAGGCGTTACGCGAGAGAATTCGCTCACCGTCCACGTCGATGCGCGGGATGCTCAGCAGGGCCCAGATGGCCATGCCCGCGAGCGCCATGGCGTGACCGAACCACACAAGTTCGTGGTCCCACTCGCCCAACGAGACGCCCTGCCAGACGTAGACACCCAGCATGAGCAGTTCGAACGCGACGGCGCAGCAGGCGATGATCGTGCGAATGGCAGCGGGCATGCGCACCGTGAAGCGATCGAGGCTGTCCGTCGCCTCACTGCGCTCGCGCGCGCCGCGACGGGCGACCCATGCAGTGAGCGGACCGACGATGAACACCACCATCGCCACGCGCAGGAACGATTCGAGTATGTCGCCCATATTAACCACCATCCCAATAGAAAACGTGAATTTGGGAGACTATAGCAGAGCGAAGCGATCTGCACGGCATCGTCCGGGTGTTTTCGGCATACGGTGGAAACCAGCGGCAGCGGACGTTGAGAACTCACCCAAAAGACGCGATTCGACCGAAGCGATTCTTCTTGACTTGGTCTCAATGTGATACGACATGCGCCACTACCTGCGCGGTCTTGCGGCCCTGATCGAAGAGGGTCACACCGATGAGGCACTCGGGCGCATCGACGCGCTCTGCGAGACCAACGACCGCACCGCCGTGCGCCGCTACTGCGCCAACGAAACGGTCAACATTGCGCTCTCGTCGCTTTCCGCGGACATCAACGCGCGCGGCATCACCGCCGATCTGCGCGCCGCCGTGCCCGAAACCGTCCACGTGGGCGATGTCGATCTATTCAGTGTGGTATCGAACGCCCTGGACAATGCCATCGCCGCGGCGAGCGCCGCCCCCGAAGGCAAGCGGTTTGTCGACCTGGACCTTCGCTACGAAGACGGTCAGCTTCTATTGCTGGTTTCCAACACGTTTGGCCGTGCGCCGCACATGGTCGACGGCATGCCCGTGGCTCAGCACACTGGGCACGGCTTTGGCACCAAGAGCATTATGCTTGCCGTCGAGCGCATGAACGGCAACTGCCAGCTCCGCATTAACGGCGACCGGTTTGAGCTGCGCGCCGTGATGTAGGGGCTGCCGCCAACCTCGCTACAGCGGTGCAGCCGCCGGGGTCAGCTGCTTAATGTAGGCCCACATGCGCTGCTTGGCGGCCTTGTCGGTGAGCGCCGCCTCAAAACCGTCGAGCGCCAGCACGCGGCGCCCCTGCACATGGGCGACCAGGCCGGGCTTGAGCATGGCGGTGTCAAAGTCATCAATTGCCACAAGCATATCGGCATAGGTCTCGCGCATGACATCGGCCGCACTGTTGTCGAGCAGCAGCACCGCCTCGGGGTCCAAGGTCTCCAGCGCCTCGCGGAACAGGTCGCACGGCAGAGTCTCGCCCACCGCGACCGCTCCGTCACCCGCGCCGGCGACGCTTGCCAGCACGCAAAAGTCCTCGGGGGCATATCCGATGGCGCCGAGCGCCTTGCGCAACGCGGCGCCATCCGCGCCGGCAGCCAGCTCGCCGCCCGAGCACTCGGCTTCATCCAAATCGCCTTTGACCAGCACAATCGGCGAGCACGCGTTGCCCGCGATACGCACACCGCGACCTGCAAGCGACGCGAGCTCCTGCTCGGTCGCCTGAGCGATGGCTTCTTTTTTCTGGCTTTGTGACGTGGGCATGCGCTCTCCAATCGTTTGCGTGCCCACCATTATATAAAAGAGCCGCCCGCGAGTGGTTGCTTTGCGGGCCGCTGGGTATAAGCACGGTCGTACTGAGTTTTACGCGGCCGAGCCGCGTCGTATTATGGAGGTCACCATGGCTGACATTAAGCAGATTACCCCCGAGAACTTCGATTCCATCGTTAACGACAGCCTGCCCGTACTGGTTGATTTTTGGGCCCCGTGGTGCGGCCCCTGCCGCTCGCTCTCGCCCATCGTAGACGAGGTTGCCGACGAGCTGGCCGGCAAGTTGGCTGTGGCCAAGTGCAACGTCGACGACAACCAGGACCTGGCCATGAAGTTTGGCGTCATGAGCATCCCCACGCTGATCGTCTTTAAGAACGGCGAGGAGGTCGACCGCTCGGTCGGCGCCTTGCCCAAGGCAAGACTTCAGGCACTGCTGGAGAAACATCTGTAATACGCTTGTTACCCATCTGCCGTCCATGAGCGGTTTCGCACCGCTCGCCGGAGTGCCAAACGCAAGGTATGCGACCACGGATAGTATGGTAGATACAAACAGCCCCCAGTGAACGGGTGCGGGTCAGACGGACTCGCACCCGTTTTCTTATGCGGCGGCGCTCAAGGCGGGCGTAGTAGAATCTGAACCACCATATCGCCCCG
This sequence comes from uncultured Collinsella sp., assembly GCA_902490405.1. Classification (GTDB taxonomy): domain Bacteria; phylum Actinomycetota; class Coriobacteriia; order Coriobacteriales; family Coriobacteriaceae; genus Collinsella. The sequence continues at coordinate 94,925 of CABUDS010000001.1, forward strand.
TACAAAAGGAGACTCCCCATGCATGACGTCGGAATGAACATGAGCCAACTTGCCATGAGCGTCAAGCAGGTCGACGACACCATTGAGCTCGCTCACGAGTGGAGCCATCAGCTGCTGCATGCGACCGAGAACTTTGACATGGAGCGCATTGGCGCCAAGCTCGAGGCCGCCATGGCGGCACTCCACGAGGCGCACGATGCGCTCGAGGGCTACGAGGAGGCCATCGAGGCCGACCACAACTCCGTCGGCTCTGTGAAACTGGTGTAACGTGGCCGAGCACGAGCACGCGCACAATCACGGTGCGGACGACGATGCAAGCTGCCGCTACAGCGGCTCCAGCTCCGAGCTGGTCCGCTTTTCGGTCACCGCGCCCGACGACCTGCTGCGCCGCTTTGACGAGCAGATCGCGCGCCGCGGTGACGTGGCTAACCGATCCGAGGCCGTACGCGATCTGATTCGCGCCTCGATCGCCAAGGAGCAGATGCGCACGCCCGACGAGCAGGTCATCGGTTCGCTCACCATGATCTATGACCACCATACCGGCGATCTGACGCGCCGTCTGGACGAGGTGCAGCACGACTACACCGACGAGATTGTCTCGACCATGCACGTGCATCTGGACCACCACAACTGCCTGGAGATTCTGGCGCTCAAGGGTCGCGGCAAACGCGTCTATGAGCTAGCGGACCGGTTGCTGGGACTGCGCGGCGTTAAGCACGGCGAGCTCACCTGCGCCGCCACCAAGCAGAGCCTGGGGCTGTAGCGGGATTTCCCGCAGCGCACCTGCCAAAAAGGGACAGGTTTGTTTTGGCAGGTTTAGAAGTTTTACCGACCAAAATAAACCTGTCCCTTTTTGGTCGGTTTTGACGAGGGGAAGCCACATGCGGCATGTGCATATTCATGTGACGGGCATTGTGCAGGGCGTTGGCATGCGGCCATTTGTGTATCGCGAGGCTATGGCGCATGGCATCTGTGGCTGGGTGCTCAACGCGGGCGATGGCGTACACATCGAGGCGCATGCTTTGAGCGAGGCGCTCGACGAATTTGTCACCGCGCTGTCGGAGCACGCGCCGGCCGCAGCCCGCGTTGAGCATGTCGCTGTTGCAGACCTGGAGCCCGACGCTTGGGATGCCGACGATGAGCAGGTCTTTCGTATTGTAGCGTCACAGGATCAGACCGTGCACACGACGCTCATCTCCCCCGATATCGCCACCTGTGACGACTGCCTGCGCGAACTGTTCGACCCCGCCGACCGTCGCTATCACTACCCCTTTATCAACTGCACCAACTGCGGGCCGCGCTTTACCATCATCCGGTCGCTGCCTTATGACCGAGCGGCCACGTCGATGGATTGCTTTCCTATGTGCCCCGAGTGCGCTGCAGAGTATGGCGACCCGCTTGACCGGCGCTTTCATGCGCAGCCCGATGCCTGCTTTGACTGCGGGCCACATATTACCTGGCGCGAGGCGGCGGGCGACATGGAGCTCGAGGGCTCGGGGGCGATGCCGGCCGTCGGCAGCACGCGCGAAACCAGCGATGCCATTATTGACCGCTGTGTCGAGCTGCTGGCCAGCGGCGGTATTGTCGCCATCAAGGGGCTGGGCGGATTCCATCTGGCCTGCAACGCCGCCAATGAGCAGGCGGTGGTCGAGCTGCGCCGTCGCAAGCGCCGCAGCAACAAGCCGCTTGCCGTTATGGTGCGCAGCCTTGCCGATACTGAACGCCTGTGCCATGTCGATGATGCCGAGCGCGACTTGCTGGCCGGCAGCATCCGCCCCATTGTGCTGCTGCGCCGCCGTGTTGTTGGCGAGGGAGATTCCCCCGACGGCCTTACACTCGCGCCATCCGTCGCGCACGATCTACCCGATCTCGGCGTCATGCTCCCCTATACACCGCTTCAGCATCTGCTGCTTGCAGCTGCCTCGTCGCATGGCATGCACGCGCTGGTCATGACCAGCGGAAACCTGAGCGAGGAACCTATCGAGACCGACGATGCCCTTGCATGGGAACATCTTGTTGCCGCCGGCATCGCCGACGCGCTACTTGGCAACGACCGTGCGATTCTCTCACGCTACGACGACTCCGTGGTACGTGTGGTCGACGGCACCGTCATGCCTGTGCGTCGCGCACGCGGATATGCGCCGCAACCGTTGTCGCTGCCGGCGCTCGACGGCACTGCACCCTGCGTGCTCGCCTGCGGGCCGCAGCAAAAAGCCACGATCGCGCTCACGCGCGAGGACGCCGACGGCCATGTGGCCTGTTTTGTGTCGCAGCATATCGGCGATGTCGAAAACGGCGCGACCTTCGATGCCTGGAGCGCCGCCCGCGCACGTCTAGAAAACCTCTTTGACCTGACGCCTGCCGCCCTGGCATGCGACATGCATCCCAACTATCTATCGAGCCAGTGGGCGCGTGAGCGGGCACGGGAGCACAGTCTGCCGCTAATCGAAATCCAGCATCATCATGCGCACATCGCGAGCGTAATGGCAGAGGCGATTGTCGCTGGCCGGATTGCGCCTGATGCACGCGTCCTCGGTATTGCCTTCGATGGTACGGGTGCCGGCACCGACGGCACCATATGGGGCGGTGAGTTTCTTATCGCCGGCCTTGCCGATTTTGAACGCGCCGCGCACCTGCGCACCTGGGCGCTGCCAGGCGGAGCCACATCCGTGCGCGATGCCCGGCGCAATGCCTTTGCCCTGCTGAGCGAGCTCGGCCTGCTCGAGCATCCGGGTGCCGCGGGGCTATTGGGCACCCTCGACGAGCAAACACGCAGCGTGACAGCCACCATGATCGAGCGCGGCATCAACAGCCCGCGTACCAGCAGCATGGGGCGTCTCTTTGATGCCGCGGCAGCGATTCTGGGCATCTGCGACAAGGCAACCTACGAAGGCGAACCCGCCATAGAACTCGAAGCCGCCGCCTGGCGCGCGCTCGACGGTAAGACCGTTCGTCTCGACGGCAATCATACGGGCGTATTCACGTCTGCCGACGACTCCCCCATCTTGGACCCCCAACCGCTCATCGAAGCTCTTCTGAATGGAATCGAGGCAGGCGCGCCGGCCGACAGGCTCGCGCTCGACTTCCATATCGCCATCGTGCGCTCTTCGGCACGAATCGCACGCGAAATCTGCGCGCGCGAAGGCCTCGATACCGTCGCGCTCTCGGGCGGTGTGTTCATGAACCGGCTTTTGCTTCAGCTCCTTACCCACGAACTCAAAGACGCCGGTCTTGCCGTCTTGGTCCCCCACGCTGTACCCGCCAACGACGGCTGCATCGCCTACGGTCAGGCCGCCATCGCTCGCGCTCGCCTCGCGCAGACGGCGTTGCGATAGGCTGTTTTGCCAGCCTGCGCGCCGCCGTCTCACAGGTGTAACGCGTTTGCTCGTGACTCCCGCGAGCGCTACCATCAACTGATGGGTAATTAGGCGCCTATCCAGCGCAAAACGTATAAAAGGGGAACATTATGTGCCTTGCCGTTCCCGGTAAAGTGGTCAAACGCGACGACGACCTTAAGGCGACCGTCGACATGATGGGCATCGAGCGCCCCGTTTCGCTGCGCCTCGTGCCGACGGCACAGGTAGGCGACTATATTCTCGTGCACGCCGGCTTTGGCATTCAGATTGTCGACGAGCAGGAAGCCCAAGAGACACTCGAGCTCGTCAATACCATGACCGAGCTGGCCAAAGAGGACCAACTCGCCACCAACCCAGCCGAGGCATACTAGTGGCGGCGGCGCAGCCGGTTCGCTCCGGTATCGACTTTTCGGCATTTCGCGACCCCAAGCTGGCCCGCGAGCTCATCGATCGTATTCATGAGCTTGTCGGCAACCGCAGCATCAACCTTATGGAAGTCTGCGGTACGCATACCGTGAGCATTGGCCGCTATGGCTTTCGCTCCATTATGCCGACGGGGCTCAAACTGCTAAGCGGCCCGGGGTGCCCCGTTTGCGTCACCGCCAACCGCGACATCGATCACGCAATCGCGCTTTCCAACATGGACGGCGCCATCATCACCACCTTTGGCGACATGATGCGCGTGCCCGGATCGTCCACCTCGCTTGCCGCGCAAAAGGCGGCGGGGCGCGACATCCGCATCGTCTACTCTCCGCTCGACGCACTCGACATTGCCGAGCAAAATCCCGAACGCCCGGTCATCTTTATGGGCGTCGGCTTTGAGACCACAACGCCCACCATTGCCGCCGCTATCCTGGAGGCCGACGCGCGCGGGCTCCAGAACTTCTCGGTCTACTGTGCTCACAAGACCACGCCGCCGGCTCTGCGTGCGATCTCCAACGACCCCGAGACCGCCATCGACGGCTTTATCCTGCCTGGTCACGTCGCTACCATCACAGGCCTGGCACCCTTTGGGTTTTTGGTCGATGAGTTCGAGACCCCCGGCGTAGTCACCGGGTTTGAGCCGGTCGATATCTTGCAGGGCATCTGCATGCTGGTCCAGATGATTGTCGAGCACAGGCCCGCAATCGACAACGCCTACCGCCGTGGCGTCAATGCAGACGGCAATCCCGTAGCGCGCCAGCTGGTCGAGCAGGTGTTTGAGCCATGCGACACCACGTGGCGCGGGCTGGGGCCGATTGCGGCTTCGGGTCTTTCCATCCGACCCGAATTCGCGCGCTTTGATGCCGGCGCCCGCTTTGACGTGCCCGTTGAGGCGACGGTCGAGCCACGCGGGTGCCGCTGCGGCGACGTGCTTCGCGGAGCCATCACACCGAGCGACTGCCCGCTGTTCGGCCACGCATGTACGCCCGAACACCCCGTCGGCCCCTGCATGGTGAGCTCCGAAGGCAGCTGCGCGGCGTACTTTAGATACCGCGACTAGCCCGGACGCCCCCGCGTACCGGCACCACCCACGATTGGAGTTTTCGATATGTCCCGTACTGCCACCGATAGCACTGTCCTGCTGGGCCACGGCTCCGGCGGCCAGATGATGAAGCGCATTATCGATGAGGTCTTTCTGGATGCCTTTGGGTCGCCCGAGCTGCTTGCGGGCAACGATGCCGGTGTCGCCGCACTGCCCGCAAGCGGGCGAATCGCCATGTCGACCGACAGCTTTGTGGTAACGCCGCAGTTCTTCCCCGGCGGCAATATCGGCCGACTCGCCGTATGCGGAACCGTCAACGACGTCGCGACCTCGGGCGCTAACGTGCGCTACCTCTCATGCGGCTTTATCCTCGAAGAGGGCTATCCCATGGACAAGCTGCGCCAGATTGTGCAGACCATGGCCGAAACGGCGCGCGAGGCGGGCGTGTCCATAATCACCGGCGACACCAAGGTGGTCGAGCGTGGCGGTGCCGACGGCGTCTACATCAATACCGCCGGCGTGGGCGAAGTGCCCGCGGGCGTAACGCTCAGCGGTGCGAACTGTCGGCCCGGCGACGCCATCCTGGTATCGGGTACGCTAGGCGACCACGGCATCGCCATCATGAGCCAGCGCGAGGGCTTGGCGTTTTCGAGCGACATCGAAAGCGATGCTGCGCCGCTCAATCATCTGATTGCCGACGTGCTCGCCGCCGCCCCCGACACCCGCTGCTTCCGCGACCCCACGCGCGGCGGCCTGGCATCCACGCTCAACGAGTTTGCCCAGGCCAGCGGCGTTGCCATGGAGATCGACGAGGATGCCGTGCCCGTGCGCCCCGACGTGCAGGCGGCATGTGAGATGCTCGGTTACGATGTGCTGCAGGTGGCAAACGAGGGCAAGATGGTTGCCGTGGTGCCGGCCGAGCAAGCCGATGCCGCGCTGGCAGCCATGCGCGCCGCCCGCTACGGCGAGAACGCCGCCATCATCGGTCGCGTGCTGCCACTTGCCGAGGGCGCCCGTCCCGCCGTGCGCGTACGCACCGGCTGGGGCTCGACCCGTATCCTCGACATGCTTGTGGGAGAACAACTGCCGAGGATTTGCTAACGACAAAGGCTCAGGGCTATTAAAGATATTCAGATTCCAAACATGCCCGGCACGCATGCCCAGTATCATGGGGTGCGTTTTACAACTCAAGCGGCAGGAGCACCCATGGCAGCAGCTTTTTCCCATGTGATCTTTGATCTGGATGGCACCATCCTCAACACGCTCGAGGACCTGGCGGCCGCCAGCAACCATACCTGCGAGATGCACGGCTGGCCCACGTTTGCCGTAGACGAGTACCGCTACAAGGTGGGAAACGGCATGCTCAAGCTGGTCGAGCGCTTTATGCCCGCCGAGTACGCGGGCGACGGCCGTATGTTTGAGCAGACGCTTGCCGAGTTTAGGGCCTATTACGGCGAGCACAAGGAGGACCACACCTCACCCTACGCCGGCACGATTGAGATGCTCGACCGTCTGCGCACAGCGGGCGTTCAGCTTGCCGTGCTCACCAACAAGGATCATATTTCGGCAGCCCCGCTTATCGAGAAATACTTTGGCCCCGATCGCTTTGCGCTGGTACAGGGCCGTGTGGGCGCATTTCCGCCCAAGCCCGAGGCACCCGTCACGTTGCATGTGATGAAAGAGCTGGGCGCCGATCCGGCAACCACGCTCTATGTGGGCGATTCGAATGTCGATGTTCTGACCGGCCACAACGCCGGCCTTAAGAGCGCGGGCGTCAGCTGGGGCTTCCGCGGCCGCGCAGAGCTGGAGTCCGCCGGCGCCGACTACGTGGTGGACACCCAAGACGAGCTCGCGGCGCTGATTCTGGGCGAGTAGCGGGGCTGTCGCTCAACACGGCTGCATAGATTCTGTCGCGCGGAAAGCGCATCCCGTTTTGCCGCCCCAGAATGGGATGCGCTTTCCGGTTGAGCCTTGTCGGGGAAACGGCATCCCGTTTCAGAGCAATATTCCGGGTCGCACTTTCCACAACCCACCCCATCCGGAAACCGCGACCCGCTATTCGGCCAAATACCGGCTCGTATTTTCCCGAGCATTCGATGCGCCAACCGCGCCCAAAGAATGTCCCCAACGACTAGTCGTTTAAGAACGCCCCCAACGACTACTCATTTAAGTCTGTCCCCAATGAGTACGCCGCCAAGGGAACGCCGTTGTTTTGGCAACGACAGCGAAAGCCCGCCAGAGCGAGCAAGGTGCCTTGAAACAAGGCGGCATTGACCTTCTGGTCATGCCGCCGAAGTTGAAAGGCAGATTGCCGCTCTGGCGGGCTTGCAGCGTCGAGCAGTTGCGGCGTTTGGTAAAACGCCGTAACGAACTACCGCGTAACTCCCCTAGCTCATCATCGCATTCATCATCTCGGTGGTTGCGGAATCGTCAGCAGACCACTCGCCATCGTCATTGGCGGTGTACTTGAAGGTAACCTTGGTGTCCTTGGTCTTAGCGGCCTTGGTCACGTCGACCATGACCTGGCCGGCCATCTTGTACAGGTCGTCCTCGGAAGGCATCGTATCGAGCGCCGCGATCTTCTCCTGATACTGGGTGGCGAAATCTTCAACGATCTTGTTCATGGACTTGCAGGTAATGGTGACATCGGCAGTCGCGGTGCCCTTGTCCTCGTCGACCGTCACATCGCCGATCTTGTAGTCAAAACCCTCGAGATAGCTCTTGGCGTACTCCTTGGGATCGATGCCCAGCTGCTCGAACTCGTCGCCCGAGGCCTCTTCCAGGCCGGCGAGGAAGTCGTCGCCGCCGTTCTTGACCTCGTCAAACTGCGTCGTAAGATCCTCGGTGATGAGCTCCTCAACCGAAGGACCTCCGCAGCCGGAAAGCACAACCACGCACGCGACCAGAACAGCCATCAGGGGCGCAAGCAGCAGCTTCTTCTTCATGACATTCCTCCCAACAAGCGGCACCGCGCTTCCCGACGCGGTGCGCGTCGTAACAATAAGGCCATACTAGCCGATAACGAACACCCCCGGCAAAGCAAAGGCGCAGTCGGCTCGATTTAACGTCCGAACGGTTTACCGGTCCGCCCAACGCGCAATAAAACGTTCCGCCGCATTGCAATAAAAAAGGGCGGCCGGATAACCCGACCACCCCAAAACACCCTTATGTTGCCGCAGACTACTTGCGGACGACCTTGACGATGGCATCGCCAGCGGAGACAGCGGAGTCAGCCTCGACGGCGAGCTCGACGTCGGCGAACTCGGCGGTGTTGGACACAGCCACGACGACGCAGTCCTTGTAGCCGGCAGCGGCGATCTTGGCGCGGTCGATCTTGAGCATGGGCTGGCCAGCCTTAACGACATCGTCGGCCTTGACGAAGCCCTCGAAGCCGTCGCCGTTCATGTTGACGGTATCGACGCCAACGTGCACCAGAACCTCGATGCCGCTATCGGACTGCAGGCCCACGGCGTGACCCATGGTGACGGTCACCTTGCCGTCGCAGGGAGCGTAGACCAGATCGTCCTCGGGCCACACGGCGCAGCCCTTGCCCAGGACCTCGCCGCCAAAGACGGGATCGGGCACATCGGCCATCTTGATGACCTTGCCCTTGACGGGCGAGCACAGCACGTCGGCGCCGGCAGAAGCAGAGATGGAGGACGGAGCAGCGGCAGTCGCGGGCTCAGCCTTCTTCTTGAACATGTCAAACAGACCCATACGTTTTCTCCTCTTGATTAAGCGCAACGTTGTGCGCATGCCTATGGTGATTATAGTGCCAAATGGTTCAAATGCTAAGGTGGGGACTCGAATCGCGAGCCCATCCCAACGCTTTTCCCCGGTGGCACTCATATTGTCGATTAATCCAGGCCCTCGGCACCGTTGGACTTGATGATCTTCTGGTAGGCGTAGAAGCTGTCCTTGCGGCGGCGCTCGTAGGTACCGGTGCCGTCGTCGTACTTATCGACGTGGATGAAGCCATAGCGCTTGCGCATCTCGCCGGTGCCGGCGGACACCAGGTCGATGGGACCCCACCAGGTGTAGGCGATCAGGTCGACGCCGTCGGCAATGGCCTCGCCCATGGCCTTGATGTGGCTCTGCAAGTAGGCGATGCGGTACGGATCGTGGATGGAACCGTCCTCCTCGACCTCATCGTAGGCGCCCATGCCGTTCTCGACCACCATCAGCGGAATCTCGTAGCGGGCGTAAATCTCGTTGAGGGCGATGCGCAGGCCCAGCGGATCGATCTGCCAGCCCCAATCGGTGGACTCCAGATAGGGGTTCTTGCCGCCAAAGGTCATGTTGCCCTCGGTCATCTCGTGATCCCTGTGGGTGCCCACGGTGCCGGACATGTAGTAGCTAAAGGTGTAGAAATCGACCTTGCCGTCGGCGATATCCTGCAGGTCACCGTCCTCCATCACAAGCTCGACATCGTTCTCGGCCCAGAAGCGCTTGGCATAGAACGGATACTTGCCGCGCACCTGCACGTCGGAGCAGTACCAGTTCATGGTATTCATCTCCTGCTGCGTGGCGAACACGTCGGCCGGATCGCACGTGGCGGCATAGGAGAGGATGAAGCAGTCCATGTTGCCCATCTTAAACTGCGGATAGTGCTCGTGGGCATAGCGCACGACGCGGCCGCTGGCGACAAACTGGTGATGCAGGGCCTGCATACGGGCCTGCGGCGTGGTGTGGACCGCCGAAGCCGGGCCCTCAAAGCCCTGGATCATGCTGGTCCCAAAGAGGTTGCCCATGTCCTGGGTGCCGCAGTTGATCTCGTTGAAGGTGAGCCAGAACTTGACCTTGTCCTGATAGCGGTCGAAGACGGTCTGGCAGTACTTCTCAAAGAAGCCGATGAGCTCGCGGCTCGCCCAGCCGTTGTATTTCTCGACCAGGTGATAGGGCATCTCGTAGTGCGACAGGGTCACGAGCGGCTCGATATTGTGAGCGCGCAGGCAGTCGAAGACGCGGTCGTAAAAGGCGAGGCCGGCCTCGTTGGGCTCGGCGTCGTCGCCGTTGGGGAAGATGCGGCTCCAAGAGATGGACATGCGGAACATGTTGAAGCCCATCTCGGCGAACAGCGCGATGTCCTCCTCGTAGTGGTGGTAGAAATCGATGCCGTCATGATTGGGGTAGAAGCGGTCGGGGTCGATGTCGATCGTGATCTGACGCGGCTCCTTGTAGCTGCCGCCCAAGAAATGGTCGTCGACCGAAGGACCGCGGCCGTCCACGTTCCAAGCGCCCTCAAACTGATTGGCGGCCGTGGCGCCACCCCAATAGAAACCCTCGGGGAACTTGATGTTTGCCATGAGCATCTCCTTTGCATTGCGGGTCGATAGGCCGAGTATCGCCCACGCACGCGACAGACAGGGGCAGGGGTGCCAAACCCGACACTTCTTTTCGCAGACGCGCGCTGCAACAGCGCTGCAGCTGAAACTTTTTGACACCGAAGGAGCGAAGACGATCCGCTCCGCGCTTACCGGCGGTATGCCGCGGGGGTGCAGCCATACTTGTCGTGAAACTTACGGTAGAAGAAGCTCATGTTTTCATAGCCCACCGCATGCGCAGCCGCCCCGGCCGTGGCGCCGCCGCACAGAAGCTCGGCCGCACGTACCAGGCGTCGCTCCTGCACAAGCTGCCTAAAGGTCTTGCCCACATGCCGCTTGAGGAGCGCCGTCGCATAATTAGGGCTCAAGCCAAACTCCGCCGCCATCCCCTCGAGGGAGCACGCGGCGAATTCGCGATCGATATAGCCGAGCATTCCCGTCACCAGGGCAGTGGGCCCCGCCGCGCCGTCCGCCGCGCCGCGCACCAGCTCGCGCTCGTAGCAATCCATGAGCTCGGCCAAAAACAGCTGAAACAGACGCAAGACGATCTCGGGACCGTTGGGGCTCGGGTCGTACAGCTCGCAGAGCATCTCCTGCATGTAGCGCCGAATCCGACGGCTCTCGCCGCAATGAAAACGGACATGGCCCCGATGGTCCGTCTCGCTGTTGAGCGCGTTGAACAAAAACCGCGAGACCGCGCTCTCGCGCGAGAGGCTCGACTCGAGACTCCGGCGCAAAAAAGAGCGTGAAACGGTCATGCTTAGCATGATGTCGTCCTCACCAAGCGCCGCCACGGCATGCGGGCAGAGGGCGTCGAGCAAAAGCACCTCGTTGCGGCCCAGCTCGAGCCTCTCCCCCGCCACCGTTTGCGGGCAGCGTCCGCGATACACATAGCTCAGCTCCACGTAATCATGCACGTGCTCGGGAACTGCATTAAAGCGCGAGTTTTTCCTTACCGTCAGGCCACGCGGCATGCCGGGCTGGGCATAGGCAAACCCTGGCTGCCCAATCTTGCGCACTGGGCATCCGTCGATTTCGACATGCTCGGTCATAATCGACCAATCAAATGCCATGCCGTCTTTATAAGCGATCTCACTGGTGCTCAGTTCGCTGAGCCTACGCTCGAGCTCGTCGATCTCCATGGCTTGCCAATCGTTGATTTGGTCATAGTTCGTCGTGATTCAGATATTAGCAGAACGCGCCGACGCGTCCATAATCTGTGCTATGCAGCAGATCGATCGAGCCAAGGAGGATCCATGACCGCGTACTATCAGCAGGTGCTCGAGGGCACATACGACAACCACGTGCTTCCGTTTTTGTGGATGAAGGGCGAGAGCCATAAGACCATTGCCGAGTATCTGGAAAAGATCGCCGGCGCCGACATCCACGAGGTCTGTCTCGAAAGCCGCCCACACCCCGATTTTTGCGGCGAGGGCTGGTGGCGCGACTTGCGCTTTGTCATTGACGAGTGCAAGCAGCTGGGCCTTAAGCTCTGGATCTTGGACGACGCGCACTTCCCCACGGGCTTTGCCAACGGCGCCGTCAAGGAGGCCGTGCCCGAGCTCCGCAAGATCGTGCTCACGCACCGCACGTTCGACATCGTGGGCTCCACGTCCGCCGCGAGCATCGCGCTCGCCAACATGCTCGACAAAACGGAGCGCTTCCACGGCGTGACATTTATGCAGGACGGCAGCCCCGTCGACGTCGCTTACCGAGTAATCGACGATGCAGACGGCAACCCCAGCCGCCTGGTCTTCGATGCACCTGCGGGCCTCACGCAGGCATGCGTGATGTTCACGAGCGGCAAGACCTCCTACAACGAGGACTACATCAATATGGTCGACCGCGCCTCGGTGGCGCAGCTCATCGATGCTGTCTACGAGCCGCATTTTGAGCATCTGGGCGATGAGTTTGGCAAGACGATCCTGGGCTTTTTCTCCGATGAGCCCGGATTTGCCAACGAGAAGGGCACCACGGGCCCCGATGGCATCTCGGACACGCTCATCGGCAAGGCCACCGCGCCCCTACCCTGGTCGGCCGAGCTTGAGCGTCGCCTACGCGCGGCACTGGGCGAGCGCTACCTGGCCGAGCTCCCGCACCTGTGGGACCGCGAGCCGGCCGGCGCGCACGTACGCCACGTCTATATGGACATCGCGAGCACCCTCTATAAGGAGTGCTTCTGCGACCAGCTCGGAGACTGGTGCCGCGCGCGCGGCGTGCAGTACATCGGCCACGTTATCGAGGACAAGGACTGCCACGCGCGCCTGGGCGTGGGCGCCGGGCACTACTTCCGCGCCGTGGGCGGTCAGGACATGGCGGGCGTCGACATCGTGATCAACCAGCTGGTACCCGGCATGGACCGCGGCCTTCACAGCTACGGACGCGGCGTGTGGGACCTCGAGTTCTATAACTACGTGCTGCCCAAGCTGGGCTCCTCGGCAGCACACCTCGATCCCAAAAAGCAGGGGCGCTGCATGGCCGAGGTCTTTGGCGCATTTGGATGGCACGAAGGCCTACGCGAGATGAAGTGGATCGCCGATCATTTTTTGGTGCGCGGCGTCAATTGGTTTGTGCCGCATGCCTTTAGCATGGCCGCCTTCCCCGACTGGGACTGCCCGCCGCATTTCTATGCGCATGGCCAAAACCCCCAGTTTGCACACTTTAGGCAGCTCATGAGCTACATGAACCGTACGGCGAGCCTGCTGAGCGGCGGGCGCGCAACGACCCCGGTGGCGCTTCTCTACCATGCGGACGCCGAGTGGGCAGGCGAGGCGAACTTTATGCAGCATGCCGCCTCCGAGCTTTTGCGCGCGCAGGTCGACTTTGACATCGTGCCGGCAGAGGCATTTGAGGACGCAGGGCGCTATGCCGTTGAAATTGCCGCAGACGGTAGCGGCTTTAGCGTGAACGGCCAGGCATACCGCTGCCTGGTGATGCCCGGAGCCGAGTTTGTCGGCGGAGCCGTGCTCGACTTTGCCGCGCGCGCCGCAGCCGCAGGTGTTGCCGTGTACGCGCTGGATGAGTTGCCGAACAAGCGCTACGACGGTGACACTGCAGGCCGCGAGGGCTTTGCCTCCCTGGATGCAGCCGCGGTCGCCGACATCAAGCTCCTGGCGACCACCGAGCTCGCAGACACACTTGCCAATACCGGCATGCAGACCGTGGTTTGCGCCGAGCCCCAGTCCTGGCTGCGCGCACTGCGCTACGAGCGGGCGGGCGAGAGCTATCTGATGCTCGTCAACGAGCATCCCAAGCAGGGTATCTCCACTCAGATTGCGCTTGCCGACGGCACACCCGTTGCAGGCGCGCGCCTCGACCTGCTCAACGGCACCGAGCCCGCCGCCTTTGACGGCACGCTCGAGCTGGCTCCCTACGAGAGCTGCATCGTGGTCCTTGGGGCTACAGGTTCCGTTGCTGTGGCAACCGCCGAAGACGAAGCCACATGCGTCGACGGGCCCTGGGCGGTTGCCTTCTCTGCCCCTGGCACCGATGCCTTTGGCGAGTCTGTTGAGCTTGCAGACCTGCGCGACCTTTCCTCGGCCGAGTTCCCCGGCAAGGCCGGCACATTCCGCTACCGGGCCTCCTTTGTCCTGGGCGAAGCGGCCACCCGCACCGTCATCGACCTTGGCGAGGTCTTTGAGACCGCAACCGTCACCCTCGACGGCAAATCCCTCGGCACACGCATCTGTCCGCCTTACCGCTTTGAGGCCGGCGCGCTTTTGGCCGGCGAGCACGCGCTTACGATCGATATCATCAACACCCTCGACCACGCCGTCCCCGACATGTTCGGCATGACCGAGCCCTCCGATCCCAGCGGCCTCTTGGGGCCCGTACGCGTGCTCGGATAGCAGCCCGAGCGCAAACAACTCGGGCAGGGCACGCCCTATGTTGAGCCCGCGCAGCGTCGAGCGGTCCGTCGTTCATAGACCGGCGGACCAAAACTCCCAGCCAAGCCGAACGTTTTATTTATCGCTATGATTGGTTTATCGCGACGCAAACGCATAGGAGCCATATGGATATCAGGCGAAAGATCACGCAGGGCAAAAGCCTCACCCCCACCGAGCAACAACTTGGGCAAACGGCGCTCGCCATGGGCGAGGATGTGCGCGGGCTTTCCATTAAGGAATTTGCCGCGCGCGCCAACGTTTCGGTCGCGAGCGTTCACCGCTTTTGCAAAAAGCTCGGCCTCGAGGGCTTCAAAGATCTCAAGGTCGAGCTCATCCGCCAGGCGACCGAGGCGGGCAACCGGCGCGACGTGGACATCAACTTTCCCTTCGATGCCACCTCCACCCCTGCGCAGGTGATGGAACGCATGGAGGGGCTCTACCAGACCACCTTGGCCGAAACGCAGGAGCTGCTCGACCCTGCACAGCTCAACCACGCCGCCAAGCTCATCATGCGCGCCGGCACCGTGGACATCTACACGGGCTCGCACAACCTCTATCCAGCGGGAATGTTCCGCGACCGCCTGCTCTCCGCCGGTAAAAGCGCGACGTGCCACGACGGTGTCGAGGCCCAGGTGCGAACGGCGCTCGCCTCGGGCCCCGACCATGCGGCAATCGTCATCTCCTACAGCGGCCTTGCCCCCAACCTCAAGGACATCTTGCCGATCCTCAGCAGTCGACATGTCCCGGTCATCGTCATCGGCACGCCTTATTGCGCGCGCATTCACCCTGGCTTTGCCGCCTACCTTACGGTGAGTGACCACGAGAGCATGACGCACCGCATCACGCAGTTTGCCAGTCACATCGCCGTGCAATACGTGCTCGATTCGCTCTACAGCAGCTACTTTGCCAAAGATTACGCCCGCTGCTCCGAGTTCCTCGAGCAGTCCTTCCCCTTTACCAAGCTGCCCGGGCTCAAATAAAACGAGAGAGGATTTTTGGACACTTAAATGACGAGGGTGGATAATCTCCCACTTTGAGCCTGTACACAGGCAAAAAACGGGAGATTATCCACCCTCATTCTGTAGTCGTTGCCCGCGCCTTTTTGCCGCTGGTCGCGTTGGAACCGCGCGCTACTGAGTGGGCGAGACCACCAGAAGCGCGTCGTGCTCAAAGGGATGCTGAGCCACGCGCACGGCACCGTCGACGGGCACAACCGGCAGGTTTGCCACGCGCTTGTTCTCCAGATCAAACGCCACAGCATTCCAGGCGGTTGCGCCGCCCTCGAGTTTGAGCTTGACGGCCGTGGTCCTCGGCAGATAGACCACCACGCGTTCGCCCACGCGCGCCACACGGATGGCTTCGCGTGCATCGTCGAGCAACTCCTGCGCGGGTTCAACAGCTACCGCCCCATCCGCGCTTGTGGCACCCAGGCCGCGTAGCACGTGCTCGATCAGGCCAAAGTCCCACACGCCCGCAAACTGCAGGCACTCTTGCCAGCGGAAGGGCATGTCAAAGCCCTCGCCCAGGACCGAGCCCTGGCTGCGCGATGTCTGCCAGTTCCACACGCCGTGTGCGCCATAGGTCACGCCGGCACTGGCGCCGGCAAGAATCGACGACCATACGCTCGCGCGGCAATCCTGCGCGGTAAAACGCCAGTAGACGTTGCGCGACGCACCCATCTGCTCGTAGCAAGGCTCGGAGTTGACCATCGGCTTTTTGGGATAGTTGGCGATAAAGTCCTGCGGCAGACGCCATGCCTCGGGCTGGCCCTCGTAGTTGTGGCCGGGCTGGAACATATAAAAGTCCAGACGGTCCAGATACTGCGCCGGAATGGTGCGGTTACCGCGGTTGATATGCATGGTGCGCAGTGCCTCGGGCGCGCGCTTGACGACCTCGTCGAGGGCGTCCTCGTAATAGGCGATCGCCTCGTCGCCGGCAAAGTCGGTATCGCCCGTCACCACGTAGACGGGGTCGAACTCGCCCAGGTTCTCGACGACGCGGGCAACGTGGACGCGAACCTCCTCACGCGGCATAACCTCGGCGCCGCAACGCTCGGCGATCTTGGCACCCCAGGTACCGGGCACGTAGTTGCACCACATGAGCACGAGCGCCGGACGAATGCCGTGCTCGACGGCAGCACGGCACATGGCGGCGGCACGATCCCAGTACGCCTGGTTGGGACGGGACCAATCAAAGTGCACGCCGTCCTCGCTGGCATAGGGCCAAATGCCCAGGTCGGGGCAGCAGCGATCCCACTGCGGCAGCGTGTTGATCTGCAGTGCGTTCATGCCCTGCTCGGCACGGCGGGTCAGGTAGTAATCCCAGTCGTTCTCGGCGATGCTCGTAAATGCGCTCCAGCACGTATCGGCAAACCAGAAGAACGGTTTGCCCTCGCACAAAAAGCCATCCTGGCGACCGTTGACGGTCAGCTTTCCCAAACTCATCTGCATGTCCTTTCGTTTGATAAAGGATTTGCGAACCGCCGAGGGCTTTCGCGGTAACCCCGCGCGAAAGCCCCCGCCGCTTGGCAAACCATCGCGGGCGAATACCGTCCGCCCCATCAGTCTACCTTGCAAGAAGGGCCCCGCCGGGCTTACGCCTGACGGGGCCCTGTCGTGTAGGTGAGGTCATATGTGACCGAACGGTTTGGCCTTAGGCCTCCATCTCGGCGAGTTCCTCCTTGGAGAAGCCGCAGGCAAAGACGACGGCAGCGGCGATGACAAAGGAGATTGCCATGCCAACGATAGCCCAGACGGTGTTCATCTGGCCACCCTGCAGGTAGTTGGTGAAGACCAGGAAGTTGGAGGCACCGCCTGCGAGGTAGTAGGTAACACCCATGAGGCCGGAGAACACAGCGCCGATGGCACCGCCGATGAACATGCCAAACATGGTGCGACGGAAGCGCATGAGGATGCCGAAGAGCGCGGGCTCGGTGACGCCGCCGGCGATGGCGGAGATGACGTAACCGATGGCGAGAGACTTCTCGTCGGGGTTCTTCATCTTGAGGAAGGCACCGAAGGCGCAGCCCCAGACAGCGGCCATAGCGCAGTTGGTGGAAACGAAGACGAAGGGATCGTAACCGGCAGCGATGATCTGAACCTGGGCGAGCAGGATGACGGGCATGTGCATGCCGCAGACCACGAAGAGCTGCCAGAAGGCGCCGAGGATGGCCATGACGATCAGGATGCCGATGCCGCCAAGGTCAGCAAGGCCGAAGAGGGCGTTGGCGATCAGCGTACCGATCTCGTTGCCGATCGGAGCGAGGACGATGAAGGCAATGGGGATCGTGACGATCATGGTGCAGAACGGCGTGAAGACCGTGGACAGCACGTCGGGCATAACCTTCTTAAAGAACTTCTCGATGAAGTACAGGACGGGCACCGAAAGGATGATCGGCAGGACGGACTGCTGATAGTTGGCAGCAGCGATCTGGATGCCGTAGACGGAGATGATGCCGCCGCCCTCCTGGGTGGCGACGCTCACCACGGAAGGAGCCATGAGGGCGCCACCGAGCAGCATGCCGAGCACCGGGCTGGCGCCGAGCTTCTTAGCCGCGGCATAACCCAGGTAGATGGGGATAAAGGTGAACGTGGCCTCGTACAGCGTGGTGTAGAGGAACGTATAGGTCGGGTCGTCGGCCGAGAGCACACCGAGCATGGTGGGGCCGAGGACGGCCGCGATGGTACGGAACAGACCGCCGGCCATGAGCAGCGGGATGAGCTGGGTCATGGAGCCCGACAGATAGTCGAGGATGATGTTGGGCAGGTTCTTGAGCTCGAACTTCTCCTTGGGAGCATCGAGGTTCTCGTTGACGGCCTCGCCCTGCTTGACGCCGGAGATGGCGACGAACTCGGCGAGCACCTTGGGCACGTTCTGGCCGATGATGACCTGGAGCTGGCTGCCGGCGAACTGGCAACCCAGAACACCCTTCACCTTCTTGATCTTCTCCACGTCGGCCTTGCTGTTATCCTTGAGCGTCAGACGCAGGCGCGTCATGCAGTTGGTGGCAACGGAAACATTCTCCGCACCGCCCACGAGCTCGAGGACATCGGTGGCAATCTGCTTGTTATCTACTGCCATGGGACCCCTCCCCATATCTTCGTGTGCCTACTCGCTTGTGTAAGCACGCCTTTGGCTCGGCGACTATAACCCCTTACGGTTGCCGAACCCTTGGATACGCTGTCGTAAACAATTTGTTTACTGAACGTTTACTGGCTTTAGTTTACACGGAGTGCCTGATTTGTGGCGATTTTGCCGTCTGGAGTCCGGTGAACGGTAGGAAATCGGGGGTAAGCGTATTTAGACGGTAGAAGATCGTCTATTTGACCCGATATTGATATATGGCTATTTACGTGGGCTTTTATTTTGATGAACACCTCTATAACCTGTTAGATCCTCAACAAAAGTCCTGCTAGTTACTAGTAAACGTCTGTTTAGTAGTTCATTGCGTGTTCCGTTTTACCGTTTACCGAGTTCATCTGCTCATTCTACAGTTCTGCATTAGACTAAACATGTTTAATCTGTATTGCCGCCCTTGTTTAGTACTTGCGGCACAAAGGAGTAGCTCATGGAACTCAAATCGTGTACCTACGCAACCGTCACCACGCTGGGCGATTTTGGCCCCTGGATCAGCAAGGTCGTACTCGACCTGCCCTGTACCGTGCGCGCCAACGACGTGAACGAGCACACGTTCAATATCTACTGTGCCCGCCACGAGCGCGCCGGCGAGGTCTTGATGCGCAAGGAGCACGGGGCCGATCACGCGGCGCCCTCCGTGGGCTACGTGCCGGTCCTCGCCACCTACCCCTGTGATGAGAACGGCCAGCGCCTGCCCAAGGGCACACACGTAGCGCTCGAGACGCCCGAGGTGCGTCTCACCAAAGAGATCGAGGGTGGCGTGCTGGGTTCGCGCTATATAGAGAGCCGCCTGCGCGTGACGCAGCTTGTGGCGCTCCCGGGCGAAGACGGCGACGACCCCACCGCGGGCCTCGTCTTCGATCGCAGCCGCGGTGACATCTGTCCCGCGCTCAAGGGCTGGCATAACGCCGTGCAGCAAACGCCCGTCGACGGCATCGCGCTCGAGTACGGCTATTTTGAGCCGAGCTTTGAGCCCGCTGACTCCGCGCTCTTCAACCCGTTTGCGCCCAAGGACACGCCCGCCATCGAGAAGGCGCCGCTGATCGTGTACCTGCACGGCGCCGGCGAGGGCAAGGGCACCACACAGGGCGAGGGCGCGACGCGTGCCTACACCGGCAACCGCGTGACAGCGCTCTCGCAAAAGCAGATCCAGCGCTACTTTGGCGGCTTTGCCTGGGTGCTCGTGCCGCAGTCGCCCACCTTTTGGATGGACAACGGCGTCGAGCAACTCGGTCGCTCCAACCAAAGCATCTACTCTCCCGTGCTCAAGGCGCTCATCGACGAGTTTGTCGCCGAGCATGCCGACCGCATCGACACCGATCGCATCGTGGTCGCCGGTCTTTCCAACGGCGGCTTTATGACCCTGCGCCTGTGCGCCGACTATCCCGAGTTCTTCGCCGCGGGCCTTCCCTGCTGTGCCCCGTGGTACAACGCCACGGACGAGGACGTGGCCGCACTCGCCAAGACGCCGCTGTGGTTTACGCACTCCAAGGGCGACGAGCTCGTGTGCCCGCAGCAGACGGTGCTGCCGCTCACGGCGCGCCTGCGTGATGCCGGCGCCAACGTGCACCTCACCTACTTTAGCCATGTCGAGGACCTGACCGGCGTGTACCGCGAGGCCGACGGCTCGCCCAAGAAGACGTTCAATCACGGCGTGTGGATCCACCAGTTCAACGACCTGTGTTATCAAGACTTCGACGGGGGCAACGTACTCATCGACGGCGAGCCGGTGGGCTGCTGGGAGTGGTCGGCTAGGGTTTCGAGGTAGCCGTCCCATCGGGTGCCCCGCCCTTTAGTTTTGTGAACGTCCTCGCGCATGGGCCCGTTCATCCTGCTCCTTCGGAACAACGGATAAACGGGTCCGCGCTGCGGAATGTTCACAAAACTAAAGGGCGGGGCACCCTGAGTTAACGTTGTTCGAAACGCTGGCCGGGCGCTTCCGGCGGGCCGCCAGGTCGGTGGCGATGCGGGCGTGGGCCCCGTCTTGCCTTGCGCGTAACTGGCTGAAAACAAATCGTGGTTGGAGTTATTCCTATGTCTCAGAATTTGACTCGGGTGATTGTCACCACCGATATGGAAGTCGATGATATGAACTCTCTGGTTCATTTGGCTCTGTATCTCAATGTGCTCGATGTGCAGGCTGTGGTGTACACGGCTTCGCAATATCACTTTCTTGGCGATGGTGTTCATACGCTGGGCGAGGTGAATCCGCATTGGCGGACCAAAGGCGTGCGCTCCTATACCTGGGACGTCGTTCCGCACGAGCCCGACCCCGAAGCTGGCTCGCTCATGGAGTACCGCCCATTCCCCGAGGGTTGGATCGAAAGCCTGTGGAGCAACGAGTATGCCCAGGCCTGGCCGCAGCTACAGGCCAACGCCGCTGCCGCCGGCGAGCCGTCCTTCCCCACGCCCGCCCAGATGATCGAGCGCACCTATATGGGCAACGTCGCCTTTGAGGGCGACGTGCGCGAGGAAACGCCCGGTTCGCGCGTCATCGCCGACGCCATCATGGATGACGACCCCCGCACGCTGTGGCTCCTTTCCTGGGGCGGTATGAACACTATCGTTCGCGCCCTCATGTCCATCGCCGAACAATGGCAGAACACACCCGAGTGGCCCGCCGTGCGGCAGCGGATCTATCAGAAGGTGCGCGTGATGGGGGTTGCCAATGGCGTAGGTCAGGACAACTCATGGCTCGACCATGGGCGCGAGCTCTTTCCCGAGCTCGTCTTTTGGTGTGTGCCCCATAAGTATGGCAGCTATGTCAACGCCAAAATAGCTCAGCCCGATACGCTGCCGCTGTTTAAGGCTCCTTGGCCCGAGCATAATCTCACCCAGGGCAACGGCCCCCTCATGGCGCGCTATATGCTCTATGGTGATGGCAAGGTCTACGAAAACGAGCCCGAGCGCTTTCAGTTTGGCAAGCATGCCCGTCTGGATTGGGGCCTGGAAGGCGTGCCCGCAATGCAGTTTGAGCGCGGCGACTTTATGGCCGAAGGCGACAGTATGACCTATATCCCGCTGCTGCCGTTTGGCCTGCGCGGTATCGACGACCGCAACTTCGATACGCTGCTCGGCCGTATGTTTCTTGATGGGCATCCCGATGCAGGGGCACCCACCGATTTTGACGCCATCAGTACGCCTGCAGACGACAACCCCAATCCCTACCTGCGCGCCTATCAGGAAGACTTTGCCGCCCGCGCGCAATGGTGCGCCCATGATCCGGCAGTCTGCTCGCACCCGGCGCATGTTGTCGAAGTTGCGGCCGATCGCAGTGCTATAGCCGGCGAACGCGTCGCCCTTGCAGCGACCATCGTCGATCCCGACGACAAGGGACTCGATGCGCATTGGGATATCGCCGTGGACCCGTCGAGCTATGCAGGTACCCAAGACCTGTCGCTGTGGCAAGAATGCACAGTGGACACCACTTTCGTCGTGCCCGCCGACGCACGACCCGGCGATCGCTTCGTGCTCACCCTCACCGTGCAGACGCGCGCCGAGCGCCCCTGCAGCCGCTACGCCCAGGTCGCCATCACCGTCGTGTAGCAACCGACGGCCCACATTCGGCAAGGAGTGTCCCCAGCTGTCGGCACAAAAGGAACGTCCCCAAGTGCCAAAATGACGAGGGTGGATAATCTCCCACTTTGAGCCCGCACACAGGCCAAAAACGGGAGATTATCCACTCTCACTCTGACTAGTCATTTAAGTCTGTCCCCAATGAGTACCCCACAGCAACGGCAACGCCGATGTCTTGGCAACGACAGACACTATGACCCAATCCAGGGGCACGGAAACGACAGGAGCCCCCGCTCGTGA
>CABUDS010000002.1 GCA_902490405.1 uncultured Collinsella sp.
GGAGGGCCCAAAAAATATTTTCAAAAAAGTTGTTGCGCACCGGACAGGCTTCTGTGTATACTAATCCCCGCAGCGCACGCGAGCGGAAACAAACGCGAACGACTGCCTGGGGAGTTAGCTCAGTTTGGTTAGAGCGCCGGCCTGTCACGTCGGAGGTCGCGGGTTCGAGCCCCGTACTTCCCGCCAACGCAATTAAAACCACGTCTCCGGACGTGGTTTTTTGCGTTTGATAGGACCTTGATCCCATCGGCTCCTTTCGCCCAAAACCAAAGCCTTCCAATTCTCGGACAAGCTCCGCTTGAGACATGGTTCAAACAAGGAATTTGTTGCGCAACGCCTGCTCAATGAAGTAGGGGCAGGTTATACTGAATTGCACTGTGGGCCGTTTTTGATGCAAGAGGCTTCAAACACGGCATTCAGTGGGCGCCCATTTTGCAATTTGGGCGTCCATACGGTCATTGGTGTCTCGACGTAAGCTCGGCCCCGGAGCTCGTTCGAGCTGTTCCTATTCTTTGAAAGGGGAAAAATGGACATATCGAGGAAGACTGATTACGCCCTTCGCATGCTCGCGATGCTTGCCGAGGACCCGGAGCGTCTGCTTTCTGTTCGCACCGCCGCCGAAGAGGTCAATGTCCCGTATTCGTTTGCCCGTTCGATCCAGCATGGTTTGGTTCAGGCCGGTATTGTGGAGAGCCTGCGTGGCGTCCATGGCGGCATGCGTCTTAAGGTCAGCCCCGACGATGTCACCATTCGCCAGGTCGTTGAGGCCGTTCAGGGCCCCATCGTCATGAACGATTGCACTGCGCCCGATGGCGACTGTGCGCGCATGGGTACGTGCTGCTATCATTCCCTGTGGGCCGGAGCTCAAGCGCTGATGCGCGACTACCTCGATTCCGTTTCGCTGGGCGATGTCGTCGCTCACCGCCAGTTCCCGGCCGTCGATTCCAAGTTCGCCGACCGCGATGCGTTTCCCGAGTACGCCACCTGTGCGTGCGCTTGCCGAGGGGAATAGCACCGCATAAGGAGCATAGCCATGATTCAGGACCCCTTTCGTTCGATGATTCGTTCGGAAGGGGTCCTGCGTTATCGCGACCTTCCGTGGCGCCGCACGCGCGACCCGTACATTATTTGGCTTTCCGAGGTTATGCTGCAGCAAA
Organism: uncultured Collinsella sp.; assembly: GCA_902490405.1. Classification (GTDB taxonomy): domain Bacteria; phylum Actinomycetota; class Coriobacteriia; order Coriobacteriales; family Coriobacteriaceae; genus Collinsella. The sequence continues at coordinate 1,158 of CABUDS010000002.1, forward strand.
CGCAGGTGCCGCGTGTGGAGACGCGTATGCCCGCGTGGCTCGACCGCTTTCCGACCGTACAGGCGCTCGCCCAGGCCGCTCCTTCCGACGTTTTGGACGCCTGGCAGGGGATGGGCTACAACCGGCGTGCTCTGGCGCTTCACAGAGCCGCTCAGTGCGTTATGGAAGACTGGGATGGGGAGTTTCCACGTGAGACGCGCGACCTGGTCGCCCTGCCCGGTATTGGCCCGGCGACGGCGCAGGGCATCCGGTCGTTTGCGTTCGATCTTCCGGGCGTGTATCTGGAGACCAACGTGCGCACGGTCTTTTTGCATCATTTCTTTCCCGATGTGCCGGCCGTTCCCGATCGCGAGCTGGTGCCGCTGATCCAAGCCGCCTGTCCGGCGGCTCCCGGTACGACGGCGGATGAGATTGCGCCCTTTGCCGCGCCTCAAGACGATGCCGACACGCCGCGCGCGTGGTATTACGCGCTGCTGGATTACGGCGCGTATCTTAAAAAGACACTGCCAAATCCTTCCAGGCGGTCGGCGAGCTATAGCCGTCAGTCCAAGTTTGAGGGCTCGCGCCGTCAAAAGCGCGCCCACATTGTGCGCATGCTGCTGGCTGCGCGCGATGGGCGGCCGGCGGGCATTACGGTTGATGAAGCTGTTGCAGGCGTTAACGAGATGGAGACGGCAGCCGGCAGAGAGTCGGTCGAGCGCGAGCTGGTCGCAAGTATTCTTGCCGATCTGGAGCGCGAGGGCTTTTGCCGCTCCGAGGGCGATCGTTGGCTGAGTGTGTAGCCCGCTCAAATCTGAAGAACAGGATTGTAAGGTTTAGATTTTCGACATGAGGGCATCCTAAAGACAAGGCCGCCCGAAGCCTACGGGCGGCATCTGTTGAAGGGAAGTACACCTATGGATTTTGAGAACTCCCAAACCAAGAAGAACCTCGAGACCGCTTTTGCCGGTGAGTCCCAGGCGCACACCAAGTATCGCTACTACGCATCTAAGGCCAAAAAGGACGGCTACGTTCAGATCTCGAATATCTTTGCCGAGACCGCAGGCAACGAGTCCGAGCACGCCAAGCTGTGGTTTAAGTATCTGCACGACGGCGCCGTTCCCGACACCCTGGACAACTTGCGTGATGCCGCTGCGGGCGAGAACTACGAGTGGACCACGATGTACGACGAGTTTGCCAAGACCGCCGAGGAGGAGGGCTTTACCGAGATTGCCTCAAAGTTCCGCGGCGTCGGTGCTGTCGAGAAGGCTCACGAGGAGCGCTACAACAAGCTTGTCGAGCGCATTGAGTCGGGCGAGGTGTTTGAGCGCGAGGGCGTGAAGGTGTGGAAGTGCCTGAACTGCGGGCACCTGCATGTGGGTGCCGAAGCGCCCGAGGTGTGCCCGGTGTGCAATCACCCGAAGGCGTACTTTGAGGAGCAGGTGGTGAACTACTAGCGCCGATACGAACGTGGACTGCGGAGCGCAGGGCGGGGAAATACCTTTCCCTCTTGCTCACGGCTCCGCAGGGTCGCGCGAGGCAAAGGTATTTCTCCGCCCTGCGCTCCGGCGTTGGGTCGTCGCGTGCTCGCTACAGAAAAGCTGAGAATTAAGTTTGTGTGCCGTCCCTTTTGGGGCGGCACATCTTGTATGGGGTGGACAGTTAGTTCAGATACGTATTTTTCCAATCACTCTGCGGTCGGCTTTTTGGCAGTTGGAGGCCTATCGAGCCCCTTTGGGCTGCCTGAAGGGCCTGGTTTTAGGTCTTACTTGCCCGTTGTGTGGAATCAATCGCGCCAAACGTAGCATCTTAGGGCATATGGAGGGGGTCTGAATTATACGTATTTGAACTAACTGTCCAGGGTGCTTCACCCAAGGCAGTGCCGCCTTGCTTTTTCGTGCCTCATTCGGGGCGCCGTGCCTTGTTTGAGGTTCCGGTCTCCACAATTTCCGTCAAGCTTTTGGTTAGATTTTGGTCAGTTGGCGTAAGGGCGGAAGGCCAAAAGATTGCTGGCGAAAAAAGCTCAGAGAAAGTGCTGGTAGGGGAGTCGTTGAGCTTTTCGACAGCTTGCTGGTAAAAGAAACTTTGCAGCTATTGCTACGGATTGCGTTGCCGTGGCCTTGGCGGTGCGGGATGCTGGGTGCAAGCGTCGAATGCTCCGATTGAGGAGGCCAACATGGACCTGTTTCTTGAGACTCCGCAGCAACAAGCCGAGCGCATGTTGCGCCAACAGCAACGGCTTATGGAGATGCAAATGCAAGGAGTAGCCGCCCAGCCCCCTGCGCAACATGCCACGCCCGCGGTTTCGCTTGCGGGCGGATCGGCGCCAGAGAACTATTCCGTACAACAAGATTCGTATGCGCAGGAGCTTGTGTTCGACAAACGCCGCACGCGTCACCGCCGCGTGGGCCAGCGCCTGCGCACATTAGCGATGATCGTGCTCATTCCGTTAGGACTTGCGGTGATTTTCCTGGTCTCGTATGCGTTCACCTGCATCCTCAACGGCGCCTCGCCCAATGAAGTGCTCCAACATCTGTCAGCCCTCGGCCAGCGCCTAGGCGATGTCATAACAACCATCCGCGCCGGCTGGGAGAGTTAACGTTTTGACGCCTGTGGCCCAAAATCCATTTGTCCGACTGCCGTGGAGCGCCCGGTGCGTGTGGCGGGGTAAGATTGATCGCGGTTTTGATTGATACTCGATTGGGTTTGTTGGGCGGAGTCTATGTCTGCTATTGATATTGCGCTTGTTGTGATTGCCTTGGTGGCGGTGGGAGTTGCTGTGGTCTGCACCCTGCAGCTTAAAGGCCTTCGTGCCGAGTTGCGAGAGCGTGGCGGCAACGACGCGGAGACGCTCGCGGCGCTCGAGCAGGCCAACAGCACGCTCGATGCCCTCAACGTCGCGCTGGCAGAAACCCGCCGCACGGCAAATGCCATCGCGCAGCAGCAGACGACCGACGCCGCCGTGGAGCAGCAGCGTTACCTGACCATTGCGCGCGAGTTCTCACAGGCCGGCGACCGCATGGATGACCTGCGTCGCGAGACGGCTCAGCAGCTGGGCGCCAACCGCGAGGGCATCGAGCACCGCCTGGACAAGGTACGCGAGACGGTCGATGCCCAGCTGGGCGCCATCCGCAAGGATAACAACGTGCAGCTCGATCAGATGCGCGAGACGGTGGACGAGAAGCTTTCCCGTACGCTCAACGATCGTCTGTCCGCATCGTTTAAGCAGGTGAGCGACCAGCTCGAGGCCGTGTACAAGGGGCTGGGCGACATGCAGTCCATCGCCACCGGCGTGGGCGACCTTAAGCGCGTGCTGGGCAATGTGAAGGCGCGCGGCATTTTGGGCGAGGTGCAGCTGGGCGCGATCCTGGCGGACATCCTTACGCCCGACCAGTATCTGGAAAACGTTGCCACCAAGCCTGGCGCCTCGGAGCGTGTTGAGTTTGCCGTCAAGCTGCCGGTAGACGAGGGCGATCCCGTGCTGCTGCCGATTGACTCCAAATTCCCGGGCGACGCGTACGAGCATCTGCTCGACGCCCAGGAGTCGGGCGACGCGGAGGCCGTCGCCGCTGCGCGCAAGACGCTCGACGCGATGGTCAAACGCGAGGCAAAGGACATCTGCGAGAAGTACCTGAGCGTGCCCGCGACGACCAACTTTGGCATTCTGTTCGTGCCGTTTGAGGGCCTGTACGCCGAGGTCGTCAGTCGCCCTGGGCTTATCGAGACCCTGGGCCGCGACTATCACGTCAACGTTGCCGGCCCCAGCACCATGGCGGCCATCCTCAACAGCCTGCAGATGAGCTACCAGACGTTTAGGCTGCAAAAGCGCACCGATGATGTGCTGCGCGTGCTTTCCGCCGTCAAGGCCGAGCTGCCGCGCTATCAGGCGGCGCTGCGTCGCGCCCAACAGCAGATCGAGACCGCGGGAAAGACGGTCGAGGGCATCATCACCACGCGCACCAACGTTATGGAGCGCAAGCTCAAGGACATCGACGCCCTGGAGGATGCCGACGAGGCCGACGCGATCTTGGGGCTCACGTCTGCGGGCCTGCCCGCAGACTAATAAGATAAGGACTAGCCGTGGCTGACGGCGGGGCGTCTGCGCAAGCGCGGAGCGCGGGCGCTTTTCGTGTCGTACGTGCCTGAAGCGCGCTTTAGTGTGCAACAATGGCGGTTCGCCCTATCAGACGCGAAAGGAAGCCTATGTCTCAGAAAAGCACCAGTCCGCTCAAGCGCTCCACCGTGCGCCGCACGTTGCAGCGTTTTTGGGATGTCACGCGCACGCAGCCGCTGATCGTCTTTCTCTCGGTATTCTCGTCGGCGGGCTATATCTTTTTGCTTACGTTTGCCAACACCTACGTGATGGCGCTTATCGTCGACCGCGTCCAGGCCGGCCCCGTGGCAGGCGACCAGGTGTTTGAGGTCTTTAGCCCCTATATTCTGGCGCTCGTGCTCGTTAACCTGGTAGGCCAGGTCCTCTCCAAGCTGCAGGACTACACCGTCTACAAGCTCGAGATTGCGGGCAACTATCACCTGGCGCGCTTGTGCTTCGACACGCTCTCCAACCAATCCATGACATTCCACACCAGTCGATTTGGCGGATCGCTTGTGAGCCAGACGAGCCGTTTTATGAGCGGCTACACGGGCCTGGTGGACGTGACGGTGTATTCGCTCATCCCCACTATCACCTCGGTTGTCTGCACGGTGGCGGCGCTCGCTCCGGTGGTGCCCGCATTTACCGTGATCCTGGTGGGCATCATGGTCGTCTACATCGCGTTTGTCTGGCTTATGTACAAGCGCATCATGCCGCTTTCGGCCGCGACGTCCGCCGCGCAGAACAAGCTGTCGGGCGTGCTCTCCGACGCGGTCACGAACATCCTGGCCGTCAAGACCTGCGGGCGCGAGGACTTTGAGCGCGACCTATTCGATACCGCCGACCGTGCCGCGCGCGATGCCGAAACGGTATCGATGCACGCCATGATGCAACGCAACTTTACGACCTCGGGCCTTATCGTCATTACCATGGCCGTGGTGAGTGTGTTCGCCGCGGGTGGCAACGCGTGGTTTGGCATTTCGGCCGGCGCGCTCGTCATGATCTTTACCTACACGTACAACCTCACTATGCGTCTGAACTACGTGAGCTCCATGATGCAACGTATCAACCGCGCGCTGGGCGACGCCGCCGAGATGACGCGCGTGCTGGACGAGCCGCGTCTGGTGGCAGACGACGCGCATGCCCCCGAGCTCAAGGTGCGCGAGGGCGCAATTGATTTTGAGCACTTGAGCTTTGCATACCGTGACGCCGCGGCGGGCGAGAATGTGTTCGACGACCTGACGCTCCATGTGGCGGCGGGCCAGCGCGTGGGCCTGGTGGGCAAATCGGGCTCGGGCAAGACAACGCTCACCAAGCTGCTGCTTCGCCTGGACGACGTGCAGGGCGGCCGCGTGCTCGTGGATGGCCAGGACGTCTCGCGCTGCACGCAGCAGAGCCTGCGCCGCCAGGTTGCCTACGTGCCGCAGGAGGCGCTGCTGTTCCACCGCTCCATTCGCGAGAATATCGCCTACGGACGCCCCGACGCCACCGACGAGCAGATTCGCGAGGCGGCTCGCTTGGCTAATGCGACTGAGTTTATCGACCGCCTGCCCCGCGGCTTTGACACCATGGTGGGCGAGCGCGGCGTTAAGCTTTCGGGCGGCCAACGCCAGCGCGTGGCCATTGCCCGCGCCATCCTCACCGACGCGCCGATTCTGGTGCTCGACGAGGCGACGTCTGCCTTGGACAGTGAGTCCGAGGCGCTGGTGCAGGAAGCGCTCGAGAACCTGATGCGCGGCCGCACCTCCATTGTGGTGGCGCATCGCCTGTCCACCGTGGCGGCGCTCGACCGCATCGTGGTGCTGGCGGACGGCGAGATTGTCGAGGACGGTACGCATGCGCAGCTCGTCGAGGCGGGCGGCGAATATGCAAGCCTGTGGAGCCGCCAGACCGGCGCATTTTTGGAGGCTTAAGGTCCCCGTACGTGGGACAATCGTTTTTGTGAAGTTATGTTTCTGCCGATCCGAGGAGTCGTTATGCCACGCGAGACCAATGCCGCCAAACGCGAGCGCGCCGTTGAGGTGTGCGAGCGCCTTAGCCGTCGCTATGGCCCGGTCGAGTGCTTTTTGGACCACGAGAATCCCTTTAGGCTACTTATCTCGGTACTGCTCTCGGCTCAGACGACCGACGCGCAGGTCAATAAGGTGACGCCCCAACTATTTGCCCAGTGGCCCACGTCCGAGGTCATGGCCGGGGCAAGTGTGACCGACGTGGCCGAGACCATCAAGTCACTCGGCTTTTATAAGAGCAAGGCCAAGCACGCCGTGGAGGCCGCGCAGATGATCGTTGCCGATTACGGCGGCGAGGTACCGGCCGACATGAAGGAGCTCGTCAAGCTGCCGGGTGTGGGACGCAAGACGGCGAACATCGTGCTCAACGTGGGGTTTGGCATTGTCGAGGGCATCGCGGTCGATACGCACGTCAACCGCATCGCGCACCGCCTGATGCTGAGCCCCAAGACGCATGCCAAAGAGCCGCTCAAGACCGAGCAAGATCTGCTCAAGATTCTGCCGCACGAGTATTGGGGATCGGTCAACCACCAGTGGATCACCTTTGGCCGCGAGATCTGCGACGCCCGCAAACCCAAGTGCGATGAGTGCCCGCTGGCGGATTTATGCCCCAGCGTGCGTGTGATGGAGTAGGGGTCCGGCGTATTTTGTCGGCACCCGAGGACGGCGACTAATGTTGCGCAGCACATGTGGGTCGCGAGGGCTCAATATGATGGCGACAGATGCCGTTTGTTGTGAGGGGATGCCCGAATATGTCTTGCACCAAGTGTGGCTCCGAGATGCCCGACGGAACTGATTTTTACACGAACTGCGGGGCTGGGCATGCGCTTGAGCAGGAGTATATGTTGCCTCCTGCCGCCTCATGCAAAAATGTGTTGCTAATTTAGAAGCCTATTCAAGCGCGCCGAAGTCGTGGCGTGCTGGCGTAGCATGAACAAAAAATCAAGCAATGGAGGGCAACGTGGCAACATTGAAGACGCGAGAGCTTGAAGATTATTTTGAGCGCATTGTGCGCACGCGCGAAGGTGACCTACCTGGTCGTCGCAAAGGCGACGAATACTTGTCTCAAACCCATGTGCTCTACCACGGAGATCCTGCGCCCTGGGCTTTAACGCCAAAGATATTCGATAAGGATATGACGGCGCTTCTTAAGGAGGCGGCCGAGCGTATGTACGGCATTATGGACAAGGTGACGCGGGCGTTTTGTTCCGATGCCTCCGTGCGTGCGTGGTTTCGCATGGATCCGGCTTTTTCTGACCTGTGCGCTATGGATGCCGGCTATGATTGCCAGATTCCCCTTGCGCGCGTTGATATCTTTCTTGACGAGGACGCCGGTTCGTATACGTTTTGCGAGCTCAATACCGACGGCAGTGCTGGAATGGTAGTGACCGATGCGGTCTGTCAGGCAGTGCGGATGACGCCTTCCTTTGAGGAGTTTGCATCCGACCACCCCGGCTTTCGGCAGTACGATTTGTGCGGTAGCTGGATAGATGCATTGTTTGAGACCTTTGCAGAGTGGGAGCTGGCCCATCCTCACCGCACCGAGGATAGTGCACGATCGGACAGCGGGGCCTGCGTTGACGAGGGTCTCTATGCACCGCAATCAAAGATATATCCCGCTTCGGTGGCAATCGTCGACTATTCGGAAAGCATCGACTTGGAAGACGCGGCTCATTTTGTCGACCTTATGAGGCGGCGGGGTGTAGTCGCGCGCTTTACGGATGTACGCGACCTGCGGATTGTCGAAGAAGAGAGCGGTGCTAGGCGCCTGTACGATGCCGCTGGTCCTATTGATTGCGTTTGGCGGCGCGCGGTGACCGGCGAGCTGTGGGATAAGCCGTGCGACGGACGCTCAGCCTTAATCGAGGCTGCCCAAGAAGGGCTTGCATGCATCGTCGGTGGTTTTAGAACGTGGCCGTGTGCGACTAAGACCGTATTTGCGTTTTTGTGGTCTCGAGCCGGGCAGTCCTTGTTGAGCCCGGAGGAGCAATCGTTTGTACGGGAGCATGTGCCCTATACCGAGATTTTGGACGAAAGTACCCAGTTGTCGAGATTTGCCGAAAAGGATCGATGGATTGTCAAGCCGTGCGGCGGCTACAACGCGGTTGGCGTTGTCGCCGGTTTGGATGTCACGGAACGGGAATGGTCCCAGGTGCTTGCTCGCGCTGCGGCAGCTGGGGCGATTGTGCAGGAGTATGCTCAGCAGTATCAGACTCCCTGCTTGCGCGGAACGCTTGTCGATGGGCCGCATCGAGGAGAGGCGCCCAAAGGACTTGTGGATGATCTTGGTTTTGCGCCCGCTTCTAATATGGAAGGCCTGTACCTGTATCGCGGCCGTTTTGCGGGCGTGTACACACGCGTCGGTTTTGCCAACACCATAGGTGAGTGGACGAGCCGCCTGAACGTTGCGAGCTTTTTTGAGGAATAGCCGTTTCTTGGGGCACCTTCCGTGGTTGCTGCGTTTGACGTGACGGGGAGATTTTGGCGAAGCCGGTGAGTCCAGTACTATCTGGCGTTTTTGTTGCGGGGCTGGGTTTGCCCTTGAGCCGGAGTCCTCTCCATGCGCTACCATGACAGACAATGTATTTGACGTACGACCCGCCGAGCTTGCCCCGGCGGGCTTTTGGCGTTGCGATGCCGGAGGAACAGCATGCTCATTCACCGTATAGCCGCGCAGCTCTACACTGCCGAGGCGCTGCAGACCGTCGAGGCCGGACTCGATGCCGGCGAGGACGTGACGCTGGCCGTGTCGCAGTCGGGTCGCACGCTTATGGCGGCAGCTCAGTTTGCGCGCCGTCCGCGTCCCACGGTCTACATCGTGAGCGGCGAGGACGCGGCCGATCGCGCCGCGCGCAGCCTGGCCGCCTATGTGGGTCTGGCGCATGTGTGCCGCTTTCCCGAGCGCAAAGACTATCCATGGCGCGAGCAGGCACCCAACGATGCCGTGGTGGCCCAACGCTGCGAGGCTTTAGGGCGCATCGTGCGCGGCGATAACTGCATCATGGTCGCCTCGGCCCGCGCGCTACTGCGTTGCGTGCCGCCGGTCGAGAGCCGCTATTGGGAGTCCACCACCTTTGCGGTGGGCGAGGAGATTCCCTTCGACGAGGTGCCGCAGCGCCTGGTGGGCATGGGCTACACCAATGCCGGCGCCGCCGACGCGCCCGGTCTGTTCCGCGTGCACGGCGACACCGTCGAGGTGTTTCCCGCACAGGAAAAGGCGCCCGTGCGCATTGAGTTTTTTGGCGACGAGATCGACCGCATCCGCCGCATGGTGAGCTCCACGGGCCAAACCATCGGCAACGAGGACAGCATCGAGATCTTCCCCTGCCGTGAGCTGGCGCTTACCGACGATGCCGTCCACAACATGCACGTGGCGCTCTATCGCGCCAGTCAGGACGACAGCAAACTGGCGGCGCTGCTCGAGATGGTGGATGCGCGTATCGTCACGCCCGAGCTCGACCGCTTTTTGCCGGTGATGTACGGCCAGACCGTAAGCCCGTTGGCGCACGTGAGCGGCAAGGCACTCGTGGTTCTGTCCGAGCCGCGCTCGCTGTTCGACGACTGCCTGCGTGCCTACGAGGATATCGAGGCCCGTGCCGGCGAGGCGGGGATTGACCGCCTGGACGGTCTGTACGTGCGCGCCCAACAGCTCGATTTTGGTGCCCAGCAGCGCCTGAACTACGTAAGCCTCATTCGTGCCGGCGGCGCGGTGACGGCCGAGCTCAAGATTGAGCAGCCTGCCATCGCAGGCTCGGACAACCGTTTTATGACGCGCATCCAGGAGGTCGTGGGCAAGCGCTATGCCTGCGTGTTTGCCATTCCCGACCGCGGCGCGCGTGAGTCGATGGAGCTCACCTTTGGCGACGAGGGCATTACCTTTGAGGAATCGCTGACCGCGGCGCCCGAAAATGCCGGCGCTATCGGCGACCGCGTGCGCGTGGCAGCGGCGGATTCCGCCGACCGTGCCGCACGCCAGGAGGCCCACGCTTCCATTCGCGAGCGTAAGGCCGACGCACTCAACGCCCGCTCGCTCGAGGCGGGCGCGGCCCAGGCTGCCGCCGGTGCCGCCGTGCCCACCATCTCGCGCGGGCGCGTGACCTTTGTCGATGCCGCCCTGCCGCAGGGCGTGGTGGTGCCCGATGCCAACCTGGCCGTGTTCTCGATCGCCGACCTCAACGCCCGTATGGATGCCAACCGCGCGCGCAGCCGCCGCAAGGTGGACATTACGCAGATCACCTTCCCGTTTAAGCCGGGCGACTACGTGGTGCACGCAACGCATGGCATCGCGCTCTTTAGCGAAATCGCGCGCCAGGAGGTGGGCGGCAAAGAGCGCGACTACTTTTTGCTGGAATATGCCGACGGCGACAAGCTCTACGTGCCGCTCGAGCAGGTCGACCGCATCACGCGCTATGTTGGCCCCGACGGCGACAAACCGCGCCTGACCAGGCTCAACACAGCCGACTGGACGCGCGCCACCAACAAGGCGCGCAAGAACGCCAAAAAGCTGGCGTTTGACCTGGTCGACCTGTATACGCGCCGCTCATCAATCGCGGGTATCGCCTGCCCGCCTGACACGCCCGAGCAGATCGAGATGGAGGAGAGCTTTCCTTACGACGAGACGCGCGACCAGCTGGAGGCCATCGCCGACATTAAGGCCGATATGGAGGCGCCCAAGCCCATGGACCGCCTGCTGTGCGGCGACGTGGGTTTTGGCAAGACCGAGGTTGCCCTGCGCGCGGCGTTTAAGTGCGTGGACTCCGGCCGCCAGGTCATGGTGCTCTGCCCCACGACCATTCTGGCCCAGCAGCACTACGAGACGTTCTTTGAGCGCTTTGCCCCGTTTGGCCTCGAGGTCGAAGTGCTCAGCCGCTTCCGCACCCCGGCGCAGCAAAAGCGCGCGCTCAAGGCGTTTGCCGAGGGCACGATCGACGTGCTCATCGGCACGCATCGTCTGCTTTCGGCCGACGTGAACCCCAAGAACCTGGGCCTGGTGATCATCGACGAGGAGCAGCGCTTTGGCGTGCAGCACAAGGAGCAGCTCAAGAACCTGCGCGAGCAGATTGACGTGCTCACGCTTTCGGCAACGCCTATTCCGCGAACCATGCAGATGGCCACGAGCGGCGTGCGCGACATGAGCCTGATCACGACGCCGCCGACTGGGCGTCGTCCCGTGATCGTGCACGTGGGGGAGTACGACCCCGATGTGGTGAGCGCGGCGATTCGCCTGGAGGTGGGCCGCGGCGGTCAGGTGTATTACGTGTCCAACCGCGTCAAGACCATCGACGACGCCGTGGCGCGCGTGCACGAGGCCGCGCCCGAGGCGCGCGTGGGCGTGGCGCACGGCAAGATGAGCCCGCGCGAGGTCGAGGACGTGATGATCGAGTTTGCGACCAAAAAGATCGACGTGCTCATCGCCACGACCATCGTGGAGAGCGGCATCGACAACGCGACCGCCAACACGCTGATCATCGAGGATTCGCAGCGTCTGGGCCTGGCGCAGCTCTACCAGCTCAAGGGCCGTGTGGGCCGTTCTTCCACGCAGGCCTACGCGTACTTTATGTTCCCGGGCGAGCTGCCGCTTACCGAGGAGGCGACAGCGCGCCTGACCGCACTTTCCGAGTTCCAGGACCTGGGCAGCGGCATGCGCATCGCCATGCGCGACCTGGAGATCCGTGGTGCCGGCTCGCTTATGGGCGCCGAGCAGCACGGTAACCTGTCGAGCGTGGGCTTCGACCTGTTTACGCAGATGCTGGGACAGGCCGTGGCCGAGGCGCGCGGCGATGACGATGCCGGCGTGGAGGCGGCGAGCGTGGGCATCAACCTGCCGGCCGATTACTTCTTGTCCGAGGAGTACATGCCGGCGGTGGATCAGCGCGTGCTCGTGTACCGCAAACTTGCGGCGGCCGAGGACCTGGAGAGCATCGATGAGGTGCAGGAGGAGACCGAGGCTGCGCATGGTGAGCTGCCGTTGGCGGGACTCAACCTGTTCAACCGCGCGCGCATCCGCATTCGCGGCGAGCGCCTGGGGCTCGAGAGCGTCACGCTCAGCGGTGGGCGCATTGCCTTCCTGGGGGTTGACGTTCCCAAGAAGGTAGCCTTTGAGTTCAAGAATCGCTATGGCGCGGTGAACTTCCCCAAGAGCCGCAAGCTGTCGGTGCCCTACAAGGCGGGCGCCGGCGCGGGCAGCGGCCTGGGTCGCGGCCTCGACGCCAACGACGGCGCCGGCCCCGTGGCTGCGGCGCTCATGCTGCTGCAGCAATTAGGCGCCAGCGATGATGACTAACAGGTAAGTGGCACGGCGGGACATGGTTGTCTTTGCTCCGCCGCGTTGCAGGTTGAAAGCTTCGTCCCATCGAAAGGAAAGCATGTTCGGATACATCTACAAGAAAGATGTCGCCATGATCGCGGTTGTCCTGTGCCTTTGTCTGGGCGTGGGCAGTTTCTTCGATTATCAGATCTCGAGCGCGCTCTTCAATATCGGCAGCATGTACGGTCGCTTTATCGAGGCCGCTGGCGAGCTGCCGTTTGAGCTGACGGCGAGCGTCGCGGGCGTTATGCTCGTGCGTTCGGCACGCCCCGATTCCAAGACGAGCAAGTGGCTTGCCGCGCTGGGCGTTCTGGTCAACGTGGGCCTGACCGGCTACGAGATCGTTTCGTCCCTGAGGGTTGGCGGCAAACTCATCGCGGCTCAGTTGGTGCTGACGTTTGTGCTGGTCATCGTCGCCAACCTTATCGTCTATCGCCTCACGCGCGCGACCGACCCCGACGAGCTCACACGCTGGGCGTTGATGGTGCTGGCCGTGTGGGTCGCTCAGGCCATCATCCTCAACGTGGTTGTCAAGCCGCTGTGGTCGCGCCCGCGCATGCGCGTGATCGAGGTCACGCCGGGGCTCAATTTTCAGCCGTGGTGGGTGATTGGCAACCCCGACAAGTGGAGCTATATTGCGGCCGGCGTAATCAAGGACGGCTTTAAGTCGTTTGCGAGCGGACACACGGCGCACGCGGCGATCGGTATTATGCTTGCCGGGCTTCCTGCGGCGTCCTTTAAGGAAAAGCCGTCGCGCCGTCGCGTGGTCTTTTGGACGGCGGCTGCGGTTGCGGCGCTCGTCGCCTTTGGCCGCATTGTGATCGGTGCGCACTTTTTGACTGACGTGAGCTGCGGCTTTGCCCTGGTGCTGGCACTTGAGTGCCTTGCCGCGCGCATTGCCTATCCGGGCGGCGTACAATAGCGGCGTTTAAATCATCGGGCCCATGCCCGGCTAGAGAGGATTGCCATGCTCGCGTTCAACAACGACTATTCCCACGGTGCTCATCCGGCAGTGCTGCAGGCGCTCGTCGATACCAACATGGAGCCGCAGCCCGGCTACGGTACCGATGCGCACACCGAGCGTGCCAAGCAGCTGATTCGCGAGGCCTGTCAGGCCCCCGATGCCGACGTGTTCTTGCTGGTGGGCGGCACGCAGGCCAACGCGACGGTGATTGACATGCTGCTCGCGCCCTACGAGGGCGTCGTTGCCGCCGAGACCGGCCATGTCGCTTGCCACGAGGCGGGCGCCATCGAGTTTGGCGGCCACAAGGTGCTCACCATCCCCGGCTACGAGGGCAAGATGCACGCCGAGGATCTCGAGAACTATATCCAGGTGTTCTACGAAAACGAGAGCTACGAGCACACGGTGTTCCCGGGCGCCGTGTACGTGAGTCTATCGACCGAGTACGGCACGCTGTACTCCAAGGCCGAGCTCGCGGCGATTCACGCGGTGTGCCAGAAGCGCGAGATTCCGCTGTTTGTGGATGGCGCCCGACTGGCCTATGCGCTGGCAGCCGACGAGTGCGACATCACTCTGCCCGAGCTGGCACAGCTGTGCGACGTGTTCTACATCGGCGGCACCAAGTGCGGCGCGCTTTGCGGCGAGGCCGTGGTGTTTTGCGGCATGCACGCTCCGGCGCATCCCATTCCGCGTATTAAGCAGCACGGCGCGCTGTTGGCCAAGGGCCGCCTGACGGGCGTGCAGTTTGAGGCGCTCTTTACCGATGGCCTGTATTTTGAGATTGGTCGACAGGCGATTCAGACGGCCCAGGCGCTGCGTCGTGTGCTGCACGAGAGCGGCTACCAGTTCTTCTTGGAGACGCCTACGAACCAGCAGTTCGTGATTCTGCCCAACGAGGACATGGCCCGCATTCGCGAGCATGCGGCGATCGAGTACTGGGAAAAGTACGACGATACCCACACGGTGGTGCGCTTTTGCACCAGCTGGGCCACGACGCAGGAGGACATCGACGCGCTGGCGGCTGTCCTGTAGCCTGATGTAATGACGAGGGGCCGCCTTGCGCTGGGTTTGGCGCAAGGCGGCCTTTGTTTTTGAGAGAGAAGGGTTGTATGACCGAGATGTCCGAGCCGGCGATTCGCCTGGCGACGCCCGAAGACGCGCCGGCGTTGCTTGCCATCTATGAGCCGTATGTGCGCCAGACGGCGATTACCTGCGAATACGAGGTGCCGAGCGTTGAGGAGTTCGCCGGGCGCATCGAGCGTACGCTCAAGCGCTATCCGTATCTGGTGATGGAGCTGGACGGGCGTCCGGTAGGCTATGCCTATGCGAGTCCGCTCAACAGCCGCGAGGCATACGACTGGTCGGTCGAGACGTCGATTTACCTGGCACGCGACGTGCGCCACGGCGGGCTGGGCCGCAAGCTGCACGATGCGCTCAAGCAGTGCCTGATCGCGATGGGCATCACCAACATGTGCGCGCTCATCGCCGTGCCGCACGACAAGGACGACGAGTATCTAACGCACAACAGCCAGGACTTCCATGCCCATATGGGATATCGCTTGGTGGGTGCTTTCGACCGCTGTGCCCAAAAGTTCGGCCGCTGGTACGACATGTGCTGGATGGAGCTGGTCCTGGCCGAGCGCACCCCCAACCAGCCCAAACCAACCTGGTTCCCCGACCTTCCTAAACCTACCATTTAGGGACAGGTTTATTTTGGCAGGTTTTTGGCTGTCTTGTGGTATCAAATCGCCGCAAGTAGCGTGGCGTTTGTACGCTATTTTGACCTGGATTGTCCCCTCGGGACGCCTTGCGGGCTAAGTGAGTAGACTTTTTTGGCGCAGGCCGAGCACAAAGCGTATCTGCCTTAGTAAAACCGCAGGTCACGGAGGTGGCTGTTTTGAATGTGCTCGGCAGCTCGCGAAAAGTCTACTCACTTAGATTTACGGTGCTGGATATTTTGGGCAGGAACAGTTGAGCTTGGGCGGCGAGTGTTGCCAGGCGATGTTGGCATTTGCGCCATGCCGGCTTGAGATTTAATAAAAACCGCAGGTAAAACGTTTATTAGGTACATTTTGCCTCGTTTGGTGCGCTAGCCGATGGGCTCGGTGTATTTGGCGCGGTCGGTACGTTGGATGCGCTTGGAGACATGGAGCGGGCGACCGTCGGTGTCGTAGACGTAGTCGGTGATCAGGATCAGCGCCTGCCCGCGCTCAACGTTGAGCAAAAACGCCTCGTTTTGCGAGGCATAGCACACCTCAAAGGTCTTATGCCCCTGCGCCGGCGCACGATGGAACTCCTGGCGCAGCGTGGCGTAGAGCGAACCGTTGATATCGCGATCGATGAGCGACCCAAAGCTTGGCGGCAAATAGGTAGTCTCCAGGCACAGTGGCGCATCGTCCAGGTAGCGCAGGCGGACAAGTTTGACAAGCTTGCTGCCCACGCTAGCGTCAAAGAACTTGGCCACGCTGCCCATTGCTTTGGCAAAGCCCGAGTCCACCGTGCGCGTGGTGGGCTTCATACCCTGGCCTTCGACCTGCTTGGTATAGCTCGAAAACACCAGGTTGTTCTCGTGGAGCGCCGGCGTGTCAGCCACAAAGGCGCCGCGTCCGCGCTCGGTGCGAACCAGGCCCTCGTCAACAAGCACCTTAAGCGCGTGACGCACAGTGCTGCGCGACAGGCCCGATTCGTCCATGAGTTCCATCTCGGACGGCAGCTTGTCTTCGCGCGCGTAGACGCCGGCGGCGATGCGGTCGCGCAGCATGCCCGCCAAGCGCTCGTATTGGGCCAGTTTCTTTTTAGACGAAGCATTCATGCGATCAACCTGTATCTAACCTGTATACTTACCGAACCAAGCATGTATCCAACATGACAACAAAACCGCTGGTAATGGATTGCCGAAAACCTTAGCAGCAAAAATTCTAAAACAAATATAGCATACAACTAGTCGACAACACCAAAACATGTATGTAACTTGTATGCCGTCAAGAGCATCAAATGAGAAGAAAGGCCGATGCACGATGACTACTCAGGAACAGGTTAAGGATGTCGTCTCCCAGGTTTTGGCTGACAAGGCAGACAAGGGCGGCATCAAGCGCGTTGTGTGGATCGGCGCCGGCGGATCTAACGGTGGTAACTATCCTGCCCAGTACTTTATGGAGCACGAGGCCACGCAGGTCGTGAGCTCCAGCTACACCAGCAACGAGTTTGTGCACGCCACCCCGGCCTACGTCAACGAGAACACCCTGGCCGTCGTCGTGTCCATGCGCGGCACCAAGGAGACCATCGTCGCCGCTCAGGTTGCCAAGGACCACGGCGCCAGCACCATCGCCATCTATGTTGACGAGTCCGGCCTCACCGAGGTCTGCGACTACAAGATCCAGTACGACAGCCTGGCCATCGACGAGTCCTGCATGGGCCGCACCAACTCCGCCGTCGTGACCATGATTGCTATGGAGCTTACGCAGCAGACCGAGGGCTATGCCGAGTACGAGGCCGCTATGGCCGCCTTCGACTTGGTCGACCCCATCTATCGCAAGGCTGTCGAGTACACCCGTCCGCTCGCTGCCAAGTGGGCCGAGCAGAACGCCGACAAGCCCTGCATTAACGTTATGGCTCAGGGCCCGCTCTTTGGTGCCGCCTACGTCTTTAGCATCTGCAACGTGCAGGAGATGCTGCAGATCGACTCCTGCACCATCAACACCTGCGACTTCTTCCACGGTCCCTTCGAGATCCTGGACAAGCGTACCTCGCTGTTCCAGCTCATCAGCGTCGGCCGCAGCCGCTGCAACGACGAGCGCGGCATTCGCTTTGTCAACCAGTACGGTGGTGAGCGCGTCTACCAGCTCGACGCCAAGGAGCTCGGCCTCAACGACATCAAGGACAGCGTGAGCGAGTACTTCAACCACCTGATCTTTGCCCCGATCCTCAACAACGTCTACATGCGTGCGCTCTCCGCCGTCACCCACAAGGACTACATGACGCGCCGTTACATGTGGAAGCTGGATTACTAAGGGATAGAGCGGCCTAACAGCCCAATACCCCTCATGAGTTGCGGTGGAATAGTTCCTGTTTGGGAGTGTGAAGCCTCTGTTTGAGAACTATTTCACCGCAACTGCTAGAGCGGCACTTGGGGACGTTCCCTTTCTGCCGGCAGTTAGGGATGTTCCTTTTGTGCCGGCAGTTGGGGACACTCCTTGTGTCGAGAGATTTCCCGTTCGCCGATTTGTGCCTTGAAAAATGTATATAACGACTATAACGTAGCATGAAACATATTGGAAATAATACTGAGGAGGCTGCGTTGAAGAGGAGCAATCTGGGCTATGTGCTGGTGCTGATCGCCGCGCTTATGTGGGGCAGCATCGGAATCTTTGTAAACGGCATCTCGGCCATGGGCGTTTCGTCCCAGAGCATGGCTGCCTTTCGCTTGTTGGTCGGAGCGCTTATCTTGGCGCCGGTCCTGATGTTTATGGGCTGCCGTCCGGGTGAGGGGTCTACCGTGGTTCAGGGTCCGCTGACCCTGTTCAAGGCAAGCCCTAAAGAGCTTGTTTCCTGCGCGCTTGTCGGTATCGTCGGTTTGGCTGCCGCCAACACCTGCTATTACGAGTGCATGCGCGAGGTGGGCATGTCCACGGCATCGGTGCTGCTCTACACGTCGCCGGTGTTTGGCGTCGCGCTCGGCCGCGTCCTTTATCGCGAGGACGTGACCCTCAACAAGCTCGTTGCCATTGTCTTTAACATCGTTGGCTGTGTGCTTGCGGTGACCAATGGCGACCTTTCCGGTTTTCATTTTTCGGTTTGGGGCGTCACGTCGGGCGTGATTGCAGGCCTTTGTGGTGCGTCGCTCGCGGTGTTTAGCCGGATAGCGACCAAGACGGTCCACCCGCTGGCTGTCACGTTTTGGGGCTTTGTTTTTGGCGGTGCGGTTATGGCAGCTATCGCGGCTCCGTGGCCGGATGTCGCCGCGGCAATGTCGCCACAGCTGCTGCTGCTGTTCCTTGGCTTTGGACTCATCCCCACAGCCGTGGCTTACATCTTATATATGCAGGGTCTGTCCATGGGGCTCGAGACGTCGAAAGTTCCCGTCGTAATGTCATTCGAGACAGTCGTCACCGTACTGCTGGGCATTGGTGTCTACGCCGAGCCCGCCGGCGCGATCAAAGTTCTGGGCATCGTTTTGGTGCTCGCGTCCATCGTGATTATGAACACCGACTTTTCCAAGCTGCGCAACAGTGTGTTTGTCGGCCATGTCGTTGAGAGCATGACCTTTAAGCCCAACGCGTGGTGGACGGAGAAATCGCAGGACATGGATCTCTTCCGCGAGCGCACGGGCATTGCGCTGGAGCCCACCGTGCAGGAAAGCCCCTGGTACTTCGTGCGATAGGGGATTGGCGGTGTGTTTGAGCAGGTAGCGCCCGGCGTTTGATCGGGCGGCGCCTAGCCAGCGCCGACCTACCCAAGACCATCGTTTCGATTGCGTTAAACCCGCCAACGGTCGTTTTTCACCCGCGAACGGTTTATATACTAATTATCAATATAAGCAACGTATAAGACGTTATAATGACCATAACGAAAAGGAGGAGGCAAGATGAATCAGATCATTCTCGCATCTCATGGCGGCCTGGCCGCAGGCGCCAAAGACACGCTCGAGATGGTTCTCGGCGACGTGTCGAACGTCCACGTCGTGTCGCTTGCTCGTGACGACAAGGAGCCCATCACCAATAAGGTTGAGGCTATGATCGCCACGTTCAACGCGGACGACACCGTGTATGTGCTAACCGATATGCTCGGTAGCTCGGTCAACAACAACATGGTCGAGCTTTCCAAGAACGGCACGAAGTTCACGGTTGTCAGCGGTTTCAACATCCCGCTGGCGCTCACGCTTGCTATGAGCCCCGCCCCCGTCAAGGGCACCGAGCTCGCGGCCCTCATCAACGAGGCCCGCACCGGTCTGACCAACCCCAACGCACCGGTCGAGGTCGCCGCGGCTCCCGCCAAGAAGGCCAAGGCGTCCCGTCACAGCTCCGGTCCCGCCAAGATCGTCCTCGCACGTCTTGACTACCGTCTGCTGCACGGCCAGGTCGTCTTTACCTGGACCACCAAGGTTCAGGCCGAGCGCATCATCGTCGTCGACAACGCTGCCGCCAACGATGACATCAAGAAGGGCGCTCTTAAGCTGGCCAAGCCCCAGGGCGTGCGCCTGAACGTCTTCACCGTTGAGCGTGCCCTTGCCAAGATGGACAAGCTCAACACCCTCGGCGAGCGCGTCATGTTCGTCTTTGGCAACACTGCCGAGATGCTGCAGTTCTGCCAGGGCTACAAGCTCGACGCCATCAACCTGGGCGCCACCGCCAACCACGACGGTGCCGAGCAGGTCGGCGGCAAGGACAGCTCCGTCTTCTTCGACGCCACCCAGAAGGCCGACGTCAACCAGCTGCTCGACATGGGCATTAAGCTCTACGTCCAGCAGACCCCTACGTATCAGAGCGTCGACATCGACGCCAAGCTGTAATCAACCAGGCGTTTGCCTGACTGAAAGGAGAAGGGTATGAATACGTTCATCAGTGCGGTGCTCGTCGGCCTCGTCGGCGTGTTCTGCATGTGGGACTCCCGCCTGCTCGGTCGTCTTAACTTCGAGCAGCCCCTCGTTGGCGCTACGCTCGTCGGTCTGCTGCTGGGCGATGTGCCCACCGGCCTTGCCGTCGGTGCCGCCGTCGAGCTCGTGTCCATGGGCCTGGTGCAGGTCGGCGCCGCCGTTCCGCCCGATATGGTCCTGGGCGGCATCGTGGCCGCTGCCTTTGCGTGCCTGACCGATGCTTCCGCCGAGACCGCCATGACGATCGCCATCCCGGTCGCCGTCCTGGGTCAGCTCCTCGGCATCGTGTTCCGTTCCATCATCGCCGCCCTCACCCATGTGGCAGATAGCGCGATCGATAACGGAAAGTTCAAGACCGCTTACCGTATGCACATCTGCGCCGGCTCCGGTCTGTACGCCGTCATGTACTTCCTGCCGATCTTCCTCGCCGTCTTTGTTGGCACCGACTTGGTTCAGGCCATCGTCAACATGGTTCCCGAGTGGCTGTCCACTGGTCTTAACGTTTCGACCAAGATCATGACCGCCTACGGCTTGGCCCTGCTGCTCACCATGATGATCAAGAAGGGTATGACTCCGTTCCTGTTCATCGGTTTCCTGCTCGCCGCTTACCTCAACCTGTCCGTCATCGCGGTCGCTCTGATCGGTGTGTGCCTGGCTGTCGTCTTCATGGGCTTCAAGTTCAACGGTTCCCATGCAGCCGCCGGTGTCGATTCCGACTACGATCCGCTCGAAGACGACGAAGACTAAGGAGGAACACACTATGGCAACCGCAACCAAGGACGTGTCCCTGAACAAGAAGGTCAGCCAGTTCTTCTGGCGCTCCTGGGCCATCCAGGCCTCTTGGAACTACGAGCGTCAGATGAACATGGGCTTCCTCTACGGCATGGTTCCCACGCTCGATCGCCTCTATCCGGATGAGTCCGACCCCAAGCAGCTCGCTGCTAAGAAAGAGGCTTACCACCGTCACATGGCGTTCTACAACTGCACCCCGCAGACGAGCGCTTTTGTCCTAGGCCTCGCCGCCTCCATGGAGGAGGAGTACGCCAAGGATCCCGAGAACTTCGACCCCGATTCAATCAACGCGGTCAAGACCTCCCTCATGGGCCCGCTTTCCGGCATCGGTGACTCCTTCTTCCAGGGCACCATCCGCGTTATCGCCTTTGGCTTGGGCGTTCAGCTGGCTCAGCAGGGCTCCATCATGGGCCCGATCCTGGCCATGCTCATCTCCATCGTGCCCTCCGTGCTGATCACGTGGTTCGCTGCCAAGATCGGCTACCAGGGCGGCCACGAGTACCTGAGCAAGCTCCAGGGTGGCGACCTCATGGAGAAGCTCATGTATGTCTGCGGCATCGTGGGTCTTATGTCCGTGGGCGGCATGATCGCTACGCTGATCGGCGCCACCACCCCGCTGCAGTTCGCTGAGGGCACCGTCGTTATCCAGGACATCCTGGACGGCATGATGCCCCAGATGATCTCCCTCGGCCTCACCGGCCTTATGTACTGGCTCATCAAGAAGAACGTCAACACCGGTTGGCTTCTCGTGATCGCCATTGTGGGCGGCATCGCCCT
This sequence comes from uncultured Collinsella sp., assembly GCA_902490405.1. Lineage (GTDB taxonomy): Bacteria > Actinomycetota > Coriobacteriia > Coriobacteriales > Coriobacteriaceae > Collinsella. The sequence continues at coordinate 22,668 of CABUDS010000002.1, forward strand.
CTCCGCGGCCGGCATCCTGGCCTAGTCGCGACCCAGCGCTTTCCCCCGGGGGCCTGCCTGGCATCCCATACCCCAGGCAGGCTTCCATCCCTAATGTGACAAAGGGACAGTCCCTTTGTCACATCCTCAACGGGCCGGCGACTCGGTCCAAATCACGGTAACCCTGCGAGCGCCCGGCAATGTGGCGCCGCAAAAATCGAAAGGAATGTGTCAGATGTACGAGATCGACCTTAACCTCCCTAAGCAGATCGTCGCTGACGTCCTGTCCAACCACGAGATCCACAGCGTCGCCTTCGTCGGCTGCGGCGCTTCCATGTCCGACCTTTACCCCGCCAAGTACTTCCTGGCCAACAACACGGACAAGCTGAACGTTCAGATCTTCACCGCTAACGAGTTCAACTACGACACGCCTTCCTGGGTCAACGAGCACACCTTCGTGATCACCTGCTCCCTCGGTGGCTCCACGCCCGAGACCGTCGAGGCCAACAAGACCGCCAAGAAGCACAACTGCCCGGTCGTCTCCCTCACCAACAAGGCTGGCTCCGCTCTGACCGTCGACGCCGATCACGTCATCGTTCACGGCTTCCACGCCAACTACGCTGCCAAGTGCGAGAAGCCCGGCTACGCCATCGCTCTTGCTCTCGAGATCCTTCAGCAGACCGAGGGCTATGACCACTACGAGGACATGATCACCGGCCTCACCAACGTCTTCGATCTCTGCGAGAACGCCGCTCAGCACTGCAAGAAGCTCGCCAAGAAGTTCGCCGAGGACTTCAAGGACGACAAGATGATCTACTTCATGGCCTCCGGTGCCTCCGAGAAGATGGCTTACTCTCACGCCGCCTTCCTGTTCACCGAGATGCAGTGGATCGACGCCGCCGCCTACAACACCGGCGAGTACTTCCACGGCCCGTTCGAGGTTTCCACCGAGGGTAAGCCCTACGTCTTCTTCATGTCCGATGGCGCTACCCGTCCGATGGACGCCCGCGCCCTCACCTTCCTTAAGCGCATGGGCGCCAAGGTCGCTCTGATCGACTCCAAGGACTACGGCCTGGCCGACGCCGTGCCCGCGAGCGTCGTCACCTACTTCAACCCGCTGCTGCACCTCGCCGTTATGCGCGAGTACGGCAACCAGATCGCCGAGGCCCGTCAGCACCCGCTGACCATGCGTCGCTACATGTGGAAGCTTTCCTACTAATCACAAGTAACTAGACCTTACGGGTTGATTGAGAGGGGATGGGGTTTGCGCCCCGTCCCCTTTTTTGCTCTGGGGAGGGCGTGCCCGTCGCGCCGCAAACCCCAGATAAAACCTACCAAAATAAACCTGTCCCTTTTTGGCAGGTGGGAGGAGATGCGTATGATCAAGGCAGTGCTGTTTGATATGGACGGCGTGCTGGTCGATACCGAGTGGTTCTACAACCGCCGTCGCGTGGCGTTTATGGAAGAGAAGGGGTTCCAATTTGACGAGATCCCCGATCTTTCGGGGTCTAACGAGCCTGCCATTTGGGAGGCGCTGGTTCCCGACGATATTGAGCTGCGCGAGCGCCTGCGCGTGGAGTACAAGCAGGTCTACAGCCCGGACCACCCCGTTCCGTATGCCGAGCTGCTCAACGAGCAGACGGAGCCGGTGATGCGCGAGCTGCACGAGCACGGCGTGAAGTGCGCCATTGCGAGCTCGTCCTACCGCGAGTTGATCGACGAGCTGGTGGAGATTGCCGGCATCGCCGACGTGCTGGACTACACCATCAGCGGCCACGAGTGCAGCGCGTTTAAGCCCGACCCCGAGATCTACCTGCGTGCCATGGAGGCGCTGGGGGTGGAGCCTGCCGAGTGCCTGGTTATCGAGGATTCGCCTTTGGGGATCGAGGCTGGCAAACGTTCCGGCGCCCGCGTCCTGGCGCTGCGTCCGCACGAGGGCGTCAACCTGGATCAGTCCGCCGCCGACGTCGTCATCGACAACCTCGCCGACATTTTGGCCGCTTTGTAGCGTCAATCCACCGTGAGAAGCACCGATTCACACGTCTTTTGCGGCAGATCGGCTCATTTTGGCTTCGATTTGATCCGTTTGGCTTCGACTCAGACTAAGTGAGTAGACTTTTCGGCACAGGCCAAGCACAAAGCGTATCTGCCTTAGCAAAACCGCAGGTCGCAGAGGTGGCTGTTTTGGGTGTGCTCGACAGGTTGCGAAAAGTCTACTCACTTAGAATTTGGGCTCTTGGTCGTGGGGGTTGCCGGCCCCGTTTTGGTTGTCGAGAGAGGGTGAATTGAAGCGCCCTCTGTCGCTCCATGTTACAATCGCCGGCATGCCCCACAACTACATCTGCCTTCGAAGGGAGCCTGCGTGGCGAACGCCATCGATCAGCTCACGGACCGCGTGCTCGTGCTCGGCCGCCTCACCATCGTCCGCCGCGCCATCACCGCCGTGGCGGTCACAATTTCCGCCGTTCTCCAGACATTTCTGATCCAGGCGTTCATTCAGCCCGCTGACCTGCTTCCGAGCGGCCTCACCGGCGTCGCGGTCCTGCTCGATCGCGTTACCTCGCTTGGCGGCGTTCATATCGACATCTCGCTCGGCATGCTCGCGCTCAACATCCCCGTGGCGCTCCTTTGCTGGAGCGGCATCAGCAAGCGCTTCGTCATCTTCTCGATGATGCAGGTCATGCTCTCGTCGCTGTTCCTCAACATCTTTCACTTCGCCCCGTTTTTGGGCGACAAGATCATGCTCATCATCTTTGGCGGCGTGGTCTCGGGCCTGGGCGCCGCCATCGCGCTTAAGTCCGGCGCATCCACCGGCGGCACCGACTTTATCGCGCTGTGGGTTTCCAACCATACAGGCAAGACCATCTGGGGCGTCATCTTTGGCTTTAACTGCGCTATCCTGGCGATCTTTGGCTTTATGTTTGGCTGGGACAATGCGGCGTATTCCATCGTGTTCCAGTTTATTTCGACCAAGACCATCGACAGTTTCTACCGACGCTACGACCGTGTGACGCTGCAGATCACGACACGCAAGGCAGACGAGGTCATGACAGCCTATGTTGACCATTTTCAGCATGGCATTAGCTGCGCCGAGGTCATTGGCGGATACAGCCGCGAAAAGATGTATCTGCTGCACGCCGTTGTTTCGACCTACGAGAGCCAGGACATTATCAAGCTGGTGTGCGATATTGATCCCGGCGCCGTGATCAATGTGTTCCACACGCTCAACTTCGTGGGCGGCTGGTGGGGCGGTCATGTCGACGAGCCCATGCCCACGGCCGTACCCGATCCCGACAAGCCCGCGCGCATGGCCAGCAGGCAGGCGCGCCTCAGCGAGCAGGACAGTCTGCAGCAGGACGACGGCAAGTAAGGATTTGCTGTATGTGGTGTATCGTTTTATCAAACTGAGATAACATATAAAAAGACGTTATATACGTATTAGTTATTTCGCTATTTTGATAAGAGTGATCAGATATGCCCGCACCCAAAAATGCACCGCTTTACCAGCAGATTTATGACGAGATCAAGGATGCAATCGAGAAAGGGGTTTATGCACCCAAGGAGCGCATTCCGTCCGAGCTTGAGCTTGCCGAACAGTACGAGGTGAGCCGTATTACGGTGCGCCGTGCCGTCGAGGAGTTGTGCTCCGATGGCTACCTGGTTAAGCAGCAGGGCCGCGGCACCTTTGTCTCCACGCCGCACATCAACCGCCAGTTCCACGCCTCGACGCTGCAGACGTTTACCGCGCTGTGTGCCGACAATGGCATGAAGGCGGGCGCACATGTGGTCGATCGCCAGATTGTGCCGGCACGTCAAAACGAGATGGAATTCTTTGGCCTGCAGAAGGACGCGCTGCTGCTGCATATCAAGCGCGTGCGTACAGCCGACGGTGAGCCCATCTTTGAGGAAAACGTCTTTGTGCCGTTTGACGCCTACCGTGAGCTGTTGACGGCCGATCTTGAGGACAAGTCGATTTTTGCCGAGGTCGAGCGTGTTGGCGGAACGCCGATTGTCTCGGTTGGCTACCGCACGGTCGAGGCCGTTCGCGCCAATGCCGAGCAGGCGGCTGAGCTGGGCATTGCTCCGCACGATCCGCTGCTCAACCTGCGTGCCGGCTTTATCGGCCCCAATGGCGAGCCGGTCCTGATGGGTAAGCAGTACTACGTGGGTAGCCGTTACGTCATGGTGATGTAAGTTACGCGGTTTTACCAAACCGCGTAACGGGCCGACGCTGCGCGCCGCCCAGGGCGACAATTTGTCATTCAAAAGGCGAGGCATGACCAGAAGGTCTATGCCTTGCCTTTTTCATGCCAACTTGTTCGCCCTGGACGTCGCTCGCTGTCCGTCCTCTACCTGCGGCGGAGTAGTCATTGCACTCATTGGGGACAGACTTAAATGAGTAGTCGTTAGGGATATTCTTGTTTGACTAGTCATTCAAGAACGCCCCCAATGACTACCCGCAGAATGAGCGTGGCCGGCAGCCGTGCGGCACTGGTCCGCGTGGCGGCGTATAATCGGCGGCAGATGACTTGGACGTTAGGAAACCATGACCGATAGCATGCAGCAGACGGCGCTCGACACGCTCGGCGCCTATTTTGGCTACACCTCGTTTCGCCCGGGGCAGGACCGTATGGTCGATGCGATCCTTGCCGGTCGCGATGCGCTGGGCGTTATGCCCACGGGCGCCGGCAAGTCCATTTGCTACCAGGTGCCCGCGCTCATGCTGCCCGGTATCACCTTTGTGGTGAGCCCGCTGCTGTCGCTTATGGAGGACCAGACCCGTGCGTTGCTCGCGGCGGGTGCGCGGCCCAGCTATCTCAACTCCAGCCTTACTCCGGCCCAGCAAAACACCGTGCTCAAGCGGGCGCGCGAGGGCCGCTACCAACTTATGTACGTGGCGCCCGAGCGCCTGCTCGAGCCGCGCTTTTTGGCCTTTGCGCAGGAGGCCGCAGCGGACGGCGGCATTGGCGTGCCGCTCGTGGCCATTGACGAGGCCCACTGCGTGAGCCAATGGGGACAGGATTTCCGCCCCGCCTACCTGCAGATTCGCGAGTTTATCGATTCCCTGCCGCAGCGCCCCATCGTGGCGGCCTTTACCGCTACGGCAACCGAGCGCGTGCGTGCGGACATTCATCAGATGCTCGGCCTGCAAAACCCCGCGACGGTAGTGACGGGCTTCGATCGCAAGAACCTCTACTTTGGTTGCGAGGAGATGGGCGACAAGGCCAAGGCCGCGTGGGTGCGCGATTATGTGATCGCGCATTCGGGCGAGAGCGGCATCGTGTATTGCTCGACCCGCAAGACGGTCGATGCGCTGGCAGGCGAGCTTGCCGAAGCGCTGGGCCCCAGCGGCATTCGCGTTGGTCGTTACCATGCCGGCATGGGTAACGACGCCCGTCGTCAGAGCCAGCGTGCCTTTATCGACGACGACATTCAGGTGATGGTCGCCACCAACGCCTTTGGCATGGGCATCGACAAGCCCAACGTGCGCTACGTGATTCACAACAACGTGCCCGAGAGCATCGAGGCCTACTACCAGGAGGCGGGCCGCGCCGGTCGCGATGGCGACCCGGCCAGCTGCCACCTGCTGTGGAACGGCAACGATTTTCGCATGCGTCGTTTTTTGATCGACCGCGGCGATGCGGCCGACGAGGCGCTCGACGACGAGCAGCGCGCGTGGGCGCTCCAGAATCGATATCGTCTGCTCAGCCAGATGGAGGGCTACTGCAATACCACCAGCTGCCTGCGCGAATACATGCTGCGCTACTTTGGCGACGAGGCCGCGGCCGAGCATGCGGCAGCGGCTGGTGCGGGCAGCACCGCCACGGACGAGGCCGAGGGCTGCGGCAACTGCAGCAACTGCCTTACGCAGTTCGAGGTCGAGGACGTCACCGATATGGCCCGCGCCACCGTGCGCTATGTGGCCACGCGCCCCATGCGCTTTGGCAAGTCGCTCATCGCCGACGTGCTCCACGGCGGCAACACCGAGCGCATTCGCCAGATGCATCTGGACGAGGATCGCGGCTATGGCGAGCTTTCGAGCGAATCGGTTGGGCGCATCAAGGATATCATCGGCCAGCTGTGCGGCCGCGGTTATTTGGCCACCTCGCAGGGGCAGTACCCGGTTGTGGGCCTGGGTCCGCGTGCCGGCGAGGTCGAGGACGAGGCGTTTGCCTTTACCGTTAAGCGCCGCGCGTCCAAGCGCAAGACCTCGGCCCGCGCTCGCCGTGCGGTGGACCTGCTGCGCGAGGAGGCCGAGCTGGACCAGCGCCCGCGCGTGGGCGACGATGCCGAGCTGTTCGAGCGTCTGCGCGTCCTGCGCAAGGAAATCTCGACCGAGCTGGAGATGGCGCCGTACATGGTCTTCTCCGACAAGGCCCTGCGCGGTCTGTGCCGCCTGCGTCCACAGACGCGCGACGAGCTGATCCAGGTCAACGGCATCGGCGAGAAAAAGGCCGACGCCTTTGGCGAGCAGTTTATGGCGGCGATTGAAGAATTTGAGTCCGAGCATGCGCGGGATGGAGCGTAACGATGGCAACCGATAACGAGACCGAACGTTCTGAGCGCGCCGAGGTTTCCGCCGTGCCTCTGTACCAGCAGGTTATGGACGACCTAAAGGGCGAGATCGCGCGCGGCGTGTACACAGCCGGCTCGTGCATTCCTTCCGAGATGGAGCTCGCGAAGTCCTACGGCGTGGGTCGCGTCACCGTGCGCCGCGCCATCGAGGAGCTGTCGCGTGCGGGCTATCTCAACCGCCAGCAGGGGAGGGGCACCTTTGTGTGCGCTCCCAAGCTCAAGCGCAAGATTCGCCAGAAGGGCGACGTTCAGAGCTTTTCCGAGGGTTGCGCCGCCAACGACATGGTGGCCGGAGCGCGCCTGGTGTCGCGCACGGTGGTTGCGGCGACGCGTGAGGATGCGGCGTTTTTTGGGGTGGAACCCGGCTGCGAGCTCATCGTGGTCGAGCGCGTGCGCACGGCAGATGGCGTGCCCGTCATGCTCGAGAACAACGCCTTTGTGCTGGCCGACCACCCGTATCTGCAAACGATGCGCGACGAGGACCTCACGGACAATTCCATCTTTGCGCTCGTTGCAGAGCATTCGGGCCGCGCGCCGCTCAAGTCCGATCCCTGCACCGTGGAGATTGCGCTTGCCGACGCTCAGGCAGCCCCGCTGCTGGAGGTACCGGTTGGTGAGCCGCTCTTCTATATGGAGGCGTACTTTACCGATGCGGACGAGCGGCCCTTGCTGCTCGGACGCCAAAAGATCGTGGGCTCGCGCTACGTCTTCGACATCTAACGTCCACAGATAGAACAACATAGAACAAGTTTGGCGAAATGGCTTCACGAGCGTCGTTGTGCGTGCTATAAATAGAACAATATAGAACGACCGCAGGTACGAGCCATCGTCGTTCAAAACCGCCACAAAAGGAGGGGCATCACCATGAACGCACACGATCTGATTCAGGAAATTATCGAGCGCAAGGGTAAGATCGAGAACGTCTTTTGGATCGCCTGCGGCGGTTCGATGATCGACCTGATGCCGGCTAACGAGCTGCTCAAGCGCGAGGCCACCACGTTTGCCTCGACGGTCTACACGGCACGCGAGTTTTGCCTGATGGCGCCCAAGAGCCTGGGGCCGAAGTCGCTCGTCGTCGCCTGCAGCCACAGCGGCAATACGCAGGAGGTTGTCGATGCCTGCGAGATGGCGCTCGCCGCCGGCGCCGAGGTCGTGACTATGACCGACTACGCGGGCTCCAAGATCGACAACGGCAAGTGGACCACCTGGGTCTATCCGTGGGGCAAGGGCGAGTCGCAGGCCGAGGTCCCGCAGGGCATTGGCGTGCTAATGGCTGCCGAGCTGCTCGACCAGCAGGAGGGCTACGAGGCGCTCGCCGACATGTATGCCGGCCTTAAGCAGATGGACGCGCTGCTGCCCGCCGCCCGCGAGAAGGTCAACGCCGAGCTGGGCGCCCGCTTTGCCGAGCTCTGCCAGCAGCACAAGTTCTTCTATATCCTGGGGTCCGGCCCCAACTTTAGCCAGACCTACGCCATGGCCATCTGCTCGCTCATGGAGATGCAGTGGCAGCACTGCTGCTATATCCACTCCGGCGAGTACTTCCACGGCCCGTTCGAGGCCACCGAGCCCGGCGTGTTCTACTTTGTGCAGCTCGGATCGGGCGAGTGCCGCCCCATGGAGGAGCGCGCCCTTGCGTTCCTCAACACGCACACCGACACGATTATGGTGCTCGATGCGCTCGAGTACGGCGTGGGCGAGGTACCTGCCAGCGTGCGTTCGTTCCTAGAGCCGATCTTCTTCTACGCGATGAGCTGCGAGCTGCGTGCCGCCCGCGGCAAGGTGTTCGACCACAGCCCCGAGTTCCGCCGCTACATGGGCATCGAGCAGTACTAAGTACCGGGAATTATCTTTTTTGACGGGGTCTGCGCTGCGCGCGGCCCCCTTTTTGCGTTGTGGCGGCCGGATTCGTGTCTGCGCGAAAACGAAGGTGAATACTTTTCCGTGAAGTGAACGACCTATTTTGGACCCCCGAAGCATCCACACTTTTTGGTGCCAAAACCGCAGGAAAAACTCGGCGAAACCGCAGGAAACGGCGTCTTAAAAGTGTCGATGCTTCGGGGGCTCGTTTTTGCTCGTTCACTTCGCGGAAAACCATTCACCTTCGATTCGCAAGGGCGCAGCGCGAGTCAAAAAAGCGGGCCGCGCCGGGGATTTCCGGCGCGGCCCGCTTGGTATCGCGCTTAGATTCGCGAGGTGTCGCGGCAACCGACGCTTACTTGGCGTCGTAAGCCTCGGCATCCCACCAGTCGAGCTGGGCGATGTTGTCGCGGATGTGCTGGCAGCTCTTGTGGAAGCCCTCGAGCTCGTGCTCGGAAAGGTCGAGCGTGTAGACCTCCTCGACGCCCTCGGCGCCGATCACGCACGGCAGGGATGTGAAGATGCCCTCCTCACCATACTGGCCGGTCATGAGCGTGGAGGCGGAAAGCACGGCGTGCTCGTTGTGTAGCACGGCGGCGCAGACGCGCGCGGCGGAGTTGGCGACGGCGTACTCGGTGCACTGCTTGCCCTGGTAGGTCACATAGCCGCCCTTGCGCGCGAGCTCCTCGACCTCCATGTGGTCAAAAGTGTACTTGTCGGGGTTCTCGGCCTGAAGCTCGTTGAGGCTCTTGCCGGCGATGGTCGCGGCCTTAAAGGCGGCCAGCTGGCTAAAGCCGTGCTCGCCGATCATGTAGGCGTCGATGGACTTGGGGCTCACGCCGACCTTCTTGGAGATCTCGGTGCGCAGGCGGGCGGAATCCAGACCGCAGCCCGAGCCGATGATCTTCTTGGGATCGTAGCCGGTCAGGTGCCACAGCTCGGTGCACACGACGTCGCAGGGGTTGGAGATGCTCACAAAGATGCCGTCGAAGCCGGCGTCGACGATGCGCTTGGCAAAGGTGCGGGCGGCGTCGGTGGTAAAGAACAACTCACCGTCGCGGTTGCCAGCGGCCAGCGCGACCTTGCCGGCGGCGTTGACGATGACGTCGCAGCAAGCTAGCTCCTCGTAGTGGTCGTAGCAGTTGACGATTTTGGTGTTATACGGGACAAACGAAAGGGAGTCGCGCAGGTCCTGGACCTCGGACGTCACCTTGGCCTCGTTGATATCGCACAGGTACAGCTCATCGGCAATGCCCTGCATAAGCAGGCTGTTGGCGACATGTGCTCCTACGTGGCCCTGGCCGACCACACCGATCTTACGCGTCTGGTACATATATGTATCCTTTCGGCCGAGTTTTTCGCGTCGAACCATTGTAGCGTCCTGCTGCCACTTTGCTAGGCTAAAGCGCCGTAGATTTTTGGGACATGCCTTAATCTCTATTTTTGGAGTGATTCGGGCCGCTGACGGCATCGCTGAGCGATGTGCTCGCGCGGATGGGGCCGCTCGTTGTACCATAGCTGCAACTGACTCGTAAGGAGCATCCATGCCCATTCGCATCCCCGACGCCCTCCCTGCCGCTGCGCAGCTCGAGAGCGAGAACATCTTTGTCATGACCGAGTACCGCGCGCTGCACCAGGACATCCGTCCGCTGCGCGTGCTCATCCTCAACCTCATGCCCACCAAAATCGCCACCGAGACGCAAATCATGCGCAAGCTCTCCAACACGCCGCTGCAGGTGGAGGTGGACCTGCTGCGCACCAAGACGCACGAGGCCACGCACGTAAGCGCCGGCCACCTGGAGACGTTCTACCGCACGTTCGACGACATCCGCGACATCCACTACGACGGCCTGATCATCACGGGCGCGCCCGTGGAGCAGATGCCGTTCGAGGAGGTCGACTACTGGCCCGAGCTCTGCCAGATCATGGACTGGTCCACCACGCACGTGCACTCTACGCTGCATATTTGCTGGGGCGCACAGGCCGGTCTGTACCATCATTACGGTATCCAGAAGCACGACCTGCCGGCAAAGGCGAGCGGCGTGTTCGAGCATTATCTGGTGAAGCCACAAAGCCCGCTGGTCCGCGGCTTTGACGACCGCTTCTATGCCGTGCATTCGCGCAACACCGAGGTGCGCCGCGAGGACGTGGAGGCCGAGCCGCAGCTTGAGGTCGTGGCCGTGTCCGACGAGGTGGGCCTGTATATCGTCAAGTCGACCGACAGCCGCCGCTTCTTTGTATTTGGCCACCCCGAGTACGATACCGACACGCTGCGCCTGGAGTACGAGCGCGACGTGAAGCGCGGGCTCAACCCTCAGGTGCCGGCGCATTACTTCCCGGGCGACGACCCCACCGCCGAGCCGCGCAACGTCTGGCGCAGCCAAGCTCAGCTGCTCTACACCAACTGGCTCAACTACTACGTCTACCAGACCACGCCCTACGACCTGGCCCGCGCCGGCGAAGAGCACTAGACTGCGATGGTGCTGCTGTAGCCGTGGCTGATGTGGCGGCGATTAGGCGCTGATGATGTTGGGCAGCGACAGGTCGTGGGCATCGGTGGGGATGTGGTCGACGCGCTGTTCGTCAAAGGCGATGCCGACGATTTGACATACGGGCGAGAGCATGGGCAGGTAGCGGTCATAGCAGCCGCCGCCGTAGCCCAGGCGTGCGCCGGCGCGGTCGAAGGCTACGAGCGGCACGACGATCATGTCGAGAGCTTCGGCAGGCACGATAGGGAAGCGGCTGCTATCGATGTCCGTGGCTGCGAAGGCCCGCGTGGGGTGGGCAATAAACGGGGCCGCGGATGCGTCGTCAGCAGCGACCGCACGCATGCACATACGCTGGCCGCAGGCAGCAGCTTCGGTTGCCGAGAGCAAGCACGGATAGGCCACGCGCCAGCCACGTTTGGCGGTCGCGGCGGCAAAGGCGGCAGGGTCTGCCTCGGAACCCATGGCGGCATAGACGGCAACGGTGTGTGGTGCCGCGGGATCCGAGCTGCCCAGCAGCTCAACAAGCCGCGCACAGATAGCGGCAGACTTTGCCGCCCGCAAGTCCAAATCAAGAGCATCACGCCGAGCAATCACCGCCCGCCGCAACTCGGCCTTATCCATCCATCACTCCTCTAGCAAGCCTGCCAAAAAGGGACAGGTTTATTTTGGCAGGTTTTATCTGGGCAAATGTCGAAACCACCACAAAGGTGCCTGTCCCCTTTGTGGTGGTTTTGGCCCATGCGTTAACGCTATAACGCCGCGGCGATTGCTTCGGTCACAAACTTATTGAGTGACTCGCCCTTCTTTGCCGCCGCCAGTGCTGCCTGCTTGTGAAGCTCGGAGCCTGTTCTCACATTGAACGAGCCCTTAAAAGCCCGCTCTGGTTCCTTGCCCTTTTCGGCACAAAACTCAAGGTAATCGTCGACGGCGTCGTGGAAGCATTGCTCCACTTCTTCAGCCGTGGAGCCTTCAAATACAATTGCGTCCCTAATGCCGGCGACCATACCTGTTAGTACATGCTGCTCGGCATCGAACTCGACTGGGGCGAAATAGCCCTTGTATGCCAAAACGTTACTCATGACTGCCTCCGACATCCTGCAGAAATCGAACGATGTTTCGAATTGTCCCCGCTGTCAATTCGTCAGATGGATGAGGCGCGTGCATCACGAACATCCTGCCATCTGAGGGCCTGTAGAAGCGAATGCGCGATCCGGATGTCTTGCCTTTGCTGTCCATTTCAAAGCCATATGAGGCCATGACTTTTAAAAAATCGGCATACCGATACGTCGAAGGGCAGCTAAACAGTTGGGCGATGAGTTTATCGGCTCGAGTCATCCCGCCTCACATTCTGCAACTATATTCTAGTTGCAATTTAGATCCGATACAATCACCCATACTATAGAACATGTGTACGTATAGAACAAGTGTTCGAACCACTACAAAGGGGCCTGTCCCCTTTGTAGTGGTTTTGCTTGCTGTGGTTAGCCCATCAGGTCGACTACGTTAAAGCCGGCGTTGCTCTTGGCGATGACGTCTCGGCCGCCAAAGACGCAGGTGGGCGACTCGGCTGCGATGCGCGTTACGTCGGTGCCGAGCGAGCGCAGCTCACCGGGCGTGGCGGCGAGCATCTGGGCGCGACGCTCCTCGCGCGCATGCGGATCGAGCCCGGCCAGGTAGGTCGTGTTGCGGCGCTTGGTGAGCGCATAGGGCTTCACCGGCGCGTCCATGCCGCTCACGCAGCTCACGATAAAGCCCTCAAAGGCGGCCTCGTCGGGCTCAAAGCGGCCAAGCCATGCGCCTGCACGCTCCACGCGCTCAATCGAAGGGTCAATCGCCGGGTCGCGGTAGGTGTAGAACGCCGTCTGGCGCTCGCCGGCTGCGCGGAATCCGCAGCCGTATGCACCGCCCTTCACGCGAATCTCGTTCCACAGGTAATCGTAGGAGAGCGCGTTGGCAGCCACGGCCCAAGTGCCTGTCACGTCAAGCCCCAAGCGACGCGGGTCGCACGCGCTTGCCGCAAAGCAGATGTCGCTGGGGATCACGAAAGCCTCGTGGCGGTCGCACGGCGCCGGCACCACGAGCGCGTCGCGGCCGGCACCATCGCCCGCACCCAGCCCCAGGTCGCCCGCGGCATCCCAGTACGCGTCAAAGTCCTCGTCGCTGCCGGTAAAGCTCGCCATGCAGCCGTCGACCACAAAGATACGACCTGCCAACTCGGCAAGCTTGGCGCGCAGGTCGTCCAGTCGCTCGTCAAAGTGCTCGAGCAGATCGCGCAGGAACAGATAGAAATCAACGCCCGAAAGCTGCTCGCGCACCACGGCCGAAGGCGAGCTGTAGCTCATCGCGCGACCGAGCGCCGCCGAGTGACCGTTGTTGATAAAGCCCTGCTCGAGCCCAATGCGAATCTGCGTGAGCACGTCGCGCACGCGGTCGGCGTCGGCATCGAGCAAAAGCGTGCTCGACCACACCTCGCGCGGCAGGCTCGCCAGCGCATCGATCTTCTCGGACAGGGCGCCGGCGCTCACCAGCAGGTAGGGGCGCACGCCGTTCACGTCGGGCTGGGTCATGACCTCGGTCGTAAAGCTCAAAAAGCCCAGCTTGCTGGCGAGCAAGTTGTCGAGTTCCTCGGCCGAGCGCTCGCTCGTGGGCAGTTGTTTGAGCAGGCGGCAGAGCAGCGTCACATAGGGCAGGTCCTCAAATGCGACGCAACTCAGGTCGAAGTACTGCATGGCGTAGGCCAGGCGGTTGGTGGGAATGTCGTGGCGCAGACAGGGGATGGGCGCAGTCGTGTCCACGACCAGCGGCGGCTCGGGGCGCGCCTCGCCAATGTCGGACACGCGCAGGCGCGGCAGCGTGGCCTTGGCCTCGGGCGTGTCCTCGGCCTCCTGCGCGGCACGCAGCGCGGCTGTGCGCTCGACTACGTCCGCCAGCTCGGCATCGGTCATGGCATCGCGCTTGGCTGCCAGCTCAGCAGCTTCGGCGCCCTCTGCACCCTCGGTGGCGTCTACCGGCACCAGCTCGACCAGCGCCATGTGGTCGTTTTCCAGCACGAGCTCGCGCAGCAGGTCCTCAAAGTAGCTGCCGTCCAGCTCGCCGCGCAGCTCCTCGTACACCGGGCCGTACTTGAGCGCCAACGTCGCGGCGTCGTCATCGTAGAGCCAGGTGCTCAGCGCGTCGCACGCAATGGCCACGCCGTCGGCAATGCCGTAGTCGCGCTGGCGCAGGTCGTATTCGTTGCTGCTGATGATGGCTTCCAGGCGCTCACGCGGAACGCCGTGCTCACACAGGTCGCGGCAGGCGTCCTGGAACACGCGGCGCAGCTCGCGCGCCACGCCGGGCTGCGCGTTTTGCAGCATGATGAGCTCGTAGGGCTGCAGGCACTCGGCCGCGGTGTAGCTCACCACGTTGCCGCCCAGGCCGGCGGCCAGAATGGCCTTCTTAACCGGTGCTTCGTTGGAGCCCAGCAGTGCCTCGAACAGGATATCCGCCGCGATCGTGCGCTTGCGGTCGAGTGCGCTGCCCAGCACAAGGCCCAGGCCCACCAGGGCGTTCTCGGGCGTGGTGGCCATCTCGACGCGCTTGTACTCGCAGGTCACGGGCGTCTGCACGCCCAGCGGATTGGGTGCCAGCGCGGACGGGTCCTCGCCGGCGGCAACGGCAGCGTCCATGCGGCGGCTCGCAGCGCTCGGCTGCGACAGATAACGCTCGTCCAAAAACGCCAGCGCGCGGTCCACATCTAGGTCGCCGTAGAGCGTTATATAAGAGTTGGAAGGATTGTAGTGGCGCGCGTGCGTATCCAGGAACTGCTCGTAGGTGAGCGCGGGAATCGCGCGCGGATCGCCGCCGCTCTCGTGCGCATAGGCGGTGTCGGGATAGAGCGCGGCGTTGACGGCGTCGTCCAGCACGCTCATGGGGTCGGACAGCGCGCCCTTCATCTCGTTGAACACTACACCGTTATAGCGCAGCGTGCCCTCGCGCAGGCTGGCGGCGCTGCCGTCGCCGCCAGCGCCCTCCGGCAGGTCCAGCTCGTAGTGCCAGCCCTCCTGCTCAAAAATGGTGGGCTTGGTGTAGATCGCCGGGTTGAACACCGCGTCCAGGTACACGTCCATCAGGTTGTACAGGTCCTGCTCGTTGGTGGTGGCAAC
The DNA here is from genome assembly GCA_902490405.1 of uncultured Collinsella sp. GTDB lineage: Bacteria > Actinomycetota > Coriobacteriia > Coriobacteriales > Coriobacteriaceae > Collinsella. Next base: position 37,714 of record CABUDS010000002.1, read on the forward strand.
GGGGTAGATAGTCTTGTCGGGGTAGGTCATGGCGTTGAGGAACGTCTGCATGGAGCTCTTGATCAGGTCCACGAACGGCTCCTTGACGGGGAACTTGGCCGATCCGCACAGCACCGAGTGCTCAAGAATATGGAACACGCCGGTGGAATCGGCCGGCGGCGTCTTAAAGCCAATGGCAAAGGCCTTGTTCTCGTCGTCGCACGCCAGGTACAGCAGGCGAGCGCCCGAAGCGGTGTGGCGCAGCACGTAGGCGTCCGAGTCGAGCTCGGGCACGGTCTCGCAGCGCTCGACGGCAAAGCCGTGGCAGGTGGTGCCGGGTACCAGCAGCGCGGCGGCAGCGGCGCGCGGGTCGGTTGAGGTGGTAGGCATATGCAGTCTCCTTTGACGCCCCAGCGGGGGCGAATCGAGTCGAATCCACGAGAGTATACCCATATGGGGCCGCGGCTCTGCATCGAACTGAAGACGATGTGGGTGGACTAGCCTAACTAGGTTGATAACGAATGCCGCGGGTAGCCGCTGCACCCCGCTAAAGTGAAATAACACCCCGTTTACCGAATCATTTAGGAAATATATGGACTCCTAAAAAGTTCTAATACAATATAAGTCATCTATCTATAAACTGCTGACTCCTTGCAAAGGTATGGTTGATATGGTTGAAGCAAATAGCGTTATCCCCCTGTACAAACAGATTGTTCGTGCGCTCTCTGATTCGATCGCTAACGGCACGTACCGCCCGGGAGATAAGCTTCCGACCGAGGCGGAGCTTATCGAGCAATTTGGCGTGAGCCGAATAACGGTTCGCTCCGCAATTAAAGAAATGGAAGATGCTGGGCTTGTTGAGAGGGCCCGCGGCAAGGGCACGTTCGTTTCGTCGGACACGCAGATGTATGCCGCGGACGACCGTGAGAGCTTTACCCATTCGTGCCAGCTTGCGGGCAAACAGGCGTCTACCAGGGTTCTCGAAATGGGCTGGGACTTCCCAAGTCTGCGAGACGCGAAGTTCCTGGGCGTAGACGATACCCAAAAGGTATTGCGTAGCCGTCGTCTGCGCCTTGTGGATGGCAAGCCCACGATGCTGGAAACCAATAGCTATTCCGCTGCGCTTTCTTTTTTGGAGCATGAGTCCCTCGATGATTCGCTGATGGCGGTACTCGATCGCCAGGGGATCAAGATGGGTCCCAACACGCGTACGCTCGAGGTCTGCTATGCGAGCGAGCTCGAGGCGGCATACCTTAACGTGGAGCTGGACTCTTCGCTGCTTCTGTTTGTCGATAGACGTTATGCCCCAAGTGGCGAGCCGCTTTTCATCTCCCGTCAGGTGTACTGCACCGAGCGACTGAAGTTCTATTTGTAAATTAGAGATAGATTGGTCGATTTACCGACCAATTGTTACCGTTCGCGGATTTGGAAAATAGACACACCACGTAGGGTAGATTGCTAATATACTTTGTTATGACAATATAGTACGTCCTATTGGTATTGGAGAACTATGAATAAGATATTGCTAGCGAGTCATGGTTATCTCGCCCAAGGCATGAAAAGCTCTCTGGAGATTCTGATGGGCACCAACGACCGAATCGAGTGCCTGTGCGCCTATGTCGATGACAATTCAAGGGACGTCGCGGCGTTGATTGATGCATGGATGGAGACGAGGGACCCTGCCGACTCTTGGTTTGTCGTGACTGACATCTTTGGCGGCTCTGTAAACAACGAATTCATTCAGAGGCAGACCGACGGATCGTTTACGTTAATCGCTGGAATGAACTTGCCGCTGCTGGTGGAAATGGTTACACAGCTGGACTCCCTGGATGCGGACAAGGCCAAAGCCGCGGTCGAGGGATCGCGTTCGTTTATTCAGCTTTGCGAGGCGGCGGACATGCTTGCCGGTGCCGAGGAAGAAGAGTTCTAGTTAGTTCTGGTTCGAGCCCTAGCTAGGGGCCACACCTGTCATTCCCTTTATCACGTGCGGAGATGATAACGATGATTAAGCTTACGAGAGTTGATTACCGACTGATTCACGGCCAAGTTGCCATGTCCTGGACTCACGCTTTGGATGTAGATTGCATCTTGCTTGCCAGCGATGCCGTGGCAAAAGACGACATGAGGAAGGCGGCCTTGAGGCTCGCCCGCCCCAACGGCGTTAAACTCGTCATCAAGGATGTTGACGCTGCTATCGAGGCGCTCAACAGCGGCGTTACCGACAAGTATTCGCTGTTTATCATCACTGAGACGATTGAAGATGTCTATCGTCTCGCTAAGGGTTGCAAAGACATCAAAGAGATCAATCTGGGCGGAACCCGAAAGACCCCTGAGACCACGCTTCATCCGACCCCTGCGATCTTTGCGACCGAGAAAGATGCCGAGCATATCCAAGAGCTCCTGGGCGATGGCGTGGCCATCGAAATCCGTCAGGTTCCCAATGACGCTAAGGTGTTTGCCAAGGACGTTTTCTAGCCGGAAACACGTTGATGCTCGGCATTTATTGAACCAATGCTCTATGCCTATGCCCGTCGATCATTTGATCGGCGGGCTTTTTATTAAAGAAAAATCAAAAAAATCTGAAATAGTTCTTGCATAGTTAGTTATATAAAGTATTATAACGTCATGGGATGAATGAAGGGTTCATCCCAGTGAGTTAGGAGTAAGGGATGTTCAATTTCGATGAGCCTCGTTACGAGAAGGTTGTGAGCGATGCCCTCGCTCTCCGTCCTCAGATTGAGGCTGCCGTGGACAAGGTCTGCGAGCAGGGTTATTCCAACATCTTCTTCATCGGCTGCGGCGGCACCTGGGCCCACACGCTCCCGATGAAGTATTGGGTCGAGACCACCACGGCCGACGTCGACGTCCACTGCGAGATCGCCGCCGAGTTCCTCGCATGCCCGCCCAAGGCCTTCACCAAGGACTCGGTCTGCGTCTTCTCCACCCGTACCGGCACCACCCCCGAGATCATCGAGGCCGCCAAGTTCTGCCAGGAGCAGGGCGCCCGCACGCTGATGTACGTCTCCAACGACAACACCCTGGCCACCGAGTACGCCGACTACAAGTTCTTCAGCTTCGCCGAGGACGACGTCCTGTGCGAGGCCATCTACACCTACCAGATCACGCTGGTCGCCCGCTTCCTCAAGAACGCCGGCGCCTTCCCCAAGTACGACACCTTCATGGAGGAGTTCGGCAACATCGCCCCGTTCCTCATCAAGGCCAAGGACGCCCAGGACGAGCGCTGCGCCGCCATGGCCGAGGACTTCAAGGACCTCGACTACCACATGGTGATCGGCTCCGGCATGCTCTGGGGCGAGGCGTACGACTACGCCATGTGCATCCTCGAGGAGATGCAGTGGATCAAGACCAAGTCCATCCACGCCGCCGAGTTCTTCCACGGCACCATCGAGCTGTGCGAGGAGGGCACGAGCCTCATCATGCTCTACGGCGAGGACGACACCCGTAAGCTCATGGACCGCGTGGACAACTTCACCCGCATGCTCGCCGACGAGAAGGGCGTCAACGTCCGCGTGAACAAGTTTGACACCGCCGAGGTCGAGCTGCCGTTCAGCGACCCCGAGTTCCGCAAGATCGTCTCCCCGATGGTCACCTACACCATCACCGAGCGCCTGAGCTGCCATCTCGAGCACGTCCGCAACCACCCGCTCACCACGCGTCGCTACTACCACCAGATGAACTACTAATCCTCTCAAATTGCTGCGGTTGTCTGCAGGCGAGCTGCTCAGAATGCCTCGCCTGCAGACCTGTTTCTGGGGTTGATCGAAATGGTTGTCCAGTATCTTCTAGTTGCACTGGTCGCATTTATTGCGTCCATGGACGAGCAATTATTTGGCATTACGATGCTTGGTCGTCCGCTGTTTACGAGCCTGTTTGTCGGCTTGATCCTTGGCGATGTCCAGCAGGGCGTTATCGTCGGCGCTGCTTTGGAGTCCATGTTCATGGGTGCCATCATGGTCGGCGCGGCGGTTCCTCCCGAGGTCTATGCCTCCGGCGTGCTTGGCTGCGCGTTTGCCGTCATTACGGGTACGGGCACGGCAACTGCCGTCGCGCTCGCCCTTCCCGTCTCCGTCTTCCTTCAGGTGTGGCGCAACTTCTGCTACGCCGTTCCGGGTGCCTTTGCCTGCAAGAAGATTGAGACCGCTCTGGCAAATCGCGATCTTGCCAAGGCGAATCTGTACCATCTGACCATCGTGCCGCTGTCGATTGGCATTCCGTCTGCACTGTTGGTGTTTGGCTCGCTGTTCTTTGGCGCCGACCTTATCAACAATGCGCTCAACGCGATTCCGCAGTTTGTGATGGACGGCCTCAACGTTGCGTCCGGCGTCATGGTCTGCATCGGCTTCGCTCTTCTTATCAGGACCATGGGCGATAACAGGCTCCTTCCCTGGCTGTTCCTGGGCTTCATTATGGTCATCTACCTCAAGATGGACGTGGTCGGCGTCGCCGCAGCTGCCATTTGCGTCGCGCTGCTCCTGGCCTTCCGCGAGGGCTCGTCCGGTCCGCAGACGGTTGCTGCAGATGAAGAGGAGAACTTCTAATGGCTATCCAGAACACCGACCTCAAAGAGGCCAAGAAGGACGCGATTATGACTCCCGATATGTATCGGAGCATGTTCCTTCGCCAGTTTACGAGCCAGTGCTCGCAGTCGTACGACAAGATGATGGCAATGGGCTTCATGTACACCATTCAGAAGCCCCTGCGAAAGATCTATCCCAACGACGACGATTACTATGCGGCGCTCGATCGTCATACCGAGTTCTTTAACATCACGCCTCATGTGCTTCCGTTTGTAGCCGGCCTAACGGTTTCGATGGAAGAGCAGGCGGCTGCCGATAAGAACTTCGACACGTTCTCGATTAACGCCATGAAGGTTGGTCTCATGGGACCGCTTTCCGGCATTGGCGATTCGTTCTACTGGGGAACGTTCCGCGTGGTTGCCGCCGGCATTGGTATCGGCATCGCTTCGACGGGCAACCCGCTCGGCCCCATCGTGTACGCGCTCATCTACTCCGTGATTAACTTTGCAACGCGTATCGTCGCCACCCATCTGGGATACGACCTGGGAACCAAGTTTTTGCAGCAGTCCGAAGAGAGCAACCTTATGTCTCGCATGACGCATGCTGCCGGTGTCCTCGGAATGACCGTCATTGGCGCGATGATTGCGGCACAGGTCTCACTGTCCACTGCTTTGACCTTTGACGTGGGTGGTTCGGAGATTGTCCTGCAGGATCTGTTCGATTCGATCTTCCCCGGTCTGCTGCCCTTGCTGGCAACCTTTGCCTGCGTCGCCCTGTACAAAAAGGGCGTCAAGACCATTTGGATCATCTTGGGCATCTTTGCAATCTGCATCATCGGAACGGGCTTGGGAGTGTTCGCAGCGGCGTAATGTTGACTGCTACGCTCGCGCGCTCGATAACTAACTGACCGTTTGAAAACGGGGCTCGGCGTAAGGCCGGCCCCGTTTTTTGTTCGAGGGATTTTCCGATCGTCCAAAAATCCAGGCTCATGCATCACTCACGCATCTCTCGTCTCTCACTCATCTCTAAGCTGAGAGATAAATGAGAGACGAGAGATAATTACGAGAGATAGCCCAGCAGCAAAGAGACAAGCAACCATGGTATTGTCTCAATATCGATTGCTACACCAGCAAAAACATGATTTAATGAAGCGGGTAGAGATATCTTATCTCTCATCTTTCACTCGTATCTAATACGAGAGATAATAGAAAGATGAGAGATAATTACGAGAGATAACTGAGAGACGAGGGAAATCCGTCTGTGGCATTCTCCGCAGGACCGAGCGAAGGGACGTGCAGATGAACGAAAACGAGCTGGCCGGTTTGCTCGAGTCTTTAAAGCGCATGGGTTCGGATGACTTTAGCGTCGAAGTAAAGGAGAGCGCCACGACGCTTTCCCGCGACGTATGGGAAACGGTCAGCGCTTTCGCAAACACCGCCGGCGGCATCATCGTACTCGGAGTGAGCGAGCGCGCGGGTTTTGTCCCAGTTACAAACTTTGAGACCGAGAAAGTGCTCAACCAATTCGTGGCGGGCATGGGCGATGCCGGCGGTCGCGGAAAGCTGGCCAATCCGCCCAAATACACCATTGAGCGCGTGGAGCTCCAGGGCACCGTGGTTCTGGTCATCACGATTGAGGAGCTCGACCCGTCGAGCAAGCCTTGCTATGTCATAGAGCGGGGCGCTCAAGGTGGCAGCTACAAACGCATCGATGACAAAGATGTCCCGCTTTCGTCGACCGAGGTTTTGGCACTGTCGTCATATGAACGGACGAGTCCTAGCGATTGCGATACGGTGCCCGGCACGAGTGCGGGCGATCTCGACGAGTCGCTGGTCGACCGCACGATAGAGCGTGCCTATTCGTTGACGCCTCGAGCGATGCGCGGTGCGGCGGACAAGAAGACAAAGATGAAGCGTCTGAATTTCCTCGATTTCCAGGGCAATGTTACCAAGGCCGGCCTCCTTGCCGCGGGCGTTTACCCTCAGCAGTTCTATCCCATGCTCTTCATTGATGTAGCTGTCCATGCGGGAACTCAAAAGGGCGCTGCGGGACCGCTAAGGTTTATGGACCGCACAGTCTGCGAGGGCACCCTGGGCGAGATGATTTCGGATGCTGTCGCGGCTGTCGCCAAAAACCTGCGTCGCACCTCGACCGTTCAAGGCGTCTCGCGTATCGACTCGCTGGAGATTCCCGAGGAGGTCCTGCGCGAGGCAATCGCGAACGCCGTTATCCACCGAGAATACGGAGATCGGTTCTGTGGGCAGTCGATCGCTGTTGACGTCTTTGATGACCGTATCGAGGTGACGAACCCCGGCGGTCTCTATGGCGGAAAAACTCGCGAGAACTTGTTTGATGGCAGCTCGCGGTGCCGCAACGCGACGCTCGTGAAGCTCATGTCGCTTGTCCCGTTGCCCGATGGCGCGGGCTCGCCTGCCGAGGGTAACGGTTCGGGTATTCCGATGATGGTCGATGCCATGCGTGCGCACGGTCTGGCCGAGCCCCTGTTTTGCCCTGGTTTTGACCGGTTTAAGGTTGTCCTCTATCGCTCCAAGGTTGAGCAGGTCGATCATGGTGGGGACCTGATTATGGCGGCCCTCAAGCGCTATGACGAGTTGGGAACGCGCGAGCTGGCAGAGCGCACGGGGCTTACCGTCTCTCAAGTTAGGACGCGCGTTAATGCGCTTATTGCTCAGGGCGAGATTGAGCCTACGGCAGCGGCGACGAGCCGCAATCGCAAGTATCGACTAACGGAGCGTGCAGGGCAGATGCGCTAGCGAGTGTCGATGGCCGTAGTTGCGCCCGCCGCATGAGCGTGGATTTTCGGACACACGAGCGTGGAAATTCGGACGCACGCCGAATGACAGTGGATTTTCGGACGAAATCGGCCGCCAAAAGCCCAAAAACCGTCCAAATATCCACGCTCATCTTCGGACCGTCCAATAATCCACGCTCGCGTGGCGCCCGCTGCCGAGCCGCTCTCGCGCACGTTCACCCGCGCCCCGCATCCCGCCATTTCACGCACCACGCATCGAAACCCACAGCAAAGCAGTTACAATAGCCCAATGTGCATCGCGCACGACGATGATATCGGCGCCCGCGACTGGGGGAGACAACATGGCAGAGCAACAGATAACGCCGGGAACCAAGCTTCAGGTGGCATTCGATGTGCCCATGGGCCAAAAAACCGACTTCAACATGCTTGCCACGTACAAAGAGAACCTGGACGACGCGTACTTCCTTATGAGCGCGCCCATGCTCGCCGGCAAACCGCTGCTCATGGACGAAAATCAAAAGCTGCTGCTGCAGTACAAAGTAGGCGAGGAAACGTTCGTGCTCGCCGGCTATCCCGAGGCAGTCGAGAAAAAGGGTATCCGCACCTACTGGAAAATGCGCAAAGTCGCCGAGCAGCGCACCTTCGTCAAGCGCCACGACGAGCGTTTTAAGGTCGCCATGCGCCTGACCTACCAGCGCGACAACGCGCCTACCCCCGAGCCCGAGGACGCCATGACCATCGACGTCTCGGCCGGCGGCCTGGCCGTCTACCTCGACGATTACCCCGACGTGGGTGAGGCCCTGGCTGTGCAAATGCCCACGATCCGCCTGCAGAGCGAGCGCCATGAGCTGCCCGAGCAGCTGGGCATCGTGTGTTGGGTGCGCCGCGCGCCCAAGGGCAGCCTGTATCGCAACGTCTGCGGCCTGCAGTTCCGTTACGCCGACGACATGGAGCGCGAGCTCGTCAAAGAATACGTCGGCTACATTCGCACCAAATATAAGATCTGATCGCCATGGCTCTGTTCAAGCGTAACAACAATAAAGAGCAAGCTGCCGAGGATTTGGCCGAGAATCAGGCTGAGGACACGTCGCAGGACGCGCCCGGTGCCAATGCCGAGGACGTGCCCGGCGAGGACTCCGCACCCGAGCAGGCTCCCGCCCCGCGCAAGCGCTTCGGTAAGCCCAAGCCCAAACGCAAGCGCGACCTGCGCGGCGTGGTACGCATCGAGGAGCTGGAGCAGGCGCTGGCCGACCAGGACCTCGATGACATCGACCCCGACGCGGTCGTATCCATGTATATGCCCAAGCGCCGCATGGAGCGCATCGGCGCGGCGCTGCTGCGCATGGACAAGCTGCAAAAGGCCCTCGTGGTGCTGGCGCTTGCCTTTGGCGTGCTGTTCGCCCTGTCGTTTATGCAGGAAAACATGGGCAACTTCACCATTAACCTCAACCGCCTGGAGCTGTTCCGCCGCGGCGTGGCCATTGCCGACAACGGCGACTTTAACAACGCCACCGCGCGCCTGGCGGCCGACGCCTTGGACAACGGCACCAATATCGCTGCCGAGGACCTGCCCGACAACCTGGACGATATCGACGGTAGCCACAACGGCAAAAACTACGTGGCGTACACCTTCTATATCCGTAACGCCGGCAAGACCGATCTGGGCTACAGCGCCAAGCTCAAGGTGGTCAGCGCCAGCAAGGGCGTGGAGAAGGCGGCGCGCGTGAGGGTGTATCGCAACGGTGAGCCCACCACCTACGCGGCTGCCGCGGCGGATGGCAATCCCGAGCCCAACACCAAGCCGTTTGCGTCCAAAGACGTGGTGACGACCATTAGCCACGCGAACTTCCGCGTGGGCGATGTGGACAAATACACCGTGGTCATTTGGCTAGACGGCGACGACCCGGAGTGCGTGGACAAGATCATCGGCGGCGCAGTGGAGTTTGGCTTCGATTTTGATTCGTCCGAGACCGATGACACGAGCCTGTTCATTAAGTTCGTGGAGGATATTGCCGACACCCTGACCGGCAACGACCCCATTAGCGCGAGCGGTAACGAGGCGCCCGATTACTACAAGGAGCACAACGTGACCTGGAGTAACCGCCGCAACCAAAAGAACTCGCCTGCAGGCGATGGGGACAAGTAGGGCGAACAAGCGCCGGGCCGGGATTGAATTCCCGGCCCGGCGCTTTTGCTATACAGAGTCGTTGTCGTTAGAGGTGCCGCCGTTGCCCGCGGCGGCATCCAGCAGGAACAGTCGCAGCGCGAGATTGATCGCGTAGCCCGGTTTGACCTGCGCGGCGTCTCCCATGCGTTCGCCCAGGTCGCCACAGTAGGCGTAAACATCGCGGATGAGGTCCGCGCCCGAGAGGGTAAACATGTAGCCCGCGTCCGAAAGCGCGTTGGGTGCTGCGGGCAGTCCCGCGGCCGCACAAAAGCTCGCAAGGTCGGGGCCCATGACGGCCTCGTAGTCGATTGCGTGGCCGTCGTCCTGGGCGGCCCACTCCTGCTCGCGGGTGTACGACAACGCCGCCGCCAGCACAAAACTGGGCGTGGGGGCGTTGACGTCATCGGTGGTGGCGACGAGCTTGCCGGCCGCCTGCGTGACCAGCCAGGCGACTTCGCGCTGACAGCGAACGGCTTTGCGCATCACCGGCTTGATCGATCCGGCAGAAACGCTTCCCTTGGGTTGAGTGGCGGCAGCCATGGGGCCCTCCCAACAAATAGCCCGTTAGGCAGGCATTAATTTCTCGTTCTGCACCAGTATAGCGAGCGGGGGAGGGCTAAGGGCAAAGCTCGGTGGGGGATGTATGAGCGTGTTGGCATGGAGCCGCGGTCGCAAACCTTAAGAGATGCTTATGACTTTGCGGGAGAGCGTGGCCAAATAAAGTAAATATTGTCCACATGTCCCACACATAATCCGAGGTAAACCCATGATTCCGCCGGAATGTAGGACCTCGAAAACTCATAAGGAAATCATAAGAATTATGGTATCCTCAATTCCAAATTTTAAGGATGGGCAAGCAACATCCAACACGAAAGCACGGGCTCCCCTTCCGGGCTTCTCGAGGGTCATCTGGGATGAATGGGGAAAGAAAGGGGTCCGTATGGATACCAAAGCATTAAAGAAGCAGATGGGCGCCGCCATCGCCATGGTGCTGGTAGCAGCCGTAGCGTTGGGCTCTGCCACGTTCGCATGGTTTGTGACTAACAACAAGGTCGACGCCACCACGAGCACGATTTCTGCTCAGTCGAACGCAGCATACATGACGATTGCAAATGGCACGACGGGCGCCAATGCGACCGATACCACCTCGGTCAAAACTGAGGTCACAACCAAGCCTCTTTATCCTGCTACATACGGTGAGCAAGATGCTACAAAGAAGGGCACTTGGATGACTGGCTTTGGCACTACGCTTGATGATGGCACCCTTAGCGGCTCCCTTGTCGAGTGCAAGGATCCGACTGGGACCGCAAACGCTGGCTCCACTGCCGCTGCGCTCGCAGGTGACTACATTCTTCAGCAGGACTACAACATCAGCTCTAAGGGCCAGAATCTTACTGGCCTTCAGGTCGAGAAGGTTACGGTCGCGAAGGACTCTACGTCGAACTCCGAGCTTGCTAAGGCACTTCGCGTGCTCGTCACTAATGCTGACGGCACCGCTTGGGTTGTTTACGGGCAGAAGGCCGATAGCGCAGATTACGAGTGCAAGCTTTCCTCTGATACCAGCAACGCCGCAACCGTATCCCTTGGCGACGTTACGGCAAAGCTGGACACCGCGGTTCACGTGTACCTCTACTACGAGGGCAAGGATGCCAAGGTCACCACGAGGAACCTGCAGGATAACAAGCTGACCGCCACTGCAAAGGCGACAGTGTTCTTCACCGCAACTGCGGACAACAAGTAATCGCAGCTACGATTTATGGCTTGCGAAGGGCAGGTTCCCAGCCCGGGATCCTGCCCTTTTCCTTAACGAAGGGAGGCGACGGGTATGCACGATTCGGTAAAGAAGCTTAAGGTTCAGCTTGTTGGGGCGGCGTTGACCGTCGTCGTCTCGGCGGTGGCGCTTTCTGCGACTACCTACGCATGGTTTGTCTCCAATAGTAGGGTTCATGCAACTACGAGCACCATTTCCGCTCAAGCGAACGGCATGGTGCTGCAAATTGCAAAGGGCAAAGACTTTAATCATGACGGTTCGGATAAACAGACCACTGCCAGCTCTATGGGTCACGAAATCAGCCCTTCATCGACGAACGATGCGCGGTCTTGGTTTGTTCCCAAGTCCTGGCAGGGCACCGATGTCTCCAGCTACCAGAAGGCCAACACGGACGCTAGCGGCAAGTACACGCTGACGAGCGGCACCGATTCCTATTATGCCTACGTCGCCGCTGACTACACCCTCTACACCGTGACGAACACGGGTATCGCGGACGTTTATCTGGATGGCACGAATCCTGTCACCATCAAGCCTTCCGGCAACGAAACGGATGAATGGTTCAAGAAGATTAAGGGCAGCCTACGCGTCGGCATTGTTATCAATGACGATCTTAAGGTCGTTTATGCTCCCATTGAACCTTCGACTACTGAGCATGGCAACGACGCCTCCTCAACGACCGGTTGGAGTTGCGTCGCAGCCGAAGGAACGACGACCCAAGCGCCGTCGTATGCGCATGTTGCCAGCACGACCCTAATTGACCAGAACAGCGGCGATTGGGCCGCCACTGGATCGGGCGACTCTTATTCCAAACCTGTTGGAGCAAATCCGCAGGCCATCGCGAAGAACGTTGGCTACAACGGCACGAATATGAAGATCGTCATCTGGATGGAGGGCACCGATTCCGACTGTCAAAACTGGTCCGAGCAGGGCAAGAACACCACTGCTCCGACCTTTGACGTAACGGTCAGCTTGGTCGGTATCGTTCCTGATTCCAAGTAGGACAAGCACTGACAATAACTTAGACAAAGGACGAGGGCCAGTTCAGGATTGAACTGGCCCTCGTTTGTTAATGCAAAAAGCGGCTTGGCTACAGCCCGTACACCTCAACCATGGCCTCGCCGATGCGGTGAGGCACGCCGGTAACCAGAGCGTTACCCATGCAAAAAGCTCGATGGCCATCGGTCATGCCCGTGTCGGTCCAGCCCTTCGGGAATCCCTGGAGCTGATCGAGTTCGTCGGGGACAAGACGACGGAAACGACCGTCGGGGCATTCGATGACATGTTTGAATCGGCTGGCTCCCGTGCCGCCTTCGCCTGTGAGAATCGTTCGGCTCGGTTTGTCGACGGCATCCGGGAAGCTCATGGCTCCCTCGGAATACGTGTACGTAAAGCCCGTCTTCTTGTTGGCGCGCTCTTCGCGCTTGCTGCCCTTGAGGTAGCGCCAGTCGGGAAGCTTTTCGTCAGAGATGTAGAACTGCTCTGGAACAAGTGCCTCATCGACAAGCACATCGCCAAGCACGCGGCGCTCGCCGTGATAGTCCTCAGTGAAGTCGCACGTCAGAACATGACAGCCCTGCATGACGCCAGCGTTTTTGAACTGCGATGTCTTTTGACCAACGCCAAAGCGAGTCGAGTTCTCATAAGGGTCGGGCAGGACATCGAGCTCCGTCATTTCGTCGGGATAGATGGCAGGGAAAGCCTTTGCCATGACGCCGTTGTGCATGCGGCCAACAAGATCGACCTTGCTGGCGTTCTTCTCGCAGAAGATGTAAACGCGCTTGCGACGCTGGGGGAAACCGTATTCTGCTGAGTTGACAACGCGCCATTCGACGGTGTAATCGAGATCGGCGAGGCAACTCAAGATGATGGCAAAGTCGCGACCGCGCTGAGATGCGGGTGACTTGAGCAGACGGTCAACGTTCTCAAAGAGACCGAAGCGGGGCTTCTTCATCTCGAGGAAGTGATGGATATCCCACCAAAGGACACCCTTCTTGCCCTCGATGCCGTGCGCCTGATTGAGTGGACGCGCAACAGAATAGTCCTGGCAAGGAAAGCCACCGACGACCATTTGCACGTCGGGGATTTCGATCTCGCCGGCCTCAGCCTGCTCAAGTACCTTATTGATATCTTCATTGACGACAGAATCCTCGCCAAAGCGATCCATGTAGCAACGGGCCGCAAATTGGCGAGCCTTGGTTCCAGGTGGCTCCCACTGGTTGGCCCAAATGGTGCGGAAGGGGCCGGCGGGCTTCATATAAAACTCGGGATGGCGCGGGTCGGCATAGCCTTCAAGACCCAGCCGAAATCCACCGACGCCCGCAAAAAGCTCGGCAATGTTAATCTCAGACACGTTTCTCCAATCGCTACTGTGTCCGTTTATGGTGCTCACAACAATAACCGATCGAGCGGACAAGATCAAGCCCTCAATTTTATGGAGGAAATTGCTGCCCTGAACTACCATGGGGCTAACTGCGACTTTCGGAGGTACCCTGTGTCCAAGAAGCACCTCGACTTCAGGCGTATGCTTGACGATACCGATTTTTCTGACCCCTCTAGCATCGAGCGGTATGCTGCCAGTCTCGACGGGATGACGTTTCGCGATATTCTTGAGCTTGGTATTGCGCCGGAGGGGGAGAGTGCGCCCAAGGACTTTGGCTCCAAAAAGTACAAGGGCGGTATGGGGACCCTGATCGAGGAGCGTTACTTTGGCTACAAGGCCAACAGCGACGACCGGCCGGACTTTCCCGAGGCGGGCGTCGAGCTTAAGGCAACGTGTTTTGACGTACTTAAAGACGGTCGTAAATCTGCCGGTGAACGTCTTGTCTTGACGATGATTCCCTACGACCGCCCCGTTTCGCTCGACTACGACAGCTCGCATCTCAAGACCAAGCTCAGCAATATCCTGCTGATTTACTACGGCCGCGACCGCTCAATCGACAAATACGACCAGCGCATTGAGCGTGCAGTCATGGTTCGTCTGCCCGAAGAGGATATGAAGATCATTCGTGCCGACTATGAGAAGATCATTTCGTACATTCAGGATGGTCGCGCGGACGAGCTGTCGGAGGGCATGACAACCTACCTCGGTGCCTGCACAAAGGGAGCCACCGAGGCGACAATGTGGGTTGACCAGTATTACGAGTACTTCAACACCGATACGGGCGAGATCGAGCACCGTCGCGCAAAGCGTCGCGCCTTTTCGCTCAAGCGCTCGTATATGGACTACGTACTCCACACCTATGTCCTCGGTGCCCCGCGCATCGGCGAGAGCATCGTTCAAGCTGACGACGAGTCCATTGATTTCGAAAGCTACGTAACTGGACTTATCGAGCGACACTATGGCGAAACCGATCGCCAGATTGCGGAGCAGTACGGCCTGGAGTATACGGGCAACAAGGCGCAATGGACGACGCTCGTTTATCGTATGCTCGGCATTAAAAGCAATGCCGCCGAGGAGTTCGTTAAGGCTGGGATTTCCGTTCGAGCTGTTCGCGTTAATAAAAATGGCCACATCGAGCAGGCGATGTCCTTCCCGCCATTTGAGTTTAAGCGGCTGATCAATGAGGACTGGGAAACGTCTCCTTTCCACGCATACCTCGAAACCAATCGATTCTTTTTCGTTGTGTTCCGTGAGGACCATGAGGGTGTGCTGCATCTCGACCGTTGTTTGTTCTGGGCAATGCCGGCAAACGAAATCGAAGGCCCCGCAAAGGCTTGCTGGGACGAGGCGAGAAAGGTTATTCGCGAGGGAGTTAAGCTCAATCCGTATAGGGATTCGGCCGGAAAGCTCAAAGTGACTAACAATCTGCCTGGTATGGCCGCCAATCCAATCGTTCACGTTCGTCCGCATACATCGAAAGCGGCGTACAGATTCGCCGACGGAACTGAAATCGGCGATATCGCGAAGAACGCCTACGAGCTGCCCGACGGACGCTGGATGACCAGGCAATCGTTCTGGTTCAACAAGAGCTATCTGGAGCACATTCTGGGGTTGTAGCGATTCTGCATAGGATTCTCGGCAGCGTTCTGTTCGTAACGCCGATCTTTCAGTTCGCGGTTCCGCCTCGCCATTACCTATGACGAGGCGGAACCGTAGCTTCGATGACCCAATTGCCAGTCACGAATATCAAGTGGTTCGTCATGCGGTGCGCTACGCTCGCAGCGCTCCAATGGGGAACACGTAGACGTCGTGCTCGGCGTCGTAGCGGCAGAAGGGCGAGGTTGCGGTGATGACGGCGCAGAACTCCGGTTGGGGGTTGCGCGCTGCAGGGTTCAGAGCGACCTTGCGGCGCAGACGCTCGATGTTGCGGATTCCGTCGCTAACCTTGGATTCGCCGAGCTTGATTTCTATCGCTGCCCAGCGGCCATCGTTCAGCTCGATGATGGCATCAACCTCAAGCCCGTCGGAGTCGCCATAGTAGTGGAGCGAGCCCGGATGCGAACCGGGCAGGCACGAGGTGTAGACGCTCAGATCGTGAATGCACAGAGACTCAAAGAGCAGGCCAAAAGTCTGGCCATCCGCAAGGAGCCTTTCGGGGTTCATGCCAAGCGCGGTTGCGGGAATGGAAGGGTCGGCAAAATAGCGCTTTGGTTTGGTGCGCAGGCGGGACTTTGCGCGGACGGGCGCATCCCAACCGGGCAGATTTACGATCGCATACATGCTCTCCAGCATGTCGAGGTAAAACGCCACGGTTGAAGTTGCCGGCTGGGCATCGCTGTCGCCCAACGAGGCGTCTGCCGCAATGGTGTTGAGCGTAGCAGAGGTCGCAACGTTGCGGGCGAGCGAGGACACGATGTGTCGCGCCGTAGACCCCACGCCTCCTTTTTGCGGAACGCTGACTTCGTACATGGCATCGAGATACTGGTTAACGACCTCTGCGGCCATCTGGGGGCTCGCCCCGACAAGCGCCGGCCATCCCCCGCAACAAATCGCGTCGGCCAGCATGGGGAGCGAGCCTGTATAGGCGGAAGTTTCGAATGATCCTTCGAATAGGTTTTTCAGCGAAACGGATCCCGTTGAAAGCCCTCGTTCCCAAAGCGTCATGGTGCTCATGTCGAGACGAGCTATGCGACCGGCGCCGCTGTGAGTGACAGAGTCTTTTGCCGGCGTCGACGACCCGGTGAGGATAAAGAGGCCCTTCTCGCCGCCGGATGCATCTACGGCGCGGCGTGTGGCGTCCCATGTTGCTGGGGTCTCTTGCCACTCATCGATGACGTGCGGCTTATTGCCCTGAAGAGCGAGCGAAGGATCGGCTTCGACCAACAACTTTACGTTTGGGTCGTCGAGATGAACGACGCTCTCACCGAATGCGAGCGCGGTCCATGATTTACCGCACCACTTTGTGCCCCGAATCTCGACCGCACCAAAAATCTGAAGCAGGGTTTGCAGCCGTTCGTCCAAAAGACGAGGACGGTAGGATTTGGGCTGTTCCGAACCATAAGAAATCATGATTTGATAAACCTCACTACCTGCGTATACTCGATTTTCGAGGATAATCATACTCGATTTTCGAGGATTTTCGCACTGGATTTCCGAGGATATCTGGATTCGATTTTCGAGTTTTGCCCTATAGGTAGATCCCCTCGCACAGGGTCTTGTGAAACTGGGTGTGGTGATCGCGTGCCCAGGTGAAGAGTGCCTGGTCAAAGTTGCTCTGACTGGCGGGGATGCCAAAGACGCCGGCGACTTTCACGCGCACGAACTCCAATGCGGGCAGCTTGTTGATGGCCGTGAGCGCAAACGGCGACGTGGGCTCCTCGAACAGGTAATGGCTGCCTTGCAGCGCGCCGCAGGCGGTGCAGGTGCTGGCGAGCGATACGGTCTTGGTGGTGCGCGACGTTACGGGCTTGTAGCCGCAGCGCTCGCGCAGGTAGTCGCGGATCTCGGCCGGCACGCAGCCCAGCGCGGGGACGATAGCTATGGCGTTGGCGCGGGCGGTGTCGATCGCGATGTGGCCCGTGTCGTCCATGGCGGGTACTGCGCCGGGCGCAGCCTTGCTGCCCGAGTCCTCGGCTACCCGATACGGAATGCCAAAGGCCGTGACCGTTGTCTGCTCGTGGCACTTCCAGCATTCGCGCTTGCCCAGCACCAGGTAGATGTAGGGCGCGCTGGGGTCGGAGCGATCCACGCCGGGCAGCCACGCGGCAAAGGGCTCGGGGTTGACGCCATCGGGCACGTACCAGATCTTTTTGATCCGGTCCCACTTGGCGCCCAGGGCTTTGGCCTCGTCTTTGTGCAAAAAGGGAACATCGAGCTCGGTGCGCATGGCGGCTCCTTTGTGCGGCTTGCGGTGCATGTGCTCCAAGGATACCCCAGCGCTGGGTGCTCGATGCGCACGACTGGGGCCGGCGGTGTTTGAGCTGGTGGCCAGTGGCGCCTGCTGTCTTAACGAGGTGATTACGGCGTGCGTGCGGTCTCTGGATGGATGCTTCGACCGTCCAAGAAGTCGCGGGGTGTTTTGGCGGGGGCGTGCCGCCAAACAAATGGGCAAGTGTTTGGTCAGCTTTTGGTCAGTTGAGCGGCAACCTTGCCAAAAGCTTGACGGATTTGCAGCTAGACGTCGACGAATGAGCACTTTGGACGCGCCGCGGCAAAAACCGCCGGTCGTTTGCCGAAAACTTAGCGGGACCGCCAACGGCCGCCGACGCGCGTGCTATCTTCGCGCCATGGGGTACTTTATCGTTTCACATAACGCTGCGCTGGCGCTTTTGGCGCACATGCCGAACCCTCGCTTTGGGGATTCGGAACCAGAGGTCATGTCGATCGCGGGTGCCTGCGCGCTCTCGGATCAAGAAGCGCAGGAGGTTATCGATCGCTATGACCTGGGGATCGAAACGCTGGATTTGCTGGTGCCGTCGCGCGCCGACCGTCGGCGGAGCCAGCACGTTAAGACGCACCTGTGCACCAACGAGCTCCCGGCGGGTTCGTTTATCTCGCTGGGCCACTGGATGGGCGACCTGGATGCATACGTGTGCTCTCCCGAGCTGGCGTTTTTGCAAGCTGCGCACGATGGTGATGCGGCGGCTGCCATCTATGCCGGCTATGCCATGACATCGGACTATCGGCTGGATAACCTTGCTCCCGGTGAGGTAACAAGTAGGGATGCGGGCATGCGCGATGGCAGGCTCACGACTAAGGAACTCATCGCGGCGTATCTTGACCGGGCGTCAAAGGTGAGAGGCGCCGCCAAGGCGAAGGCGTTGCTTCCGTATGTGGTGGAGGGCTCGCGATCTCCAAGGGAGTCGGGGCTTTGCATGTTTATGTCGCTGCCTGCGCATTGCGGCGGGCTTGCACTGGGCGAGGCCGAGCTGAACAAGAAATACTTTATCCGCGACGGATACAACGATGGGCGCAACCGCAAACTGCGCGTGTTGGAGCGCACGCCCGACATAACGCTTACGGCGAAAGCAGAGGTGGGCCTGGATAAAGTGAAGGCCGGGCTGCTGCCCGAAGTGCTGACCGCACTGATTGATTACGACAGCGATGCCATTCACGACGGAAGCGAGAAGATTCACAAGGATGCCGAGCGCCGCAACGAGTTGCAGTTGCTCAATGGGGTGGCGTACTTTACGGTGACGACCGACCAGGCAAGCGACTACGACAAGCTCGTTCGCCTGTGCGAACGCATCCGACGGAAGCTGCGTCGGAATAAGCGATCCATCTTTAACAGGCCCATGAGCGAGGAGCAGCGATATTTTGCCCTCAAGCGCGTCGAAACGAAGCGGTTTAAGCTTTGGCAAACGGTTATCGAGGCGCGTCAACATTGGTAGGGGCGGTTACTGGGGGTGGGGCCAGGAGCCTTATTTTCAGGTCTAATACTTTTCCGCGAAGTGAACGACTCAAAATGGACCCCCGAAGCATCGACACTTTTGGCTGCTCATTTCCTGCGGTTTTGACGTTGGAATCCTGCAGTTTTGGCTTCAAAAAGTGTGTATGCTTCGGGGGTCCAAATAAGCTCGTTCACTTCGCGGAAAAGTATTAGACCTGATCATGGGAAGGCTAACCGGATGTGGCCGCGAGGCTTGTGAAGGCCAGATTGGGACGGTCACCAAGGCTGTTTGGGTGGCTTTGGGCCTAATCGGGGTGATCGCCGGGGCTACTTGGGCGATTTTAGGCGCGGTTGGGATGGTTATTGGAGCTGTTGAGGTGGCTTTGGGTGCCGCGGCGCTCTTTTGGCTTGGCAGCGTAAAACAAAACAGCTCAGAGACGAAGCCTCTGAGCTGCGAACATTTGGTGGGCGTTAGAAGATTTGAACTTCTGACCTCTTCCGTGTCAGGGAAGCGCTCTCCCCCTGAGCTAAACGCCCGATCAAGGGTGCGCGAGTGCGCAGGGAATAATATAACGGAGCTCCCACCCAGTGGCAAGAACTATTTTAAAAAACTGGTGAATTGTGGCCCCATCGGAGCCTGCCGCAGCGCGAACAGCACGCGAAAAGTCGCGTTTGTACCCCCGATGAACTGCACGTTCGCGTAAAATGTTCCCATTATGGGCAAATGGTGTCCAGGTAGTTTACGATGCGGCATCTGGGGGAGGGACATGTCGGACGCGCGCTCGCTGCGAAAACAGTTCAATCGCATGCTCGCCACGTTGCTGGTGGCGCTTGCTGCTGCCGGAGCCGTAACGTATGCTTGGTACATCTACAACGCCAACCGCCACATCACCGACGTCAAGATGGCCGCGGGCACGGGCGTGACCTTCCTTATCTCCAACGAGTACGACGGCGAATACAAAACCAACGCCGGCCTGAGCTTTACGGGTCTGCTCGATCCCGTCTCGACCGACAACGTGCTCAACGGCTTTCAAAAGGTAACGGGCTTTACCGGTGGAACCACCCAGGACTCGCTCTTTGCCAACATGTTTGGTGCCGCCGAGCATTCCGACTACTACAAGACTTCCCTGTACCTGGCTACCAACTCGGCCGCGACCGACGTGTACCTGTCGGGTATCGACTTTACCGAGCAGGATCCGGCAAACCCCATCTCCACCGCCCTGCGCGTGGGACTGGTTACCTATGCGTCAGGGCAGGGCGATACCGTGACGGGCCAGTACGTCTTTGAGGTCTCGGGCGAGCACAATCCCCAGGCGCGCTACAACACGCTCGACGGCAAGGATGCCGGCGAGAGCGAGCAGAACCACCTGGTGCTCGACAGCACCCGCTCCGATGGAACAACGGTTCATTTTGACCAGCTGACTAGTGCAAACTTCTGTGACTACAACGAAGACACCGGCATCGTGAGCCTCAAGGAGGCCACGACCAAGATCTGCAGCCTGCCCGCCGCTGCCGAGGGCGCCAACCGCAGCACGCCCGTGCGCGTGGATGTGTACGTGTGGCTGGAAGGCTGCGACCCCGACTGCACCAACAACCTGGCCGCCACCAGCCTGCAATCTCTGGCGCTGCGCTTTGCCGGCAAGCGTTCGTAAGGGGGCTGGACATGAGTGCATCGAACATCAAAGACATCCTGGGTTCGCGCCGTCGCATGGTTGCCGCGGCCGCATGGATGTTGGTGCTGGTAACCGCCTTGAGCGCCGCCACCTACGCCTGGTTTAGCAACTCGCGCTTCACCAACGTGACGCCCGTGGTGCACACGGTAAGCGACGAGGGCTCCGACCTGCAGATTGGCCTTTCGGCCAACGGGCCCTGGGACACGACGGCAACGCTTGCCGCCGCCGACAAGACACTCTATCCCATCTCGACGTCAGACCTTTCCCGCTTTTGGCGCGGCACGTTCCAAAACGCCGCGGGTATCACGACCGACTACGCCGACTGCACCGCGCAGCTGGATGACTACGCCCTTTCGGGCGCGCTGTACCTTAAGGGCAGCGACAGTGCGCTCAACGTGTACCTGTACCAGGGCCAGATGGGCATGACGGGCGACCCGCAGCTGCTGGCCGCACTGCGCCTGGGCTTGGTGATCACGACTGCGTCGGGCACGCAAACGCATATCTTTACCTGTGACGACTTGGGCAATACCGCAGGTGCCACCAACAGGCGCACCACGGCGCAGGACGGCGCGGTCGTAGCGGGTGCCGCCTCGGGCTGGAGCTACACCGCCGACCCGGCCCGCGCTATTAGCTCTTACAGCATGGATGGCACCGGTGACACGCCCACGCCGCGCGCGGGCGCCACGCCCATCTGCACGCTGGCCGCCAACGAGGTGGCAAGCGTTCGCTACGTTGTATACATGGAAGGCTGCGACGCCAATTGCATCGACGAGGCCCAGGCCCGCGATGTGGTGCTGCAGCTTGCCTTTGCTGCGGCCAAGGCGTAAGGGGGCGAGCGACGTGAAAGATCAGAAGCGCATGCCAGCAGATAGCTGCGAGGCCAAAACCCAGAGCGAGAGCCCCGCGGTTCCCTCCAGCGTAGCCGCCGAGTGCCAGGTCCTCGAGGGCGCCGCCGCCCGCCGCCACGCTCGCCACGCGCGTGCCTACATCGCGCTCGTTATGGTGGCGCTCGCCGCCACCTTGGGCGCCGCGACCTACGCCTGGTTTACCAACAACATGAAGGTCAACACCAATTCGGTGAGCGTGCACAGCGACACGTCCAAGCTGGTGCTGGAGCTGGGCGACGCCGATCGCGGCGGCTGGTCGCAGCAGGGCGATGTTTCCCTGACTTCCAATGCGACTGGCGCCGTGACGCTCTATCCGGTCTCGACCTTCGATCTCAACGGCTTTGCTGCCTGCGCGCAAAACAACTCCGCCGGCGATGCCACGGTGTTTGAGCAGGCAAAAGACAACGGTTCCGCGTTCTACCACGGCTGGATCAATCTGCGCCCCACCATTACCGGAACGGGCGCCAGCAAAGTAAAGGGTAAGGTCAGCTTGTATCTGGCCGAATCGCTGGTCCCGCAGGGCGCCGATGCCGAGCTGCTGCGCGCGGCCCGCGTGGGCATAAAGATCTCGAGCGGCAACCAGGTTCTTGCCACCAACATCTTTGAACTCGACGGCTCCGATAGTGGTCACCGCGCCGAGCACCCGGCGACTGCCCCTGCAGGCCTGGCGGGCTACACCGAGGGCATGCTCCTGGGCTGGCAAAACGGTCAGCTCACCTGCGGCGCCAACGTGACGCAGGACCCGGCCACCTTTACGCTGGACACGAGCGAGACGGCCGCGCGTCCGCAAAACACGCTTGCCACGCTGGGGCTTGACCAGACCTATCGTCTGGATATCTATTACTACATCGAGGGCACCGATCCCGATAGCGCCGACTATCTCTATCAAGATCCGGGCACCTTGCACCTGTCGCTCTTTGCGACCTTGGACGGTGAGTAGCAATGGCACACGTCGCGCCCGACAACCGCCGCCCGACCACCGGCGCTCCGGTTGCCGCGCCCACCGATATCGACCTGCGCCGCAAGCTCACCACCACCGTGGTGCTGGTGCTGTTTGCGCTGGTGGCGATAGCCATGGCAACGTTCGCCTGGTTCTCCATCGCCGATAGCGCCAAGACCCGCATGCTCATGATCGACGCCAATGCCGACGGCTCGCTGCGCTTTGACCTGGACGAGCGTGCCACGTTCGACGAATACGTGCACAGCCTGGGCTTCGATCAGATCTCGGAGCGCATCGCCAGCGAAAAGGGCGTGGACATCGATGCGTCCAAGCTCAAGCCCGTCACCACGAGCGACTATCAGACCTTTACCTTCGAGGACGGCTCCACCGCCGATCCCGCCACCGGCGCCTACCTGGAGTTTACGCTGCACTTTATGAGCAGTACGGACCTGCGCGTTCGCCTGACCGGGCAGGACGGCGACGGTGGCGCGTCCGGCACGCGATTTAGCTCCGACACGCAGGGCATGGCCAGCGCCATGCGCATGAGCTTTACCGCCGACGGCCACACCTGGGTCTACAACCCCAACGGAGGCGGAGGCTCGTCCGGTTCGGCCACCGTCTTTGGGCTCGACTCGGGAGTAGCGAACGCGGCCAGCGACATGTTCGACCTAATAAAAGATACGGACAAGCCGGTAACCGTTCGCATATGGCTCGAGGGAACGGACCCAAATTGCACTAATATGCTAAAGGGAGCTAACTATTCGGTTTCGATGCGCTTTGAGGGCATCGAGGAACAGTAGATATGCACGGCGGCCATCGGGCCGCGCACGACCTAGTCAGACACGGTAGTAAGGGACATCATGCAATCTGTTAAAAAGGCCGCATCCATCGCACTGAGCGTCGTCATGTGGATCATCATCCTGGTGGCGGCCCTGTACGCGTTTACCACGCTCGCCACGCGCGAGGACGGCAGCGTCTCGGACATCGCCGGCTTCACCCCGCTCGCCGTACAGTCCGACTCCATGGCGCCCACGTTTAACAAGGGCGACCTCATCGTCATCAAAAAGTGCGACACCTCCAAGCTCGAGGTGGGCGACATCGTGACGTTCCACACCATTATCGACAACGAGTACGCGCTCAACACGCACCGCATCGCCGCCATCGACGAGGTCAACGGCATGCGCAGCTTTACCACCAAGGGCGATAACAACGACGTGGCCGATTCGCACATCATCAGCGACGGCGACATCGTGGGCAAGTACGTGTTCGCGCTGCCGCAGATGGGCAAGGTCATGGACTTCCTGTCCAGCTCCATGGGCTTCCTCATTGTGATTGTGCTGCCCATGCTGTTGTTCTTTATCTACCAGGTGTATCACCTCATCGTGGTGGGCATGAACCTTAAGCGCGCTATGGCCGAGGAGGACCGCCTGGCCGCCGCGGCTGCCATCGTGGACGCCGAGGGCAAGGGTGACACCGCCGCCGTCACCGCCGATAACGCCGCCGAGCAGCTCGCCCAGGCCGAGGCCAAGCTCGAGGAAGCCCGTCGTTTAAAGGCCGAGGCCGAGGCGGCGATGAGCGCGACCAAGCAGGAGGATACCGACGGTGAGTGAGTTTCTGGGATTTGCCTGGGAGCTGCTGGCAAAGGTTGTCTACAACGTCGTTGCCGTTGTGAGCTCCATCCTTAACCTGCTGGTGTTTGGCTGGGTTGAGTACTTCAACATCTTTATGACCTACTTCACCACGTTTGACCTGGTGGGCAAGATCGGCGCGGTCATCCTGTTTGCCATGCTCATCGCGGTCCCCGTGCTGATCGTGGCCATCCTGGTCCACCGCTACCGCATCAACCGCCGCCTGCATCGCGACGACACGTCCAACAAAGCGCTCTATCGCGAGATCGGCCGCCTGAACAAGCAGGTGCTCGACCTGATGGACGAGAAGAACAAGCTGCTGGCGCTCAAGGTCAATGCCATGGGCGGTACCAAGCAGATTCCGTACGTGGGCGCCTCGGCCCTGGCCGACGACCACCTGCCGACGGTGGGCAACGTGGTGGGCGCCGCTGCGGGCGCCGGTGCGCCTGCGGGCGAGGGCGCCGCGGCGGGCGCCGGTGCGCCTGCGGGCGAGGGCGCCGCGGCGACGGCCGTCATGTCGGGCAACGCGTCGCTCGCGCTCGATGGCGAGGGTGTCAAGGATGCCGCAGCCGCCATGGCCAAGGCCACCGTCGAGGCCAAGACCCTTGCCGAGGAAAAAGAGATCGCCCAGGCCAACCGCTTTCCCAAGCTGTCCCTCGTGGACCTTAAGTACCGCGACTGGGAATCGCCGGTCTACGACGATGCCATCTCGCTGGAGGACTTTGTCGACAGCTTCCGCGCGTTTGCATGCAGCCAGATGAAGCTCTACTACACGCCCGAGATCATCCGCCGCTTTGTGGCCGGCATGGCCGCCTCCAAGCTGCTGATCCTGGAGGGCATCTCGGGTACCGGTAAGACGTCGCTGCCCTACAGCTTTAGCCGTTACCTGGACAACCCCGCGACCATCGTGTCGGTGCAGCCGAGCTTCCGCGATCGCACCGAGGTACTGGGCTACTTTAACGAGTTTTCCAAGCGCTTTAACGAGACCGAGTTCCTGCGCGCCGTGTACGAGGCAGGCCTTCGCCAGGACCCGTCCATGATCGTGCTCGACGAGATGAACCTCGCCCGCGTGGAGTACTACTTTGCCGAGATCCTGTCGGTGCTCGAGATGCCCAGCCACGACGAGTGGGTGCTCGACTTGGTGCCCACCCAGTGGGCCGCCGACCCCAAGGCCCTGCACGACGGCAAGCTCACCATTCCCGACAGCTTGTGGTTTATCGGCACCGCCAACAACGACGACTCCACCTTTACCATCACGGACAAGGTGTACGACCGTGCGATCCCCATCGAGCTCAACGAGCGCGCCGACGCGTTTGAATGCGAGCCGCACGAGCGCGTGCACGTGACGGCCGACCACCTGCAGTATCTGTTCCAAAAGGCCAAGGTCGAGTACGTAATCGACGAGGAACTGCTCCAGAAGATGCACAAGCTGGACCAGTACCTGCAGACCCGCTTTAAGCTGGCCTTTGGCAACCGTATCATCAAGCAGATGTACGACTTTATCCCCGTGTACGTGGCGTGCGGCGGCACCGAGCTGGGCGGCATGGACTACATCATCGCCCGCAAGGTGCTCAAGAAGTTTGAGTCCATGAACGTGAGCTTTGTGCGCGACGAGATGAAGGGCCTGATCGAGTACATCGAGAAGACCTTTGGCGAGGGCGGCCTGCCCGATTCCGTCATGTACCTGCAGCGGATCCAGAACTTCTACTAATGGCGTAAGTGCGGGGCGGCGTGATGTCGCCCCGTCCCTTTCCGATCGATCCAACCTATGGAGTAACCCATGTCCGAGACCATTCAGGACCTCTATACCAGCTTCTCCGAGCAGATGGAGCCCATCCAGGAGGACAGCCGCTACTTCCGCTATCTGTTTGAGATGGCGCAGGCCTCGGGCACCACGATCGAGCAGCAGCGCGAGGAGCTCGTCAAGGTGGTGGACGAGGAATGGATCAGCATGATCGAGGACTCGCTCGACGCCATCAACACCATTATCGAAAAACCGCGCCGCTTCATCACCACCGAGGAAGAGGTGGTGCCGGTCTCGCTCG
Organism: uncultured Collinsella sp.; assembly: GCA_902490405.1. Classification (GTDB taxonomy): domain Bacteria; phylum Actinomycetota; class Coriobacteriia; order Coriobacteriales; family Coriobacteriaceae; genus Collinsella. The sequence continues at coordinate 63,884 of CABUDS010000002.1, forward strand.
CCAAAAAGATCAGCGCCGACAGCGTCCGTCACCTGAGCCAGAACACGCAGTTCCTGGCGCCGAGCGACGATGGCGGCGTCCATCCCACGCGCATCCTCAACGTCAATACCGTCGAGACCTACGACCTGTACGAGAATCGCTTTATCTACCACCTGATTCAGCGCCTGCTGACGTTTGTGGACAAGCGCACCGACGTGGTCTTTTGGTCTACGGGCAACGAGATCCGCAACCGCTTTAAGATGCACAGCAAGATCGACGATGCGTACGAAGAGATCGAGTACAACGTCGAGATGACGGTCAAAAACCGCCAGAGCTTTGCCGAGAACGACGCCGGCAACATGGACGTCTTTATGCGCATCGACCGCGTGCGCCGTCTGGTCATGGCGCTGCGCGGCGCGTCATTCTGCCAGATCATGAACGGCTGCAGCGCGGTCCGCAGCCCCATCCAGCGCACCAACCTCATCATGAAGGACCCCAACTACCGCAAGTGCTACCAGCTGTGGCAGTTTATGGAGCGCTACGACAAGGTGGGCTACAACATCGACGTGCAGCAGCAGTCACTGGCGTTCGATGACGAGTACATGGTGCAGATGTACACCAACCTCATTAACAACTACACCGTCTTTAAGAGCCTGACCGATGACGAGCGCAACCTGCAGGAGCTCGAGAGCGTGCAACACGCGCCGGTGGCGCCCAAGTTTATTAAGGAGATTAAGGAGGAGCAGGTCGATAGCCCCGACCTGCCCGACGTCGAGGTCCGGCGCGTGTTTGTGGAGGAGGTCACGCAGGCCCAGCTCGATGCCGAGCAGGCGCTGGCCGAGGCCCGCGAGCAGATTGAGGAGCTACAGGGGCAGCTGAAGTCCTGGAAAGTGCAGGCGCACGCGCTGACCGATGAGCGCGACAATCTGGTAGATGAACTGGACGAGGCTAAGACACGCGAGCTGGCGTTGACGCAGCGCGCACAGATTGCCGAGGCCGATGTCGAGGAACTGCGCGCCTCGCTGGAGGATGTCGAGGCCGGTAAAAAAGCTGCCGAGGATGCCGCTGCAGAAGCACGTGAGACCGCGGCGGCTCAGCTTGAGCGGATGCGCGCCGAGGCCGATGCCGAGGTCTCAGTCGCCCGCGCCAACGCGGACGCCAAGGTTGCTGCCGCCGAGCAGGCGGCTTCCGAGCAGGTCGCGCAGGTTAAGAGCGATGCTACTGCGGCCCTGGCCGCCAAGACGGCGGCCGACGCTGCCGAGCTGCAGGCCACCAAGGACACTGCTGCGGCCGAGCTCGCCGCCGTGCGCGAGGCCTCTGCCAAGGAGATGGCCGAGCTGCATGCCAAGTTGGACGCCGCCAAGCTGCAGATCGAGGAAGTGCAGCTGACGGCCGAACGCGATGCTCGCGCCGCGCAGGAGGCGGCCGACGCCTCGGCAGCCGCAGCGGAGCAGGCGCTCGCCGACACCGTTGCCGCGGCTGAGGCGAAGGTCTCCGCCGCCCAGCAGGCCGCCGATGCCGCAATCGATGCTGCCCGCGTTGCTGCCGACTCTGCCGTTGAGCAGGCTGCGGTGGATGCCAACGAAAAGGTCGCCGCCGCTGCCGCCGAGCGCGACACCGCCACGCGTGCCGCCGAGGAGGCCCGTGCCGACGCCGATGCACGCATTGCCGCGGCCGAGCTCGAGGCGGGGGAGCGCATCGAGCAGGAGGTCGCCGCCGTCCGTGCCGCTTGCGAGCGCGAGGTCGAAGCTGCTCGCGCGGAGATGCAGCAGCGCCTGGACGCGCTGGCGCAAGAGCTGGAGCGGGCCGAGCGCAACCGTGAGCGTGCCGAGCGCCGCGCCGAGGGCAACAGCCTGTCGCGCTATCTGCTGGCTCGCTTGCGCGGCGAGGCTGGCGAGGGTGTGGCCACCGCGCCTGACGAGGATGGCGCTTCTGCGGCGGATGCCACCGAGGCCGAGGTCGCTGCCGACCCCGAGACTTCCGCAAAGGACGACGGCAAGTGATGAAGCACGTGCTCCGCGTGATCAACGTGTTAGCGACCGTGGTGATCCTCGTCGCCTTTGTGGTGCTGCTGCGCACGGTGTTCACGCCCGCCGGCGAGATCCCCACCATCATGGGCTACGGCTTTATGCGTACGCTGACCGGCTCGATGGAGCCGGCGATTCCCGTGCACTCGTTTATCGTCGTCGATACCGACAACAGCCAGGCCTACCAGGTGGGCGATATCATCACCTTCCATTCGTCCGATGACGTGCTGGAGGGTTCGCTCAACACGCACCGCATCGTATCCGTGGAGGCCGCGTCCGACGGCTCGCCGGTCTACCACACCAAGGGTGACGCCAATCCGGTCGAGGACGCCGCACCCGTGCCCGCCGCCGACGTGGTGGGCCGCGTGGTCTTTGTCTCGGCAGGCCTGGGCGTTGTGGTGTCGCTGCTCACCAATCCGCTGCTGTTCTTTCCGTTTATCGTGGTGCCGCTGATCGTGCTGCTGGTGCTCGAAATTCGCCATATGGTCAAGACCACGCAAGAGGTGGCGCGCGCTGAAGACGAGGCTGCCTTGCGCGCGGCCGTGGAGCAGATTCGCGAAAAGCGCCGCCGCGAGCAGGAGAGCCAGGACGGCGCCAAGGAGCAGGTCGACGGTGAGGATGCCCAGGGAAGCGCGGAGGCCGACCCCGGCGCCCCAGACGATTCCAACCGCTCGGCATAGCTCTTCGGTGCCTTTCGTCCCTGCAATTTGGATGCTCGTAGATGTTCCGAATCGCCCGCATTTCCGTATCAATATTCGTGCTACAGTTTGAGCGCTTTGTTGCCAATTGATTTCTGGGGAGTGGAATGGAACAGGAGCGCACAGCGCAGCGTGCACGTAAAAAGGCTTCGGTGCCGATGACGGCGGCGGCCGATTTTGTCGTGCCCGAGGGAACTGACGAGCTGAGCCGCAGCACCCGCCGCGCATGGCGCGACCGCCTCAACGATGCCCAGACGCGCAAGATGGCCCTGGGCACGCTCGCCGCGTTTGCCGGCGGTACGTTTTGGGGTTTTTCTGGCACCAGTGCCAGCTACCTCTTTGACGTGTGCCATATCGAGACATTTTGGCTGATGAGCGTGCGCCAAGTTATCGCTGGCCTGCTCTTTATGTTCGTCGTGCTCAGAAAAGATCGCGACCGCCTGGTCAGGCTGTGGACCACCCCTGCCGATCGCAAGCAGCTCATCCTATTTACGATCTTTGGCCTGCTGTTCAACCAGCTTTGCTATCTGTCAGCCGTGCGCCTGACCAACGCGGGCACCGCGACCGTCTTCCAGTGCCTGCAGCTGGTGGTCGTCATGGGGTATGCCTGCGTCACCGCGCATCGACTGCCGCGCACGCGCGAGGCTCTTGGCATTTTGCTCGCATTGGGCGGAACGTTTTTGATCGCCACGGGCGGCGACCCCAGTACGCTCAGCATCTCGCCGATGGGCCTGCTCGCGGGCCTTTTGTGCGCAGTGGGCGGTGCCTGCATAGCAATCATCCCTGCCGGAATCCTCAACAAATACGGTAGCCCGGTCGTCACGGGCTCGGCCATGCTTTCGGCGGGAATCGTGATGAGTATCTTTACCCAGCCGTGGGCGCATATGCCGGCGCTCGGCCCCTCGGGTGTCGGCGCGCTCGCGATATTTATTGTGGTGGGGTCGTTCTTCGCCTATATGTTCTACATGCAGGGCGTTAAGGAGATTGGCTCGGTGCGCGCGAGCCTCCTTGGAACCATGGAGCCGGTTTCGGCCACCATCACCAGCGCCCTTATGCTGGGAACGGTGTTTTTGCCCACCGACCTGGCGGGCTTTGCCATGATTATCGCGATGGTGTTTTTGACGGTGTAGCTGGCGCCGCCGCCAGGACGGAAAAGGTGTTGTGCCGCATTTTCGCCAATTGATGTCCGTGTCTGGAGTTTAGCTGTCGATGCTCAAAATGCCATAAACTGGTAACGTTATGGACTTTTTCATTGCGACTCAATTGCGAGGATTTCTTTATGGCTGGTAATCACTTTAAGGGCAGCGATAGCGGCCGTCCTGCAGTTCCGCCGCGTCCGAACGGGGCTGGTAATGCCGGCACGCCGGGCGGTGCTGGACAGGGCGGTTCCGGTAAGCGCGTGTCCCCGGGCGAGACGGCGATGTTTACCGCTCTGTACGAGCAGTCTCAAAAGGCAAAAAAGACCGGCCGTGCAAGAGGGAATGTCTTTGCGGGCGGTGCAACCTCCGCGTCGCAGCCGAGCGGGGCTCCTTCGGTACCTGCGAACAACGCAGGTGCTGCCAACGCCGCAAATGCCGCCGGCAACGTTAATGCCGGCAAGGCCGCCAACAATACTCCCTCTGCCGGTGGCGCGGGGCTTACGGGTAACCTTGGTACGATTTACACCGGTGCCTCCGAGACTGGCACGTTCGCCCGCCTGGATGATAGCGGTGCCGAGTTTGCGGGCTCGGGTTCCAAGGAAGATTATTACGATTTTGGCTTGAACTACGGTAGCGACGCTTCGTCGAGTTCGACCTCTGACGGTCTGGTCCGTCATCGCCATCGCAAGGGCGAGCGCAAAAAGCGTCACACCGGCGCCATTGTTGCCGCTGTGGTCGCGGTGCTTCTCGTTGCGCTTGGCGCAAGCGGCTTTATGCTGCTTAACTCGGCAAAGACCGTAAAGAGCGAAGCGAAGGAGGCTGTCGAGATCGTCGGTGGCCTTAAGGACAAGGTCACGTCGGGCGATTTTTCGACGCTGCCTGACGACGCGAAGAAGATCGATGAGCTCTGCGACAGCATGAAGGCGGAGACCTCGAGCCCGCTGTGGACGGCGGCTTCGTTTATTCCGGTGTATGGCGGCGACATCAATGCGGCCCGCACCATGATCGACGCCCTGTCCGATGTCTCGAGCAACGCGCTGGTTCCCATGGCCGACAACCTTTCGCAGGCCACACCCGGCAAGTTGTTTCAGGACGGCATGATTAACGTGTCCGCGCTGCAGGCCGTTGCCGATTCGCTTTCCGATAGCTCAAAGGTGTTCAAGAGCGCCAACGAGAAGGTCCAGGGCATTGGCGATACTCATATTTCCCAGGTGACCGAGCTGGTCGATAAGGCCAAGGACGGCTTTGCCACCCTCAACGGCGCGGTTGACGCGGCGGAGAAGGTCGCCCCCGTCCTTCCCCAGATGCTCGGCGCCAACGGCCAGACGCGCAACTACCTTGTGTACGCCATGAACAACGTCGAGATTCGTGCCTGCGGCGGCTTTGGCGGTTCGCAGGGCCTGATTTCGGTCACCGACGGCCAGATGTCGATTGGCGAGTTTGTTCCCCGCATTGGACTCAGCGAGGATGAGGCAGTCGAGAGCGTCGACGAAGAGGATGAGGCGCTGTTCGGCAACCACAGTAACCTGTACAACTCGGGCAATACCTATTCGCCTGATTGGCCCCGCAACTCGCAGCGTGTCGCAGCCCTGTGGAAATCTCAATATGGCCAGGACGTTGACGGCGTCGTGGGTATCGACCCGGTGTTCCTACAGTATCTGCTGGGCCTCGTCGGTAATGTCTCGCTGCCCGACGGAACGGTTGTCGACGGTACCAACGCCGCAAAGGTCCTCATGCACGATGTGTACTGGAACTATCCGGTCGAGGAGTCTGACGGCATCTTTGCATCCGTCGCCAGCGCTGCCTTCGACAAGATCCTTGGCGGTATCGGCGATGTCGATGTTACGAAGCTTGTCAGCGCCGTTGAGCGCGGTGCCGAAGAGGGCCGCCTGATCGCGTGGATGAAAAACGATGACGAGCAGAACGCTATCAAGCAGATGAACATCGACGCCTCGCTGCCCGATCCGGATGACCCGAGTGAAGATCCCGTTGCTGGTGTCTACTTTAACAACCTGAGCTTCTCCAAGCTCGACTGGTACCTGAATGCCGATACGCAGATTGGCCAGGGCATCAAGAACGGTGACGGCACATGCTCGTATCGCATCACCGTTACCCTGACGAACATCATGACGCAGGAGGAGGCCGGCAAGCTGCCCGACTACGTCGCGGCGAGCGCGCCCGATGCCGCGCGCGACGACGAGCGTCTGAATATCTCGTTGTTTGCCCCGACGGGCGGCAACATTACTGATCTGACCGTCGAGGGCACCCAGTTTGGTCTTGGCGCCGCTACGTGGCATGGAATCCCCTTCTATTCGGGCACCGTTGACCTGCATGCTGGCGAGACGACGACGATCACATATACGCTGACCACGTCGGCCGAGGCGGGGGGCAAGCCGCTTACGCTGCGTCAGACTCCTACATGCCAAGCGGCTCGCGACAGCGCGTCGGCGTAGGATTTTTCTGGTAGCGCAGATAATCGAGTACCATTTTGGGGCGGACAGGCAATCTGTTCGCCCCTATTTTGTAAGGAGAGCACATGAAGTACTTTGGCACCGACGGCTTTCGCGGTGAGGCCAACGTTGGGCTGACGGTAGAGCACGCTTATAAGATTGGCCGTTTTGTGGGCTGGTATTACGGCGCCAACCGCGAGCGCAAGGCGCGCGTCATCGTGGGCAAGGACACACGTCGCTCGAGTTATATGTTCGAGGCGGCGCTGGTGAGTGGCCTGGTCGCGAGCGGTGCGGACGCCTATATGCTGCACGTGATCCCCACGCCGGGCGTAGCGCATCAGACCGTGGAAGGCTGCTTCGATTGTGGCATCATGATCAGCGCGAGCCACAACCCGTTTTGCGATAACGGCATTAAGCTCGTCAACAGCGACGGTTTTAAGATGGACGAGGACGTACTGGAGCTCATCGAGGACTACATCGATGGCAAGAGCGAGGTGCCGCTGGCCACGGGCAACCATATTGGTGCCACGGTGGACTACATGCAGGGGCGCAACCGCTATATCGCCTCGCTCATTGCGAGTTCGAATTTTTCGCTACAGGGCGTCAAGATCGGTCTCGACTGCGCCAACGGCTCGGCGTCCTCGGTGGCCAAGCCGGTGTTCGACGCGCTGGGCGCCGACGTGCGCGTGATCAACGCCGCGCCCGATGGCTTTAACATCAACGTCGACTGCGGCTCCACGCATATGGAGCGCCTGCAGCGCCACGTGGTGGAGCAAGGCCTGGACGTGGGTTTTGCCTATGACGGCGATGCCGACCGCTGCCTGGCCGTGGATGAGCGCGGTCGCGTGGTAGACGGCGACCAGATCCTGTACGTGTGCGGCGTGTATCTGAACAAGCACGGTCGCCTTTCGGGCGGTACCGTGGTGCCGACGATCGCCAGCAACTTTGGTCTGGTCAAGTCGCTGGAGCTTGCCGGACTGAGCGCCGTGACCAGCGGCGTGGGCGACCGTCACGTGTATGCCAAGATGCGCGAGGGCGGCTACAGCCTGGGCGGCGAGCAGACGGGCCATACGATCTTTGGCGATATCGAGCGCACGGGCGACGGCATTATGACCTCGCTGCGCGTGATGGAAGTGATTCGTGCCGAGCGCGAGACGCTCTCGCAGCTCACGGCTCCGTGCAAGCTGCTGCCGCAGGCGCAGGTTGCCGTGCGCGTAGCGGATAAGGACGCCGCGCTCGAGAACATGGGCGTGCAGAACGCCATCGCCGAGGCCGAGACTGCGCTGGCAGGCGAGGGCCGCGTGCTCGTGCGCAAAAGTGGAACCGAGTCGGTGATTCGCGTTTTGGCCGAAGCGCCCGACCAAGCATCCGCCGATGCTGCCATGAAGCGCATCGCCAACGCGCTCGAGGCTCTGTAGTTACGCGGTTTTACCAAACCGCGTAACTGCTCGACGCTGCAAACGCCCCTAAGCGGCAATCTGACGTTCAATTTCAAGGGCGCGACCAGAAGGTCAGCGCCCTTTCATTTCACGTCACCTTGCTCGCTTAGGGTCGTTTTCGCTGACGTTGCCAAGACATTGGCGTCAACATGGTTGGCGTTGGCGATGGCGTGCTGGTCAATCCTTACAGCTCGTAGAGCGTGGTGAACTTGTCCTGCAGGTAGCTGCAGTAGTAGCGGGCATCGAACGCCATGCCGCATGCGCCCTTGATGAGCTCCGGCGCGTCCTTGGCACGGCCCCACTGCCAAATGTGCTCGCCCAGCCAGGCGCGGACGGGTGCCAGGTTGCCGCTCGCACAGGCGCCGTTGAGGTCGACACCGTCGCGGCACATGGCCGGCACAAACATGGCGTCGTAGGCGCTGCCCAGCGCATACGTGGGGAAGTAGCCAAACGAGCCGCCGCTCCAGTGCGTATCCTGCAGGCAGCCGCGCGTGTCGTCGGGGACGGGAATGCCCAGGTACTCGTCCATAAAACGATTCCAAAGCGCGGGGATGTCCTTGGCCGTGGCCTCGCCGGCAAACAGCATGCGCTCAATCTGGTAGCGCACCATAATATGCAGCGGGTAGGTGAGCTCGTCGGCCTCGGTGCGGATCAGCGACGGCTGCGCGATGTTCACGGCGCGGTAGAGCGTGTCCTCGTCCACGCTGCCGTAGACCTCGGGCGCGTGACGGCGCAGCACCTCGAGCAGCGGTCCCATAAAAGCGCGGCTGCGACCCACGGTGTTCTCAAAGAAGCGGCTCTGGCTCTCGTGGATGCCCATGGAGGTGCCGCCCTCCAGGCAGGTGCGCGCATAGGCGGGATTGACGCCCAGCTCGTACATGGTGTGACCCGCCTCGTGGATGATGCTGTAGACGTTGGAGATGCAGTCGTCCTCGTAGATGTGCGTCGCGATGCGCGCGTCGCCCACCGAGAACCCCTCGCTAAACGGATGCTCGGTAAAGGCAAGCGTGGTGTCGTCCAGGTTAAGGCCGACGAGCTTCATCAGGTCGAAGCTCATGGCACGCTGGGCATCTTCGGGCACGCGGGCGTGCAAAAAGTCTGCAGCGGGCTGCTGGCCGCGCTCGCCGATGGCGTGCACGAGCGGCACGACCGTGGCCTTGACCTCGTCGCAAAACGCGTCGAAGCTCTTGGTGGAAAGGCCGCGCTCGTACTGGTCGAGCCAAACGTCGTATGGGTCGCGCTTGGGGTCCATGAGCTCGGCCTGATGCTTAAGCTGGCAGACGATCTTGTCCACATAGGGCTCAAAGCTCGCCCAGTCATTGGCCGTCTTGGCCTTGTGCCACACGGCATCGGCCTCGCAGGTGAGCCTGGTCCAGGCCTCGGCTTCTTCGGTGGGAATGGCGCTTGCCTCGCGCTGGTCGCGGCCGAGCACGCGAATCTCGTCGAGCAGTTGCGGGTCGTCGATCTTTTCGCCCGCGACTGTCTCACGCGCGAGAGAGCGCACGAGCTCAACGGACTTTTTGCTGGTCAGGAGCTTGTGATGTTCGCCGGCAAGGGTGCCCATAGCATCGGCGCGGGCCGCGGCGCCGTTGGCGGGAGCAATCGTCGCGCCATCGAACTCGGCAATCTTGAGCAGGTACTCGCGGGTCCACAGTTTGCCTTCGAGCTTGCGGAATTTTTTGACGGCCTTATCGACCTTCATGCCTTTGGGCGTCTTGCCCACTGCGGGCTTGGCCTTCTTATCGTGCTTCTCACCCATACCATATCCTTGATCTCGCGAGCCGAGCGCCATGGATGGGCGCACGGCCAGTTTGCACAGCTACCTGCCTTGTACCCAGTGCGGACAAAACGGAACGCGGCGATATGCTCGCAGAATGTGTTATCCTGTAGCCCAATGCGTTGACGGAGAGGGTTTTGCCCGCCGCGTCGCCGGCAAGAGAGGGAAGGTCATGGGCTGCAAGCCTTCCTGCGGTGGCAAGGGCCAAGCGTTCACTCCCGAGCAGCGACCTCAACGGGCGCGCGGCCAGCGGCGGCGAAGCCCCAGTAGGGAAGCCGTGAGCCTCGCGATAAGGGGCGCAGAGTGGGCACGGCGGGCCAGACATCCGCCGGGTCAAACAAGGTGGTACCGCGGAATTCAACCGTCCTTGGGCAATGCACATGCCCGAGGACGGTTTTTTATTACCGAACCGGGCCGCGTTTTCGCAACGTCAGACGGCGGCAGCCGCCTCGGCAAACGGAGAGCGCGAGAGACGAAAGGGAAGACATGAGTCTGATTGATGATCTGGTCAAACTCGAGGAAGAGGCCAAGGAGCTCGTCGCAGGCGCCGACGACGCAGCCAAGCTCGAGGCTGCGCGCGTTGAGCTGCTCGGTCGCAAGGGTCGTATCACCGGCTTGATGCGCATGATGGGCAAGCTCGCCCCCGAGGATCGTCCCGTGATGGGCAAGCGCGCCAACGAGATGCGCCAGCTGATCGAGGGCATGCTCGACGAGCGAAACACCGAGATGAAGGCCGCCGCCCTCAAGCGCGCACTCGAGCACGACGCCGTCGACATCACGCTGCCGGGCATCCGTCCGCAGATCGGCCACCAGCACCTGATCAAGCAAATCATCGAGGAGGCCGAGGACATCTTCTGCGGCATCGGCTACACCGTCGAGTCCGGCCCCATGGTCGACACCTCTTACTACAACTTCACCGCGCTCAACGCTCCCATGGATCACCCGAGCCGCTCGGCCCGCGATACCTTCTACGTGGTCGACAACAACCCCGGCAGCGTCGCGCACCCCGAGGCTCACGCCCACGGCGAGTCCGACGTGCTGCTGCGCACCCAGACTTCGGGCGTGCAGATCCACACTATGGAGTCGCAGAAGCCGCCCATCTACATGATCTGCCCGGGCACCGTCTACCGTCCCGACACGGCCGATGCCTGCCACCTGCCGCAGTTCAACCAGATCGAGGGCCTGGTCGTCGACGAGGGCATCACCTTCGGCGACCTTAAGGGCACGCTCGACTACTTTGTTAAGTGCATGTTTGGCGAGGACCGCAAGACGCGCTATCGCCCACACTTCTTCCCCTTCACCGAGCCCAGCTGCGAGGTGGACGTGAGCTGCCACGTGTGCGGCGGCAAGGGCTGCAACTTCTGCAAGCACAGCGGCTGGATCGAGATCCTGGGCTGCGGCATGGTCGACCCCAACGTCCTGATCAACTGCGGCATCGACCCCGAGAAGTACACCGGCTTCGCCTTTGGCATTGGCGCCGAGCGCGTCGCGGCCCTGCGCTACGACCTGCCCGACCTGCGAACTCTCATGACGGGCGATATGCGCTTCTTAAATCAGTTCTAGGCCCGGCGGCTTTCCCAAGCACCGCACCTTGCCTTTCAATCGTCGGTTGCGTACCTAAGTACGCGGCCCTCCTCTTTCAAGGCAATCTGCGGCACTTGGAAAACCCGTCTCCGTTGCAGTTTTTGGCTCAAAGCCGCATTTATGAAAGGAGACCAGTTAGATGCGCGTTTCTTACGACTGGCTCAAGACCATGATCGATATTCCGGAGGATCCCAAGACTCTTTCGGACGAATATGTCCGTACCGGCACCGAGGTCGAGGCGATCGATACCGTGGGCGAGTCCTTCGACCACGTGGTGACCGCCCAGGTGCTCACCAAGACCCCGCACCCCGATAGCGACCACATGTATGTGTGCTCGGTCGACGTGGGCGACAAGAACCTCGACGCTGACGGCAACCCCGCTCCGCTGCAGATCGTCTGCGGCGCGCAGAACTTCGAGGCCGGCGATCACATCGTCACGGCCATGATCGGCGCTGTCCTGCCCGGCGACGTCAAGATCAAGAAGAGCAAGCTTCGCGGCGTCGTGTCCATGGGCATGAACTGCTCCGCGCGCGAGCTCGGCCTGGGCGGCGACCACTCCGGCATCATGATCCTGCCCGAGGGCACGCCCTGCGGCATGCCGTTTGCCGAGTATGTGGGCTCGAGCGATACCGTGCTCGACTGCGAGATCACGCCCAACCGCCCCGACTGCCTGTCCATGATCGGCATGGCCCGCGAGACCGGTGCCATCTTCGACCGCGATTTCCACGTTGAGCTGCCCGCCATCAAGGTCGAGACCGGCCGCGCGACCGACGACGAGCTTTCGGTCGAGATCGCCGACGAGGGCCTGTGCGACCGCTACGTTGCCCGCATCGTGCGCAACGTCAAGGTCGGCCCGTCGCCCGACTGGATGGTCAAGCGCCTTAACGCCCTGGGCGTGCGCCCGCACAACAACATCGTCGACATCACCAACTATGTGATGATGCTCACCGGTCAGCCGCTGCACGCCTTTGATCTGGACACCTTTGCCGAGCGCGATGGTCACCGCCGCGTGGTGGTTCGCGCCGCCCAGCAGGATGAGAAGTTCACGACGCTCGATGGCGAGGAGCGCGTGCTCGACGCCGGCATGGGCCTTATCACCGACGGCGAGCGCCCCGTGGCGCTGGCCGGCGTTATGGGCGGCATGGATTCCGAGATCGAGGACGACACCGTCGACGTGATGGTCGAGAGTGCCTGCTTCAACGCCGGTCGCACCTCGCACACCAGCCGCGATCTGTCGCTGATCTCCGACGCCTCCATTCGCTTTGAGCGCCAGGTCGATGAGACCGGCTGCGTGGATGTCGCCAACGTTACCTGCGCGCTCATCGAGGAGATTGCCGGCGGCGAGGTTGCTCCCGGTTATGTCGACGTTTTCCCCGCGCCCAAGACCATCGACAGCATTAAGCTGCGCCTGGCCCGCGTGCACGCCATCTGCGGTGCCGATATCGAGCCCGACTTTATCGAGCGTTCGCTCACCCGTCTGGGCTGCACCGTCGAACGCGACGGTGAGGACTTTATGGTTACCCCGCCGAGCTTCCGCCCAGACCTGCCGCGCGAGATTGACCTGATCGAGGAGGTCCTGCGCCTATGGGGCATGGGCCGCGTGACGGCGACAATCCCGGCTGCCAAGAACCACATCGGCGGCCTGACCCGCGAGCAAAAGCTCACCCGCAAGGTCGGCGAGATCCTGCGCGCCTGCGGTCTTAACGAGACCACGACCTTTGGCTTTGCCGCCCCGGGCGACCTGGAGAAGATCGGCATGTCCACCGAAGGCCGCGGTTGCCCCGTGGTGCTCATGAACCCGCTGGTAGCCGAGCAGACCGAGATGCGCCGCTCGCTGTTGCCAGGCCTGCTGCAGTCCGTTGCCTATAACGAGGCCCACGGCACGCCCAACGTGCACCTGTACGAGGTCGGCAGCCTGTTCCACGGTCGCGAGAACGCCAGCCTGCCCAAGGAGACCAAGTCCGTGGCGGGTGTGCTCTCGGGCCAGTGGAGCGAGCAGTCCTGGAACATGAAGTACCGTAAGCTGCGCTTCTTCTTTGGCAAGGGCATTGTCGAGGAGCTGCTCGCCCAGCTGCGCATCGAGAAGGTTCGCTTCCGTCCCGTCGAGGGCGAGGGCTACGCTTTCTTGCAGCCGGGTCGTGCGGCCGAGGTTCTGTCCGGCGGAACCGTGCTGGGCTGGGTCGGCGAGATTCACCCCGAGGCGCGCGAGGCGATGGGCATCGATGAGGTCGTCGTTGCCTTTGAGCTCGACTTGGACAAGCTGATCAAGGGCGCCCGCAACCAGGAGAACTACCGTGAGTTCTCGCAGTACCCGGCCGTTGAGCACGACCTTGCCATTGTGGTTGACAACTCCGTGACCTGTGAGGATCTTGAGCGCCGCATTACGAGCGCCGGCGGTAAGTTGCTCGAGGGCGTGCGCCTGTTCGACGTCTACCGCGATCCCATCCGCATCGGAGCGGGCAAAAAGTCCATGGCCTTTGCGCTTACGTATCGCTCCGACGACCACACGCTTACCAGCGAAGAGGTCGAGAAAGCGCACCAGAAGATTGTCACCAAGGTATGCAAAGGCGTAAACGGCGAGGTCCGCGGCTAGGGCTTGCGATGGGGGGCGTAGGGCCTGATGGCGGTTGCTGCGGAGCTCTGCGCGACCGCGGTGTTCGGAATAAGGCATCGCTGACCCTGCATATATGACACGCGCATTACAAAACGGCGTGCTGCTTTTGTGGCGGCGCGCCGTTTTGCTATCATAGCCTGCGGCGTGTTACGAATCATCTAGCTCGTAACACTGATGAAATGGTTCAAGCGGCGCTGCAATCCCATGTGCCGGCAACCGGGAGGCGTATATGCACATTCCAGATAACTACCTGTCCCCGCAGACCGATGCCGTCATGGCGGTGGCGATGGTGCCCGTATGGGTCCATTGCATCAAGAAGGTGCGTGCTACGCTCGATCGCGAGCATATGGCGTTCCTGGGCATCTGCGCCGCATTCTCCTTCTTGCTCATGATGTTCAACGTGCCGCTGCCCGGCGGTACCACGGGACACGCCGTTGGCGGCGCGCTCATCGCGCTGCTGCTTGGCCCGGAGGCCGCGGCCATCGCGGTTTCGGTCGCGCTGGCGCTGCAGGCGCTGCTGTTTGGCGACGGCGGTATCCTGTCCTTTGGAGCCAACTGCTTTAACATGGCCTTTGTGTTGCCGTTTACCGCTGCTATCGTGTTCCGTGCGCTCAACAGCCGTCTGCACGACAAAAGGTGGGGCACCTCGGCTTCTGCCATCGTGAGCGGTTGGGTCGGGTTGTGCCTAGCGGCCCTGTGCGCGGCAATCGAGTTTGGTATTCAGCCGATGCTCTTTACCAACGCTTCGGGCGCTCCGCTGTACTGCCCCTTCCCGCTGTCCGTGGCTATTCCGGCCATGTTGGTCCCGCATATGCTGGTTGCCGGCGTGATCGAGGGCGTGGCGACGGCCGCCATCTATGGTTTCATTAAGAAGACGGCGCCGAGCATTATCGTCGGGCCCGAGGCCGTCGATGGCCAGCTTGCCGCCGATGGTACCGCCAAGAAGACTTCCCTAATCCCTACGCTCATTCTGGTCGCCGTGCTTGTCTTGGCCACGCCGCTGGGCCTTTTGGCCACGGGTGACGCCTGGGGCGAGTGGGACGCTGAGGGCGCCGCGACCGCCGTTCAGGAGGCTGGTGACGACAGTCTGCAGGCTTCGGTCGGCCTCGATGCTCCGACCTTTGCCGATGCGCTGCCCACGGGCGACTACCTGCAGGCCTATTCCGAGGAGCAGGGCCTTGGCTTTGCCGGCCAGGCCGCGATGTATATTCTTTCGGGCGTGATTGGCGTGGCGGTGCTTACCATCGCATTCCGCCTGGTCTCGCTGACGGTCAAGGAAAGCGGTGCTCATGGCAATAGCCGAGCTGCCTAGCTGGCTTGCGGCCGAGGAGCGATATGAGCCCGTGGGGGCTCGGCATCGTGTGATGCAAAAGAATGTCCTGCACCTGGCGAGCCTGCTTGAGCGGGTTCGCCTGGGTGGAGGCGCGCACGAGGGCGGGTCGATGGTCGACCGCGCCCTTTCTTGCGTTTCGGCTCCGGTGCGCCTGGTGGGGATGTTCGTTTGCGTTCTGTGCGTGTGCCTGACGCAAAGCCCGCTGTACCTGATGTTGATGGCGGCGATCGCGTTGGTGCTGGTCGCGGTGCGCCCAGCACGCGGGTTGCGCGCGACTTTTGTGCCGGCGCTCGGCGCCGCGGGGCTTGCGGTGGTTCTGGCACTGCCTGCCCTGCTGCTGGGCGCTTCTGCCGCGGGCGCCATGCTCAAGATCGCGCTCAAGACGTTCATTAACGTGTCGTTCGTGCTGGGCGTTTCGTGGACGCTCACCTGGAGCCGCATGTCGGCGGCGCTCAAGACGCTACAGCTGCCCGACGAGGTCATCTTTACGTTTGATATGGCGCTCAAGCACATCGAGGTGCTGGGACGCACGGCGCACGATCTGACCGAATCGGTCATGCTGCGCAGTGTGGGTCGTGCGCCTGCGGGTTTTTCGCGTACCGATTCGATCGCGGGTATCATGGGCATGACCTTTATCAAGGCGATGGAATGCAGCCGCGCGATGGACGAGGCTATGCTTTGCCGTGGCTTTGCCGGTGCGTATCCGACTCCCGCGCGGAGCGGCTTTGGCTGGCGCGATGCGGTCTATGCGGTCGTCGTGGTGCTGCTCGCCGTGTTGTGCGCGGTGCTGTAGCGCGGGCGGCCGAGCCGTCGATGTGGATAGGGAAGGGCGACGTTTTGGCAAACGATACGAATGGCGTGATGGGCGCGAGCGGTGCTACTGGCGCCAAGAGCGTGCCGCTCATCGAGTTTCGCGACGTGCTGTTCTCCTATGCGGGGCATACGGTTGTCGATGGTGTGTCGCTGCAGGTCGATCGTGGTGAACTCGTTGCCCTACTCGGTCCCAACGGCTGCGGTAAGACGACGATTATGCGCCTTATCAACGGTCTTGAACTAGCGGACGCGGGTGCGTACCTGTTTGACGGGCACGTGATCGATGCGGCATATCTCAAGGATTCCGCAGCCGCTCAGCGTTTTCATCAGCGCGTGGGCTTTGTGTTCCAGAATGCCGACGCCCAGCTGTTCTGCGCTACGGTGGGCGAGGAAGTTGCTTTTGGCCCCGCGCAGATGGGGCTACCGACAGACGAGCTCGAGCGCCGCGTCCGCGATGCCATGGAGCTGTTCCAGGTTGCCGATCTGGTCGATGCCTCGCCCTATCAGCTTTCGGGCGGGCAAAAGAAGCGCGTTGCGCTGGCTGCGGTGGTGTCGATGAACCCCGATATCCTAGTGCTCGATGAGCCCACCAACGGGCTCGATGAGGACTCGTGCGACATCGTAGTCAACTTTTTGCTGGCCTACGTTGCTGCCGGTAAGACGGTTTTGATGAGTACGCACCATCAAGATTTGGTGCGCCGCCTGGAGGCCCGTGCCATCTATATCGATCGATATCACCATGTGGTCGAGGCGCCCGTGCCGTCGTATGGAACCGAAAGCGGTGCTGCGGAATAGTTGCTGCGTAGGGTATGTATGGCCGCCTGTGCGACTCTGCCGTGATGGTATAGTTAACCAGGTTTTATGGGGGTGGCTATGCCAAGTTGGAACATTCATATCGCTCAAACGGAGCGCTTGCTGGCACGTGCTAGCGTGCTTGCCGATAGCGTGCGCGACCGCAATGCCTTTTTGTTTGGCTGCGTGGTTCCGGATATCTTCGTGGGCTATATGGTCCCTGGCATCGCCGATCCCATTCCGTATCGCATTACGCACTTTGCAAAGCCCGAGCCTATCCCTAAGCCGCGCGAGCACGAGTTCTGGGATACCTATGTGGCGCCGCTGCTTAAAGGCGCACCCGCGGGCGAACCTGCTGAGGCTACCTCGATTGTCGAGGAGCGCGAGCGACTGAACCGCGTGCACTATCCTCAGCGCTACAGGGATGCCGAGCCGGTTGTCGGTCCCGGCGCCTGTGAGTTCTCGCTTGCGTCCGAAGATGTGGCGCAGTCGCTGCTCGATTTAACGCTGGGCGTCTGGTCGCATCTGGTGGCCGACACGGTATGGAACACGCGTGTGAACCAGTATCTGGAAGCACACGGCGGCAAGCCGTGCGAGGAATTCCGCATTAAAAAGCAGGGCGATTTTGACTGGTTTGGCAAGACGCTGGGCATCGTTTCCATTCCGCGTGCGACCGATCGCCTCTATACCGCTGCGACGCGTTTTGGGCAGTATCCCATCCATAAAGAATATGTGCTCAAGACTATCGGCGTCATGCACGAGATTGTACGCGAAAACCCCGGCGAGCCCGATCATCCGCCGTATCGCCTGCTAACCGAGGAGTTTTTCGATGCAACGTTTACCGAGGTCATCGAGCTGACCGAGGCGGGATTTGCGGCTCGCGTTGCTGCTTCTGACGTTCCCGCAGTCCCCCTGATCGCTAGCTGCTAGCCGGCCGGCTTGACAGTGAATAGCTCAACCCAATCGACAAATAGCTCTTGCCGCAGGGTATCTTCGGCAGTACGCTCCTGTTTGGTCTTTGGGGTGTAGGGAAGCCCAGCCTTTTTATGGATGAGCTCGGTTATGTGGTCGAAGCTTTTCTTATCCTTAATCTGGTCATAGGTGATTTGGATGACGTCGTAGCCCATGCTCGTGAGTGCGGTGGCACGTTCGGCATCGGAGAGGCTCGCGGCTTCGCTGTCGTGGGCTAAGCGGCCTTGACATTCCAGAATGACGCCCATGCTGTCGGTGGCGCTTTCGATGAGGATATCGGCGTAACAGCAGGTTTTGTTATACAGCGAACGTGCAGCTTCGCTGAGCGGGATGCGCGCGTTATTGGTGATGTCGATGCCCAAGCCGCCCTCGTCGTGGGGGAGCGAGATGAGTATGGACGTCTGGACTTCGAAGGGCGAGGCGGTCTGCCCCGTCATGTGCTCGGCCGCCCAACGCAGTTGTTTGACGCCGCGCAGGCCTGCGGCTTGCTTGGCGAACGCGGCGATATCCGTTGCGGTAAGAAGCGGCGTGCGCTTCCACAAGTTGGTGTCATTGCCCTTGGTGTCGTTAACTCGCTCCCAGCCGCAGTTGGGCGGAATGAGCTTAAGCGAAATAGCTTCATCGAGTTGTTGTCGCGTTCGCTCGCAGGGCTTAAACACTGCAAAGGAGCCGCACATCTCGTAGCAAGCCATGAGTAACTGGCTGCGTGAGACCTGCGTGGCAAGGCTGAGCAGCGTGAACTCCGGTGAAGTGACATCAAACCCATGCTCAGTCTGCCTAAACGACCCAGGAGGCGGCTCTTGGGTCAGGAGGTGCGATTTAAACAGGCTTCGCGACCCGGATTGTGCCCGAGTGAATACAAGCCTGTGAAGCGGTGTGTGAAGCAGGTCTTTTACAACTGCATGACTTCCGAGGCCGCAACATCTGCGATCCATATTGCCAAGGCTAATGGCGGGGTAAAGGCCTAATACCTGCGGCGGGATACGGTGATAGTAAAAAGCGGATTGACCGCATAGCGTCAGGTCCATGATATCCTCCTGGTCGAAATGTGCTTTTGGACCGTGCGATGCCAGCGTCAATCCGGAAGTATGCGGCAAAATCTGAATCCTATGAGCAGACCTGGCTTTTAAGGCCAGTTTATCAGGCATTTTGTTGCGAAAAAACAGGGCGTGCTCGGGGGTCTCAGAATTTGCCGCATACTTCCGAAAACCAGGTCGATCTGGCTCCTGCTAAAACGATTTAGCAGCGTCGGGTAAGGTGTGGTTTCGCCATCGGGCGAACACTTTTAGCGCTTGGGACTTTATTTTTGGGCCTCGAAAGGTGGATTTCGCGCTTTTGGTAAAGAAATGGGTGCGTGTTTTGTCGTGTGCCGGCATTGACACAGAAAAAGGGCCCGGAAGGCGAAGCCTTCCGGGCCCTTTGCAATGCAAACATGCTTGCAAGTACGACTTAACGCACCTGAGCGACGTAAGCGACGTTGGTCGAGGAGACCTTGTCCTCGAGCTGGACGCTCATGCGGGGATCGCCGGCGGTAGCGACGGTCAAATCGCCAGCCTCGACGTAGCCGAGCTCCTTAGCGGTCTCGATCGCCTTGACGATCGTGCCGTTGACGGTGCCCTGGGTAATCTCGGCCTGGTGCGGGATAACGCCCCAGTACATGATCATCTGCTGGACGGCCCACTCGTGGCGGGAGAACGCGCAGATCGGCATGTTGGGGCGGAAGTGCGAGATCAGGCGAGCGGTACGACCGGTGGTCGTCGGCACGGTGATGCACTTGGCGCCAACGGTGGTGGCCATGTTCACAGCGGACATACCCACAACGTTGTTGACGACGCGGGTGCCGTGAGCGTCGGCCGGAACCTCGAGCGGAGCGTGGGCCGGGAGGTACTTCTCGGTCTCGAGAGCAATGCTGGCCTGCATCTTAACGGCCTCGACCGGGTACTTACCGGCAGCGGACTCGCCGGACAGCATAACGGCGTCGGTGCCGTCGTAGATGGCGTTAGCAACGTCGGCAACCTCGGCGCGCGTCGGGCGCGGGTTCTGCTGCATGGAGTCGAGCATCTGCGTAGCGGTGATAACGGGCTTGTAGGCCGCGTTGCACTTGGCGATGATCTCCTTCTGGATGTGCGGAACGAGCTCGGGCTTGATCTCGATACCCAGGTCGCCACGGGCGACCATGATGCCGTCGGAAGCCTCGAGGATCTCGTCGAAGTTCTCGACGCCCAGGGCGCACTCGATCTTCGGGAAGATCGTCACGTGCTCGCCACCGTTCTCGCGGCAAAGCTTGCGGATGCCGCGGACGGACTCGCCGTCACGGATGAAGGAAGCGGCGATGTAGTCGATGTTCTCGGTCAGGCCAAAGAGGATGTCCTGACGATCGCGCTCGGTGATGGCGGGCAGCGAAATGTTGACGTTGGGCATGTTGACGCCCTTGCGCTCGCCAATCAGGCCGTCGTTCTTAACGACGCAGGTCATGTCCTGGCCGCTGACGGACTCGACCTCGAGGGCAACCAGGCCGTCATCGATCAGGATGAGGGAGCCCTTCTCGACCTCGGAGGGCAGAGCCAGGTAGTCGAGGGAGATGTGCTCAGCGGTGCCGTGGAAATCCTCGGACGTGGGCTGAGCGGTGACGACAATCTTGTCGCCGGTCTTGACGGCAACCTTCTTGCCATCGACCAGAAGGCCGGTGCGGACCTCGGGGCCCTTGGTGTCGAGCAGGATGCCGACGGGCAGACCGAGCTCCTTGGAAATACGACGGACGCGCTCGATGCGACCGTGGTGCTCGTCGTAGGATCCGTGCGAGAAGTTAAAACGGGCGACGTTCATGCCCGCCTTGATCATCTCGCGGATGGTCTCGTCGCTATCGCAGGCGGGACCCATGGTGCATACAATCTTGGTGCGCTTGTACATTCAGACCTCCATCTGACATCGTCTTGCGCTGATAGATAAACCATAAGAAATAAAACCGAAATGATTATAACGAAATGCCGACCGAATACCCCAAAAAATCGACCGTATGCCGAAATGGAAGTTCATTTTTTGCGAGAAAAACGGTATGTGAAAAATCTTTACCAACCGCTCTAACCGCTGCTATCTGGGCGATATGTCAGTTTGGCGATGTGCCGAAGAAAAAACGTTTTACCAATGTTGAGCATCACACGGTCTGCACCGTTGCGTGCGGACCATATTTCCAAACCGATTGTTTTGGCTAGACGCGTCGCTTTGGGGTACCATAGCTCCACTATCAACTGCCGCTCAGCACGGCAGCCTTGATGAGCCCTTGCCCTTCTCCTGGGAATTATGATCGGGCATCAATCTGCTGAGTGGCCCGAATCCCAGGAGGGGACTCTATATGCAAAAGGAATACCTGTCCGCCGCGGCGGAGGTGCTCAGCGACCAAGGTGTCGATGAGAACCTCGGCCTGAGCAACGACGAGGCGTCTTCGCGCCTCGCCAAGACAGGCCCTAACAAGCTCGAGGAAGCTGAGAAGACGCCGCTGTGGAAGCGTTTCTTTGAACAGATGGCTGACCCTATGGTCATCATGCTGATCGTTGCCGCCGTCATCAGTGCGCTCACGGGCATGGTCAAGGGCGAGCCCGACTTTGCCGATGTTGCCATCATCATGTTCGTCGTTATCGTCAACTCGGTGCTGGGCGTGGTCCAGGAAGCCAAGAGCGAGGAGGCCCTCGAGGCCCTGCAGGAGATGAGTGCGGCGCAGTCCAAGGTGCTACGCGACGGCAAGCTCGTGCACCTGCCGAGCGCCGAGCTCGTGCCCGGCGACGTGATCATGCTCGAGGCGGGCGACTCCGTCCCGGCCGACTGCCGCGTGCTCGAGAGCGCCACGATGAAGATCGAAGAGGCCGCGCTCACCGGCGAGTCCGTGCCCGTCGAGAAGCATGCCAACGTGATCGAGCTCGCCGCCGGCACCGACGACGTGCCGCTCGGCGACCGTAAGAACATGTGCTATATGGGCTCCACCGTCGTGTACGGCCGTGGTCGCGCCGTCGTGGTCGGCACCGGCATGAACACCGAGATGGGCAAGATCGCCGGCGCCCTGGCCGAGGCCAAGGAAGAGCTCACGCCGCTGCAGGTGAAGCTCGCCGAGCTCAGCCGCATCCTCACCATCATGGTGATCGTCATCTGCGTCGTCATCTTTGGCGTTGACATCCTCCGCCACGGCGTGGGCAACGTCCTTACCGATCCGACTGCCCTGCTCGACACCTTTATGGTTGCCGTCTCGCTCGCCGTCGCCGCCATCCCCGAGGGCCTTGTTGCCGTCGTGACCATCGTCCTTTCGCTTGGCGTGACCAAGATGGCCAAGCGCCAGGCGATTATCCGCAAGCTCTCTGCTGTCGAGACCCTTGGCTGCACACAGACCATCTGCTCCGACAAGACCGGTACCCTTACCCAGAACAAGATGACCGTCGTCAAGCACGAGCTCGCTGCGCCCAAGGAGAAGTTCCTGGCCGGCATGGCGCTGTGCTCCGATGCTCAGTGGGACGAGGAGCTGGGCGAGGCCGTGGGCGAGCCGACCGAGTGCGCGCTCGTCAACGACGCCGGCAAGGCTGGCCTCACCGGCCTGACTGCCGAGCATCCGCGCGTGGGCGAGGCCCCGTTCGACTCGGGCCGCAAGATGATGTCCGTGATCGTCGAGACCTTGGATGGCGAGTACGAGCAGTACACCAAGGGCGCGCCCGACGTGGTGATCGGCCTGTGCACCCATATCTACGAGGGCGAAAAGGTCGTCCCGCTGACCGAGGAGCGTCGCGCCGAGCTCGTGGCCGCCAACAAGGCCATGGCCGACGAGGCTCTGCGCGTGCTGGCGCTGGCAAGCCGCACCTACACCGAGGTCCCGAGCGACTGCAGCCCCGCTGCGCTCGAGCACGACTTGGTCTTCTGCGGCCTGTCCGGCATGATCGACCCGGTCCGCCCCGAGGTCGCCGAAGCCATCCGCGAGGCCCACGACGCTGGCATTCGCACCGTCATGATCACGGGCGACCACATCGACACCGCCGTGGCCATCGCCAAGCAGCTGGGCATCGTCACCGATCGCAGCCATGCCATCACCGGTGCCGACCTCGATCGCATGAGCGACGAGGAACTCGACGCGCACATCGAGGACTACGGCGTGTACGCCCGCGTCCAGCCCGAGCACAAGACACGCATCGTCGAGGCTTGGAAGTCGCGCGACCAGATCGTGGCCATGACGGGCGACGGCGTCAACGACGCCCCGTCCATCAAGCGCGCCGACATCGGCGTTGGCATGGGCATCACCGGTACCGATGTCACCAAGAACGTCGCCGACATGGTGCTTGCCGACGACAATTTCGCCACCATCATCGGTGCCTGCGAAGAGGGCCGTCGCATCTACGACAACATCCGCAAGGTCATCCAGTTCCTGCTTTCGGCCAACCTTGCCGAGGTCTTCTCGGTGTTTATCGCCACGCTCATCGGCTTTACCATCTTCCAGCCGGTGCAGCTGCTGTGGGTGAACCTGGTTACCGACTGCTTCCCTGCGCTCGCGCTGGGCATGGAGGACGCCGAGGGCGACATCATGAAGCGCAAGCCGCGCAACGCCAAGGATGGTGTCTTTGCCGGACATATGGGTCTGGACTGCGTGGTCCAGGGCCTAATCATCACCGTGCTGGTGCTGGCGAGCTTCTTTGTGGGCGTGTACTTTGACATGGGCTACATCCACATCGCCGATATGATCGCCGGCAATGCCGACGAGGAAGGCGTGATGATGGCGTTCATCACGCTCAACATGGTCGAGATTTTCCACTGCTTCAATATGCGCAGCCGTCGTGCGTCGCTGTTCACCATGAAGAAGCAGAACAAGTGGCTGTGGGCTTCCGCCGCTCTGGCACTGGTGCTGACGGTGATCGTGACCGTGCAGCCGACGCTTGCCGAGATGTTCTTTGGCCCTGTGACGCTTGAGCTCAAGGGCGTTCTTGCCGCGCTGGGCCTGGCCTTCCTGATCATCCCGTTGATGGAGATCTACAAGGCGATCATGCGCGCGGTGGAGAAAGAGTAACGTACCTGTCCGGGCCCGCCCGCCTGCGGGGTTTCTTCTTCGCTGGTCCTCGCGCTTCGCGCTGCGGGATCACTCAGAAGAAACCCCTCCCGGCGGGCGGGCCTTCGGATAACCTCTCGGGACCATTGGCTGAGGGAAAGTATGTGAGTCGGTCGAGCGTTTGCTCGACCGACTCTTTTTTGTGGGTAAAATACCTGCTCAGTTGTGTGGTTTTGTGCTGGGAGGCATCTGTGGGCAAGGCTAAGGCTAAAGCGAAGAAAAAGACGACGGGGGCGCGGGCTAAGCGCGATCGTCGTCGGAAGCTCGCGACCGAGGCTCCCGCGTCTGCCGAGGAGCTGCTGGCGAGCGTGCCGGGACTCGACGCGCTGCAGGACGTTCCGGCGTTCGATGACCTGCCGGTCGATGAAGCTCAGCAGGCTGCCTTTGATGATTTCTGCGCACATGCCGAGGAGCCCGAGCAGATGCAGCTTGGCGCCGTGGTGCGCTTGGATCGTGGGTTTCCGCTGGTGGCGACTGCCGACGATACCTTCCGCGCCGAGCATGCCGTGGGATTTGCCAAGTCGCGCGGTGGGGACGAGGTCCTGCTGCCTGCCGTGGGCGATCGTGTGGCGGTGCGCCGCGCTCCCGGGCACGATATGGGCGTGATTGAATGCGTACTGCCGCGCCGTACGAGCTTTGAGCGTTGGCGCGGCCGTGCCCGCGGAGAGCGCCAGGTGCTCTGCTCCAACGTGGATAGCGTGCTGATCGTGCAGGCGCTCGGCGCCGGCGAGGTGCTGCTCGATCGCGTGGCGCGCTCACTGGTGTTGGCGCTCGATTGCGATGCCGAGCCGGTGGTGGTGCTCACCAAGGCCGACCGCTGCGATGCCGAGGAGCTCGAGCGCGATCTGGACCGCGTGCGCCGCCTGGTGGGTCCGGACGTGCGCGTGATCGTGACGTCCTCTGCCGAGGGCCGCGGCCTGGACGAGGTCCGTGCCTGCGTGCCTGCCGGGAGCTGCGCCATGATTCTGGGCGAGTCGGGTGCCGGCAAGTCGACGCTGCTCAATGCGCTGCTGGGCCACGATACGTTGGCGACCGGCGGTGTGCGCGAACGCGACGACCAGGGCCGTCACACTACCGTCGCGCGCGTGATGGTGACGCTGCCGGGCGACGCCGGCGTGATCGCCGATGCCCCGGGCCTGCGCAGCCTACCGCTCGTGGGTCACGAGCGGGGTCTGGCGCGCGCCTTTCCCGAGATTGTCGAGGCATCGCGTGCGTGCCGGTTTGGCGACTGCACGCATACCCACGAACCGGGTTGCGCCGTTCGCGAGGCCGAGGACGCCGGGCAGATCGACGGCCTGCGCCTGGAAACGTTCCAAAATCTGGCGTCATCCATGCGCGTGAGCGCTCAAATGCTCGATCCCGATGTCCATCTGTAATTGAATTTATCTATGACAGCCGTCTCCCAACTGTTCGGGAGACGGCTTTTTTGCTGCGGAAAAGCCTCGAAACATGCAGTTTGCTGACGTGCTGACCAAAACCTTGTCACGAGCTTGACGGGCTGTTCAGCTTTTGGTCAGCGATTGGTTTGACATCGAAAACCAAGATTGCGATTGCGCCGCTTTGCACTCTGGCCGCCCAGACAATGGTGGTACGGGCATTCGCCCGGCACTGCCATGAGAGGAGCGGCCGTGAACAAGAGCAAGCGCATCGCCATCAGTCTGGTCGCGGGCGTGCTCGCTGCTCTGCTCTGCATGGTTTACGGCTCGTCGATCCGCTCGCAAGCCGAACAGGTCCAGGCTGAGACCTTGGCCAAGTACGGTGGCGATCGCGTCGAGGTATGCGTCGCGGCGCGCGATATCGATGTGGGCGAGACCCTCGATGAGACCAATGTCATAACCCAGGAGTGGTTGACGAGTCTGCTGCCGCGTGACGCGGCGACCGAGCTACGCCAGGTGCGCGGCGACGTGACGACTTCGCGTATTCCCAAAAACGCCGTGATCTGCAATGTCTACACCAAGGCCGAGAGCCACATGCTCGAGGTGCCTAAGGGCAAGGTGGCCGTTTCGGTGGCGGTCGATGCCGAGCACTCGGTCGGCGGTGCTGCGGGCGTGGGCAGCTACGTGGACGTGTACGTGCAAAAAGACGGCGTAACCGATCGGCTGTGCGGTGCGTACGTGATCGATACCAGTGAGGATTCCGGTTCCACGCGCGAGGGCAAGATCGAATGGGTGACGCTGGCGGCTGACCCCGAAGACGTCAAGGAACTGCTGGGAGCCTCGGGCAAGGGAACGGTCAGCTTGACGATTCCCGCCACGGCGCGCGGCAAAAAGAGCGGAGGCGACGAGTGATGAAGGCGATCTGGCTTGCGTGCTGCGCGTGCGGCGATTACGGGCTGTTGCAGCGGGAAGTCGAGGGCCGTG
The DNA here is from genome assembly GCA_902490405.1 of uncultured Collinsella sp. GTDB lineage: Bacteria > Actinomycetota > Coriobacteriia > Coriobacteriales > Coriobacteriaceae > Collinsella. The sequence continues at coordinate 89,934 of CABUDS010000002.1, forward strand.
ATGTGGGTGCACAGGTGCTTCGCGTGGGTGATCTGGACGGGCTGGTTTCCATGGCGCGGGCGTTTCCGTCGCGCCGCGGGGCTGCCATCATCGCGGCGTCTCTGTTTGATGCCGAAGATGTGCGCAAGACTGTTGCGCGCCTGACGGCCGAAGGCCGCGTGAGTCGCGTGGTCGTGTTGATAGAAGCGCTCGATCCGTCGGATATCGAGGGGTTGTTTCGCGCGGGGGCGACCGAGGTCATCGCTGCGCACAGTATATGCGGCAACGGGCGCGCGGGCGAGGGAGCGGTTGATTCCGATCGGCGCATGACGATTGAGCCCGATGCTTTTGTTGATAGGGAACCCGGGGCGCCTCGCGCTACAAGAGGCCCGCGTGTTGATGATTATGGAAAAGCGGAAGCCGAGCATGGTCGGCGCCCCCGGAACCCCCTTGTATGCGATGACGCTGGAGGGCCGGTGCCGTATGGCGATGACGTTCTGGCTGAAGATATGGGATACGTGCACGGCGTAAATCTGGCCGATGAGCTCGACGAGGTCGAGGGTTTTGCCGGGGCTGGCGAGCCGTGTGCCGCTGCGCCTTTAGCTTCGGAACCGCAGACCGGGCAGCCTGCCATGCCGGCTTGGGCTCAGCACGTGACCGCGGCGGGGGAGACGGGGATGTTATCGCCCACGTCCGTGTCGCCGGTTCCTGCGCCGTCAGCCCCCGCGCTGTCGGCCGACGCTTCGATTCCGTCGCGTCGGGCACCGGTCGTCTGTGCTGTTTCGGGTTCGGGCGGTTGCGGCAAGTCGACGATCGTTGCCACCATGGCGCATGCGGCGTCGTTGCTGGGTTTGCGTGCCGCTGTGCTCGACTTGGACCTCATGTTTGGAAACCTATACGATCTGCTGGGTGTCGATGCCCCGCACGATATGGCGACGCTTATCGAGCCGTCGGCGGCTGGCGCACTTGCCGAGCCGGATATCGTGGCCGCATCGATGCGCGTCGCCCCGGGCGTCACACTCTGGGGACCTGTCGCGGCCCCCGAGAAGGCCGAGCTCATGGCACGTCCGGTGGAGCTATTGCTCGATGTTTTGCGTCGCGAATCCGACGTGGTCTTTGTCGACACCTCGGTCTTTTGGGGTGATGCCGTGGCCGCCGCGGTGGCGGCGAGCGACCGTTGCCTGGTCGTAGGCGATGCGGCAGTATCGTCGGCGACATCCGCTTCGCGCGTCATTGAGCTGGCGAGCCGTGTGGGCGTGCCGCGCACACGCATGAGCGCCGTGTTCAACCGGTTTGGTGCGCGCGGTGCCGACGAGGACGTCGCCATGCGCTTTGAGATTGCCTGTGCGTTAAGCTCCAAGATTCGTATCGCCGATGGCGGGCAGGATCTCGCCGCGCTCATGGCGTTTGGGCGCGCTGACGAGGCAGTGGGGCAGACCAGCGCTTTTGCGACCAGCGTGCGCGAGGCTACGCGCGAGATGCTCGTGGAGCTGGGCTGCGCCGTCGGTCCCTGGAGCGATATGGTCGCCGACCGCGCGACCCGCACCGAGCGCCCGCGCATCCGTCTTCCCTGGTCGCGTGAGGGTGATCAGCGATGAGCCTGCAAACGAGGATTAAGGCTGCCGGCGCTGCAGCGGCGGCAGCGCCTGTAGATGCGGGGCGTCGCCGCGCGGTGAAACGACGCACCAAGCGCGCCGTGATGGACCGCATGGGTTACGACGAAGTGGCGCGTATCAGCGCCTATATCGACCCGGCACTTGCCCGCTCGGAATTGCGCCCTGCGGTGGAGGCGGCGCTCAATGTTGAGGAGCCGACCGATCTCGCGACGCCCGAGCGCGAAACCATCATCGACGAGATTTTGGATGACGTGGTGGGCTTGGGGCCGTTGCAGCCGCTCATCGAGGACGACACCGTTACCGAGATCATGATCAACGGCTGCCGCTCGGCTTTCTTTGAACGCGGCGGCGTCTTGTACCCCATCGAGCATGCGTTTGAGGATGATGAGCAGATCCGTGTGCTTATCGACCGCATCATCTCGCCACTTGGCCGCCGTATCGACGAGCGCAGCCCCATCGTCAACGCCCGCCTCAAAACGGGCTATCGCGTCAACGCGGTGATTCCGCCTGTGGCGATTGACGGACCGATTCTCACCATCCGAAAGTTCTCGGACCGTATCTGCTCGCTGGACGAGCTTGTGGGGCTGGGGTCGCTGCCGCTTTGGTATGCGCAGCTGCTGTCGTGCGCGGTGTCGCTGCGACAGGACCTGGCGGTTGCGGGAGGCACGGGATCTGGTAAGACCACCCTGCTCAACGCGTTGTCATGTGAGATTTCCACCGGCGAGCGCATCGTGACGATCGAGGACTCTGCCGAGCTCAAGTTTGCGCATCATCCGCACGTGGTGCGCCTAGAGGCGCGCGAGGCTTCAATTGAGGGTGAAGGCGCGGTGACGATCCGCGACCTGGTAACTAATGCCCTGCGCATGCGCCCCGACCGCATCGTGGTGGGCGAGGTGCGCGGTGCCGAGTGCTGCGACATGTTGCAGGCCATGAACACGGGCCACGACGGGTCGCTCACCACACTTCATGCGGGTTCAGAACAGGAGACCGTGGTGCGTCTGACGTTGCTTGCACGTTATGGCATCGACCTGCCGAGTGAGCTCATCGAGGAGCAGATTGCCATGGCGCTCGACGGTATCGTGATGTCCGAGCGCCACGCCGATGGCAGGCGCTTCGTCTCCTCGTATTCGGGGGTGCGACGCGCCGCATCGGGCGGCGTAGAGCTCGAGCGCTATGTGACGTTCGATGCCGCCGAGCGCACCTGGACGCTTGACCGCGAGCCGCCGTTTATCGCAGAAGGCCTGCGGTCGGGGACGCTCACACAAGAGGAGGTGGACGAATGGAGATCGCTGTGCCCCTCGTCGTAGGGGGCTTGGCAGGGCTTTCTGTCGCGACGGCGTGCGGGGCGGAACCTCGTGTGCCGCAGGTACCGCCGGCGGAGCTGGCACGTCAGGCGCTCGAGACGGTGGCAGAGAAGCTGCCGCGTGAGCTGGTGGAAAACGATCTGCTGAAAAAGATCGCCCGTTCGTGGGCATCGCTGGCTCCGGCGCATCGCCTTGGCCTCGTGATCGAGGATGCTTCGGGATGTTTGGCGTTTCTGCTGCTATCGAGCGGTGTCTGCTGCGTTTTACTAACGATGGTGTCGTTATCGCCCCTCGGATTTGCCTTGGGACTTGTTGCTCCGTTTGCCGTTGGTGCCGCTCGGGATGGCTTTGAGAGCCGGCGCGAGCAACACGATGCAGAAGAGGCAATGCCCGAGGCGTTTACCGCACTTTCCATGTCGCTTGCCTCGGGACATTCGCTGGCCCAGGGCATGCGCTTTGTGGGCGCTCATGCGCAAGAGCCAGTGCATACCGAGTTTTTGCGGGTGGCGGCGGCGATCGATTGCGGCATCTCGGCGACCGACGCGCTCGATGACTTGCTCGTGCGTATCGACGCCCCCGGTCTTTCGCTTGTGACCTTGGCGCTTAAGGTGTCTCAGCGCACCGGCGCTCCGCTTGCCGACTTACTGTCCGAGGCGTCGAGCATGGTGGGGGAGCGCATTGAGCTCAAGCGCCGCCTGGATGTTAAGACGTCGCAGGCTCGCATGTCTGCGCATATGGTCGCGGCGATGCCGGCGGGCATGTGCGCGGTACTGGCTTTGCTTTCGGCAGACTTTCGCCGCGGTCTTGCGACGCCGGCTGGTGCGGGCGCCGTGGTGCTGGGACTTGCCCTCAACGTCGTTGCCCTGGTGGTTATTCGGCGCATTATGCGGGTGGAGTTATGAGCGCCCTGGTCGGGGTCGCGGCTTGTCTGTGTGCCCTGAGCGTATTTGCCGCGACAGGTTTGGAGCGTGCGGATGCTCGCAAGATTGCAGAGACATGCAAGCGTGAAGCGGTACTGGTCATTGCTGCGGGCTGCTCGGTGATTGATGCCCTGACCGCGCGAATGAAGGGCGCGATTGGGGCGGACGGCCCGGCGCGGGTGTCGCTCGGTGAGGTGTCCGAGATGATCGACGTGGTGCGCCTGGGGCTTTCTGCCGGCCTTTCGTTTGACGCGGCGCTCGAGATTTTCTGCGCCAATCGTCGGTCGGTGCTGGCCGTCCGTCTTGAGCGAGCCTGCATGGCGTGGCAGGTGGGCGTGGGGACGCGCGAGGCCGAGCTGTTGGCTGCCGCGCGTGATTTGGACGTGAGGGCGCTCGAGACCTTTGCCATCACGGTGGGGCAGGCGCTTGCCCTGGGCGCTCCGTTGGCCGAGACGCTGGCTGCTCAAAGTCGCGAGATCCGTGCGGCCCATCGCGCCGCAGTCGAGCGCGAGATCGAGCGTGCGCCCGTCAAGCTGCTGATTCCCACCGGCACGCTCATCTTGCCGGCGTTACTTCTGTCCATATTGGGCCCGCTGCTGGGAGCAGGCGGGATGATGTAGGGAGGTATACATGAATACGATGACTGACGCTGCTGGCAAGGTCCAGGGCTGGGCGTTTTGCCGGGCGGCACGTGTTCGTCAGCGCGCCAAGGAGCTACTGCAGGAGGAGAGTGCACAGGGTACCACCGAGTATGCCATCTTGGTCGGCGTGCTCGTGGTGATCGCGATTATTGCCATCGTTGCATTTAAAGGCAAGGTCCAAGATCTATGGAACGCTATCAGCGAGGGCATCAACAGTCTGTAGAGGGCGAGCGCCCCATCGGGGTGCTGCTGGTGTTTGCTTGCCTGACCGTGGCGATAGCGGCGGTGCTTTGGGGGCTTAACGCCGCGCGGCAGCAGCGTCCTGGGGCCGCCTTCGATTCGGGCTCAGATTCGGCGGTGGCGTCTCAAAAAGATGAGATGCGAGATGCGGACGATTCGGATGTCGCTGTCACGGCGCAAACCTTTCTGCGGACGCTCGACAAGCGGTCTGGCACTGCGACGGATTCGCCTGAGGACAACGCGATTGCGGTCCGGCTTGCATGGTCCGAGGACCGACCGATGACCGAGGCAGCGGCGGATATGTTACGCGCCTACCGCGAGGTGCCAACGGCCCAGCTCGCCCTGAGCGGCTATCTCGATATTAAGGGCAACGTATGGGGCGCCATCGTGCGCGATGGGCGCGGCTGGGTCGATATGGTGACGGTTGCCGCGGATGCTGGCGATGCTTCGTGTCGTCTGCGCGCCGTGCGTCTGGTCCCGCAAACAATAAGCTCAAAGGAGGGATCGTGAAATGCATGACGTCCTGCGCGAGGAATCTGCCCAGGCGACGGTCGAATACGCCATCGTCACGGTGGCGCTGCTTTCCATCGTGCTGGCGATCGCGGGGCTTTGGCGTGCTGGCACCGATGGGCGCTTGGCGGCGCTGGTCGAGCGGGCGGCATCCCATGGCGTTGCCTCGACGTCGGTTATCGACGCCGCTGCGGGCGCTAAGGACATCGCGTTGTATTGATATCGCGTGCGAGGACCGGGCGCAGTCTACGGTCGAGGCCGCTTTTTTGCTGCCGACGTTTCTGACGCTCATCCTTCTCGCACTGCAACCGGTGTGCCTGCTCTATACGCGCGCGGTCATGGAGTCTGCCGCCGCCGAGACCGCGCGGCTCATGACCACGACGACGGCGGAGGACGATGATCTTAAGGAGTTCACCCGCCGCCGGCTTGCCGCAGTGCCCAACGTTTCGATCTTTCATGCCGGCGGGCCGTTGTCGTGGGATATCGAGCTTGGCCGGGCCGGTGCGGGTGACGTCTCGTCCGTGTCCGTTTCCGGCGAGGTCAAGCCGTTGCCTGTGATCGGTGCGTTTGCGCAGGCTATGGGTGGTACCGCCGAGGGCGGCTACGTTGAGCTCAAGGTCGATGTCTCGTATCAATCGCGTCCCGAATGGCTGGAGGGAGATTATGATTCGTGGATTGCTGCATGGGATTAAGCGTTTCTGGTCTAGACGCGTTTTGACGCGCCGTCCGAGCTGCCATCGCAAACGAGGCGGCTTTATGGGTCGAGCCGGTATCGACCTGTTTATCGAAGACGGTGCCTACACCACGCTTTCCTCTGCCGTGGTCATCCTAGTGGTGCTCACGTTGTTGTTTTCGTCAACCGCGGCGATATGGAGCATGTCGCGTGCCGGGGATACTCAGGTGGCGGCTGATAGTGGCGCGCTGGCGGGTGCCAACGTAGTGTCGTCCTATCACACGGCTGCCACGGTGGTTGATGCGAGCATCTTGAGTCTGGGGCTGGCGGGGTTTGCCACGATCGGGACGGGCCTGGTCGCCATCCTCATCCCGGGTGCCGAGCCGGTTGCCGGCAATATGGTCGACACCGGGATTGAGATCATTAAAACGCGCAACAAGTTTGCCAAAAGCGCATCGGAAGGCTTACAGAAAATCGAGACGGCTCTGCCGTATCTGATCGCCGCGCGTGCCACGCAGACGGTGTCGGCGCAGGATACCGATAGTGTGACCTATACCGGTACGGCGCTTGCCGTGCCCAGGACATCCGAGTCTGATTTTGTTGCGCTCGAGGGTTCCGAGATCTCGACCGATGCCATTAAAGATGCGTCAGATGATTTAGAGCTCGCAGCCAAAAAGTTGAAGGAGGCTTCTGAGGATACGGCGAAAGCAAAAGAGCGCGCCTGGCTTGCGGACTGCGGCGGGTCGGACAAGGGCACGATTGGTGGCCGTTCGTGCATGTGGGAGCGCGCGAAGAAGCTGGCGTCGCTGCCGGGCGAGCTCAACCCACATTACGCATCGAGCGTCACGTGGGAGCCCCAGGTGGCGCTTGACCGAGCGAGAACATATTACCGTCAGCGCCTTGCTAACGAAAAGCCGCTTGGAAGCGGTGTCGAGATGCAGGCGGAGTCTGCCGCTCGAAAGGCGTTCTATCGGTATGCCGGTGAAGAGCTCGGGCGAGCCTCCATCGTGGACGACGGCACGAGCGTCGTCGCGGACCTGCCGCTGCTGCCGCGCAACGCGGACGAGGCCAGGGCGAGCGATCTTTATACCGATGCCGCGTGGCCGACGAGCAGCAATGACGGCAAGACGTACATCCATTATGGAACTGGCTGCCCAAACTATAAAAAGGGAGCGCCGGGAGGACTGTCATCGGTTGCTGACTTTGACGGGAGAGAAGCATGCGACCGCTGCCATTTTGGAGTCAAGACACTGGGTGCCGTCGCCGCTCCTTCTACATCGATCGAAAACGGCTTCGAGTATCACTTTGACAAGTTCAAAGACGCCCTGGAAGGCTACGTCAAATGTCGGAACAAAGAGCTTGAGCTCATGCGTCAGACCGAGGATGAGGCCGACCGTGCGAGCAATGCGTTTGACCAGGCCATTAAAGCGCTTTCGGGCGAGCGTCCGCGTATCGCTCCGCCCGGTCGCAACGGCGTGGTTGCCTTTGCGGTTTCGGGTGCCATCTCGAGCCCCGATGAGCTCAACTCTTCGTTTAACACGGCAGTCAGGCTTGGCGATCGCGGTGCCATCTCTGCCGCGGTGCTGGCGCCCGATGAGGCGACGGCGCAAAACAACGTGCTTTCGCGATTTTTCTCGACATTGAAGGAACGCTCGGGTGGCGTTGCCGGCGTACTCGATGGCGTCATGGATGTCTGGGGACGGCTGCTTGTGGGATACGGAGACATCCAAGGTTCGGCCGACGAACTTATGGACGAGATGATTAAAGGCCTAGGAGGGGGCAGCGGCGCGTTGGGCTCCATCGCATCGTGGCTCGGCGATACCGTTTCGGCGTCCGTGGCGGCGCTGGGTTTGGAACCGTGCGACTTGCGCCTGCGAAAGCCGGTGCTGACTGATTCCGCCAACGTCATTAAGAGCCCGGGGTCTGACATTGCTGGTCTCTCTCAAGCGCAAGACAAACTGCGAAGTATTCCGTTGGGCGTGACCGATCCCAAGGCGCTTTGCGAGGCGTTGGAATATCAAGTCGAACGCACCATCAGCGGTACGGTGTTCACGCTTGCGGAGATTCCTCTGCCCGGCGGCGGCTCCATCCCGCTCACCGTCGATGTCGCCACGCTGGTTGGCGCTCTGGGCGGTGGGTCGTAATGAGTATCCGCATGCGTCTGCGCGAGGAGCGCGCCCAAGCGACGGTGGAGATAGCAGTGGTTACGCCCGTTTTGCTGGTGCTGGCACTCATCGTATACAACGTCATGATCTATGCCAGCGCTGTCGCGCGCTTCGACCGCGTGGTGCCCGACATCGTGTTGGCGCACGCCGTGGCGCCGAGCGGGGAGGGCGACGAAAGCTCTGTCGATGCCTCGGCGACGGTCCGGACTCAAATTCTGAATGCCATGGAAGGCTATGACTTGCAGATCGAAGTGTCGAGCGAGCAAGGCGCGGAGGCATCGGATGGTGGCCTGCTCTCCCTATCCGGTACGTTTAGGACCTACACCTGTACCATGCACTATGAGCCGTGGCCGACTTCTCTCAGCATCGCTGGCGTTCCGCTGGGGGCGCCGACAACGTTGTCGCACGAGCGCGCGGTGACGGTCGATCCATGGCGTCCGGGGGTGGTCATGTGACCGCGGTCTCGTCCTACATCGCCTACGCGCGGGCACTCAATAGGCTGGGCTGGACGCCGGCCGAGTTTGCGGTGGCGGAGTCGTTTGCCGTGCGCCTGCGCGGCATGCTGGGACGGTGTCCGGTTGCCGCCAACGGTCTGCCGCTCGTCATGGCATTTCCACGCTGCTCTTCGGTCCATACGTGTTTTATGGCCTATCCCATCGATATCGCCTTTATCGATGCACGTGGCTATGTCCTCGTATGCTACGAAAACGTACGTCCCTGGCGTATGTGCTCCTGCCCCGGCGCCTGGGCCGTACTAGAGCGTCCTTCAATCATTGTTTCGACCCCTGCTCTCCAACGCGTGCCGGCTTAAGAATTGGCGACAGCGGACTTTCGTCATACGAAATTGGGTAAGATGGAGGAGAAGATGCATGGATGTTGAGATCCATCCCAACGCTAAAAAGCACCTGACGGAAAAGCAGGTGCTTAGCGCTTGGCTTGCGGTTACTGAGTGCATTCGTCGCGAGCCGAAGGACGAGCCGCCGAGATGGCTTGCGATTGGATGGCTCCCAGACGGACGAAGCGTGGAGCTTGTCGCGGTCGAGCTTGTCCGTGGGGGCTTATCATTCATGCCTTGTCTCCAGTCCAGAAGAAATTTTGGCAGGAGATTGAACGGGCTCGGCAAAGGGGTCGATGATGGGCAAGACGTATACGGCCGCTAATGGTCGGGTTGTAACGGATGAAATGATTGACGCGTGGTGCGAGTCGTACGAGCGCGGAGAGTTTCCGGATGGCGAACACACCGTTGGTGGGATCGTGCATGGACGGCCCCCACTCTCAGGTGAGGGGACGGCAACGCTGTCGGTCAAGATTCCTCTGGGAATGAAGGAGGCCATTCGTCGACGGGCGGCTGCCGAGGGGATGACGCCAAGTGAGTTTGCCCGTGCGGCTCTGAGCGAAAAACTTCTTGCTGCCGGCTGATGCCTCTGACGTGCCGATTTAAAGAACCGAGGCTGTGCTCAAAAACTTTTTTGAAATTCTCGGTTGACCGGAACGCGTCCTTGGTTATACTAATCAAGCCTTGAAACAAGGCACACCTCAAATGGCTGGGTAGCTCAGTTGGTAGAGCAGAGGACTGAAAATCCTCGTGTCAGGGGTTCGATTCCCTTCCCCGCCACCTTGAATTGACTAGGACCTCTGCAAAGGGGTCCTTTTCTTTTATGTAGCCCTCGCACGGAATCGAACCCCGTGAGGGCGCGGAGCTGAGTAAACGCGTAAGCGTTTGCCAGCGCAGCTCGCAAGGCGCGTAAGCGCCGCAGCGGTCCGTCCGCGCAGCGCGCGGACGCGATTCCCTTCCCCGCCACCTTGAATTGACTAGGACCTCTGCAAAGGGGTCCTTTTCTTTTATGTAGGGTTCTGCGGAAACTGCGTCCCAGAATAAGGGCTCAGAACGGGACACACTTTCCGGTGCCTGCCTCCGGCGCGCGTACACACCTCGTCGCACCATTCCGAGTCCGTCTGCTCCCAGACATTCCTCCCACTTTCGCGTCACTTTGCAGACCGTTCGGTCGCCTGTCCGCACACGCGGGTATACTCAAAACGATACTTATCCTACGCAATACGATGCGGGTTCGACCTGCATGATCCGAAGGGGGCAGTGATGGAGAGGATACTCGGCGTTAATCTCTCTGGCTGGTTTATTCCCGAGCCTTGGGTGACCCCGTCGCTGTACGCGGCGACCGGTGCATCCAACGCGGCTGAGCTACAGGAGGCCATGGGTACCGCCGCCTATAACGAGCGCATGCGCCGCCATTACGAGACGTTTGTGAGCGAGGACGATTTTCGCCGCATGGCGCAGATCGGTCTCAATGCCGTGCGTCTGCCGGTGCCCTGGTATGCCTTTGGCTCACAGGAGTCCGATGCCTCCTACATATCGGTTGTCGATTACATCGACCGCGCAATTGAGTGGGCTGCCAAGTACGACATCCGCGTGCTGCTCGATCTGGCAACCGTGCCCGGTGGCCAGGGCGATTCCAACGATTCGCCCACCACGCCGGAGGCTGTTGCCGAGTGGCATTCGTCCACCAACGGCCGTCATGTCGCACTCGACGTGCTCGAGCGCTTGGCCGATCGCTATGGCGAGGCCGAGAGCCTGCTGGGCATTGAGCTGCTGGACACGCCGCAGATGAGCGTTCGCAAGAGCCTCTTCACCATGACGGATGGCATTCCTGCTCACTACCTGCGCAATTTCTATCGCGATGCCTACGAGCTCGTCCGTTCGTATATGCCCGAGGATAAGATCGTCGTCTTCTCGTCGTCGGGGCATCCCAGCGAGTGGAAGCATTTTATGCGCGGCGCCAAGTACAAGAACGTCTACATGGACCTTCACCTGTACCATTACCGCGACGAGTATGCGCTCGACATCACGAGCCCTCGCGGGCTGACGACGGCGATTTCGCGTAACAAGCGCGAGCTTAAAGAAGCGATTTCGACTGGGTTCCCCGTGCTGGTGGGCGAATGGTCGGGCGCGGCGATCTTTGCCAACTCGTCGGTTACGCCCGAGGGCCGCAATGCCTACGAGCGCGTGTTTATCGCCAACCAGCTGGCTTCGTTTGCGCCGGCTGCCGGTTGGTTCTTCCAAACGTGGAAGACTGAGAAGCGCATTGCAGCATGGGACGCCCGCGCGGCGCTCGGTACGCTCGAGCGCGGCATGATTGAATAGGTTGATATGACGCAAAACAGCGCCCATACGGGCAAACTCTATGTGGTCGGCACGCCCATCGGCAACCTGGGTGACCTGTCCCCGCGCGTTGGCGAGGCCTTTGCCGCTGCCGATGTCATCTGCTGCGAAGACACGCGTGTGACGTCAAAGCTGCTGATGCACCTGGGCATTTCCAAGCCGCTTGTCCGTTGCGACGAGAATGTGATCGCCAGCCGCGCCGCCGGCCTGGTCGACCGTCTGCTGGCGGGGGAGACCCTCGCTTTTGCCTCGGACGCCGGCATGCCGAGCGTGTCCGATCCCGGCCAGGCGCTGGTCGAGGCGGCGCGTGAGGCCGATGTGCCCGTCGAAGTTATTCCCGGGCCCTCTGCTTGCGTCACGGCGCTTGTTTCGTCCGGCATTCCCTGCGAGCATTTTTTCTTCGAGGGCTTTTTGGGCCGAAAGCACGGCGACCGTGTGCGCCGTTTGCAGCGCCTTGCCGTGGTGCCCGGCGCACTCATCTTCTACGAGTCTCCACATCGCATCGTGGCGACGCTCGAGGCCGTGGCGGAGGTCTTTCCCCAGCGTGAGGTTGCCGTCTGCCGCGAACTCACCAAGCTGCACGAGGAGGTCTTGCGCGGGCCCGCTGACCAGCTTGCCGAGGAGCTGCGTGCTCGCGGCGAGGTAAAGGGCGAGATTGCGCTGGTCATCGCGCCACCGAGCGAGGATGAGGAGGCCGGTATCGTGCCGGTCGGCGCCACGGCAGCGGATCCCGACGAGGCCCTGCGCGAGGATATCCGCGCCGCGCTCGAGGAGGGGGAGCCCGCGTCTGCGGTGGCCAAGCGCCTGTCTCAGAAGTATTCGCGCCGCAAGCGCGATGTCTATGCCATGGTGCTCGATATGCAATAGATGGAGGATATCCAGCCCTTGCGCTAGAATCATCCTCTGTATGCAACGTTTTTCTGGAGGACAAACCCCATGGATCAAAGCAAGCCTTCGTTCTTTATCACGACGCCCATCTACTACGTCAACGCCGATCCGCACCTGGGCACGGCTTATTCCACCATCATCGCCGACGTTCAGGCTCGCTATCGCCGTTCCGCCGGCTATAACGTCAAGTTCCTGACCGGCATGGACGAGCACGGCGAGAAGGTCGCCGAGGCCGCAGCCAAGCATGGCATGACGCCGCAGGAGTGGACCGATAGCCAGGCCCCGCACTTCAAGGAGCTTTGGAGCAAGCTCGAGATTTCCAACGACGACTTCATCCGCACCACCGAGCCGCGCCAGCATCATGCCGTGCAGTACCTGTGGGAGCGCATGAAGGAGTCCGGTTACCTGTATAAGGGCAGCTACGACGGTTGGTATTGCGTGCCTGACGAGACCTACTTCACTGATACGCAGGTCCAGAAGGGCGACGAGGAGTACGGCAGCGTCGGCCAGCATCTATGCCCCGACTGCCACCGTCCGCTTGAGCGCGTCCAGGAGGAGTCCTACTTCTTTAAGCTTTCCGCCTTCCAGGACAAGCTTCTCAAGCTCTATGACGAGCACCCCGACTTTGTCGAGCCTGCGTTCCGCATGAACGAGGTTCGCAGCTTTGTCGAGGGCGGCCTCAACGACCTTTCCGTGAGTCGCACGAGCTTTGACTGGGGCATCCAGGTTCCGTTTGACGAGGGCCATGTGACCTATGTATGGTTTGACGCGCTGCTCAACTATATGACGGCCGTCGGCTACGGTGTCGACACCGACGAGGCGCGTGCCGAGCTGGCCTATCGCTGGCCCGCGCAGTTCCACATCGTGGGTAAGGACATCATCCGCTTCCACTGCGTCATTTGGCCCGCCATGCTCATGGCCATCGGCGAGGCCCTGCCCGAGCACGTCTTTGCCCACGGCTTCCTGACCGTGCGCAATGCCGAGACCGGTAAGGCCGAGAAGATGTCCAAGAGCCGCGGCAACGCCATCGCTCCGCAGGATGTTATCGACATGCTGGGCGTCGAGGGCTACCGCTATTACTTTATGACCGACGTGGTCCCCGGCACCGACGGCGCCATCAGCTTCGATCGTATGGAGCAGGTCTACAACGCCGATCTGGCCAACAGCTGGGGGAACCTCATCTCGCGCTCGCTCAACATGAGCGCAAAGTACTTTGACGGCTGCGCCCCGGCTAAACCGGCGTCTGCCGACGCGTTCGATAACCCGCTGGCAAAGATTGCCGACGGTTTGGTCGAGCGCTACATGGCCAAGATGGACGTGCTCGATTACGGTGGAGCCAAGGATGAGGTTATGGAGCTCATCCATGCCGCCAACCACTACATCGAGGACTCCGAGCCCTGGGCGCTTGCCAAGGACGAGGCCAAGGCTGACGAGCTGGCATTTGTGATCTACAACCTGCTCGAGGCCATCCGCATTGCCGCTCACCTGCTGATGCCGCTCATGCCTCAGACCTCTGCCGAGGCTCTGCGCCGCCTGTCCTGCGAGAGCGAGGCCGCGACCGACGACCTCAAGGGCATTTGCGCTTGGGGCCTGCTTGCTGGTGGTCAGCCCGTCGAGAAGGGCGATCCGCTGTTCCCGCGTCTGGCGTAGAGACCGCGCGAGCGCCATATCGGCAATTTGCTGTTTAGATGTAAGGGCATGGCCGCAACGGTCCATGCCCTTTCGTTTCAAGACGCCGCCATCATGCTAAGGAGGCAACTATGACAACTTCGCCTTTGGCAAACCCCACGGCCACCAGGGAGCTGCTGGAGGAGTTTGGCCTTGCGACCAAGCATCGCCTGGGCCAGAACTTTCTAATCGACAATCATGTGATCGAACGTATCTGCGAGCTTGCCGAGCTTGCAGGTGACGAGCGCGTACTCGAGGTGGGTCCGGGCGTTGGTACGCTCACGCTTGCGCTGCTGCAGGAGGCGGCGTGCGTCACGTCCATTGAGGCCGACCCCGAGCTCGAGCCGGTGCTCGACGCCCACGCCGCCGACTATGCCAACTTCCGCTTTATCATGGGCGACGCGCTTAAGGTGGGCCCGGAGCAGATTGAGCAGGCCGCCGGCGGCGAGCCCACGGTATTTGTCGCGAACTTGCCCTATAACGTGGCGGCGACGATCATTCTTCAGTTCTTCCAGACGATGCCCGCGCTCAAGCGCGCCGTCGTCATGGTGCAAAAGGAGGTTGCCGATCGCATTGCCGCAGTGCCGGGCAACAAGACCTATGGCGGCTATACGGCAAAGCTCGGCCTGTATGCGCAGGTGACGGGTCGCTTTGAGGTGCCGCCGCGTTGCTTTATGCCGGCGCCGCACGTGGACTCGGCCGTCGTGCGTATCGACCGTGTTGACGGTGTGGTGCCCGAAGAACTCGATCGCGAATTTGTGGCCCGCGTGATTGACGCTGCATTTGCTCAGCGTCGCAAGACCATCCGCAATTCCATGAGCGCCAACGGTTTTGCCAAGGACGTGCTCGATGCCGCCTTTGAGGCTTGCGGTATCGCACCCACCACGCGCGCCGAGACGCTTGATGTTGCCGACTTTGTCCGTCTGGCCCAGGAGCTAATCCATGATGCCTAATGCCGAACGCGTGACGTTTACCAAGAAAAAGAAGACGGTTGCTTGTCCCGTGCCCTTGGCACCGCTTGCTGACACGCATGCGCATCTGCTTTCGTTTTGGGGCAAAGAAGTGCCCGAGACACTCGTGCGCGCCAAAGCCGCGGGCATCGACCTGTTGGTGACGGTCTTCGATCCCATTGCCGATAAGCGCAGCGTGACGGACTATAGCGACTGGCTGACGCGCGAGATTCTGCCGATGCAGGATATCCCGCAGATCAAGTATCTTGCCGGCGTGCATCCGTATGGCGCGCCGGACTATACCGACGACGTTCACGCACAGGTCGTTGCCGCACTCGATGACCCCTTATGCGCCGGTATTGGCGAAATCGGCCTGGACTACCACATGGACTATGATGACGATATCGCGCCGGCACCTCATAACGTGCAGATTGACTGCATGGCGCGCCAGCTCGAGCTTGCCGTGTGCCGTAACGTGCCGGTGGAGTTGCACCTGCGGCACGAGGACTCGGATGGGGAGCGCACCTCGCATATGGATGCGTACAACGTGCTTCGTGAGGTGGGCGTGCCCCAGGCCGGTTGTGTGCTGCACTGCTTTGGCGAGGACCGCGCCACGATGGAGCGCTTTGTGAAGCTGGGCTGCTATATCGCCTATGGTGGTGCGGCCACCTTTAAGCGCAACGACGACGTGCGCGAGGCATTTGCGGCGACCCCGCTCGACCGCATTTTGTTCGAGACGGATTGCCCGTATATGGCTCCGGAGCCCATCCGCGGTCTTGAATGCGAGCCCGCAATGATCTCCATTACGGCAAACGCGCTGGTTAACGACCGTGTCGATCGCACTGGTGAGGACGCCGAAACAATCGTGCAAGCCGCTTGGGAAAATGCCTGCAAACTTTTTCAAAAATAGTTCTTGCGTTCGCGATGGCGCTCCGTTATTCTAATTCCTGCACGCGGGCGTGGCGGAATTGGCAGACGCGTACGGTTCAGGTCCGTATGGGGGCAACCCCATGAAGGTTCAAGTCCTTTCGCCCGCACCATTAAATGAAAGAGCTCCCAGCAATGGGGGCTTTTTTTGTTATGGGCCCATCGCAGGGACTTGAACCTGCGAAGGAGCGAGCGTCAAGAAAACGCGGAGCGTTTTTAGCGAGCTGGCGAGGACGCCGGCAGGCGGCCGATGCCGGTGCGGATCCGCGAAGCGGATACGCGGACGTCCTTTCGCCCGCACCATTGATTGAAAGAGCTCCCAGCAATGGGAGCTCTTTTTGTTATGCACGATCTCCTTGGACGGGTATCCTAGTACCAACGTGTGCCTATCAGAGGAGAGACCATGCTGTTTTCCGGTATCATCGCCGCCCTTACCAGCCTTTTGATTCCCATCATCATCCTGTTGCTGCTGCTCCCCAACGCCTGTTATGTCGTTGAACAGCAGCACGCCGTAATCATCGAGCGCTTGGGTAAGTTCAACCGTATCGTCAACGCGGGCTTCCACGTGAAGGTGCCCGTGATCGACCGCAAGGCCGCCACGGTGAGCCTGCGCACCATGAAAAACGGTTTTGGCATCGACGTTAAGACCCAGGACAACGTGACCATCGGTCTTGAGGTCTCCGCTCAGTACCACGTGAGCTATGACATGGGCGCCGGCCCGGCAGATTCGGGCATCTACAAGAGCTACTATATGCTGCAGGAGCCCGTCGACCAGATGCGCGACTTCATCACCGACGCCCTGCGCTCCTCCATCCCCGTCTACACACTCGATGAGGTCTTTGCCAAGAAGGATGACATCGCCAAGGATGTCAACGCTACCGTTTCCGAGCAGATGGCCGCCTACGGCTTCACCCTCGTGTCGACGCTCATCACCAAAATCGCACTGCCGACCGAGGTTGAGAACTCCATGAACGACATCAACGCTGCCCAGCGCAAGCGCGCTGCCGCGCAGGAGCTCGCCGAGGCCGACCGCATCAAGCGCGTCACCGAGGCGACCGCCGAGGCCGAGGCTATGGAAAAGGCGGGCGAGGGCATCGCCAACCAGCGCAAGGCCATCGCGCTGGGTATCAAAGATTCGCTCGAGATCATCCAGGAGACGGGTGTCGGCAATGACGAGGCCAACCAACTGTTCATGTTTACGCAGTGGTCCGAGATGATGACGGAGTTCGCTCGCACGGGTAAAACCTCGACGGTCGTGCTGCCGAGCGACTTTTCGCAGTCGGCCTCGATGTTCGAGCAGATGCTGGCCGCCGGCAAAGTTCAAAACGATTCGAAGGAGTAGACGCGCGTGAAATACACCGTCGTTTGCGTCGGTAAGCTCAAGGAGCGCTTTTGGAAGGACGCGTGCGCTGAGTACACCAAGCGCCTAGGTGCCTATGCCAAGGTGGATATCCACGAGGTGGCCGATATCGACCCGGCTAAGGCGGGCGGCGTGGATGCCGCGCGCGACAAGGAGGGGGCGGCGATTCTTGCCGCCTTGCCATCTCGAGCGCATGTGATCCTGCTGGCTATCGAGGGCAAGGAGCGCTCGAGCGAGGAGTTTTCGGCGAGGCTCGACGATCTTATGCTGCGAGGCAGCAGCGACATTGCCTTTGTAATCGGCGGTTCGGACGGCGTGAGCGATGACGTGCGCGCACGAGCCGACGAGATGCTCAGCTTTGGACGCATTACCTTGCCGCATAACCTGGCGCGTGTGGTGCTGCTGGAGCAGATTTACCGTGCCTGCAAGATCAGTCGTGGCGAGCCGTATCACAAATAGGTCGGCAATACGAAACAATGGCGTGGGACAATACCTTTCGTTTTGAGGAATGTGTCTGAAAGGACTATGCGATATGAAGATTGGATTTGTCGGTTTTGGCAATATGGCGAGCGCTATGGCCGATGGCTGGATCGCTGCCGGTGTAGCTGTGAGCGACATGTGCGCCTGCGCGGGTCGCTACGACGCACTGGTTGAGCGCTGCGAGGCGCGCGGAATGGTCGCCTGCCACGATGCCGCCGAGGTTGTCGCCGCATCCGATATCGTGGTCGCTGCGGTCAAACCGTACATGATCGAGAAGGTATTCGCTCCGCTCAAGGATGCTCTTGCCAAAAAGGTCGTTCTGTCGGTTGCCTGGACCTGGGACAGTGCCAAGTGGGAGCAGGTCCTGCCGGGCGTCGCGCATATCTCGACGGTGCCCAACACGCCGGTTTCGGTGGGCGAGGGCGTCATCGCCTGCGAGAAGGCTTCGACGCTTAACGACGAGCAGCGTGCTGTGGTGCTCGACCTGCTCGGTAAGCTTGGCGCTGTCGTCGAGCTCGACACAAGCCTGCTGTTTGTGGGCGGCACGGTGGGTGGTTGCGCTCCGGCGTTTGTCGCCATGGCAATCGAGGCCCTGGGCGATGCGGCGGTCAAGCACGGTATCCCGCGTGCGGATGCTTATCGCATTGTGAGCCAGATGGTGCTGGGTACGGCAAAGCTGCAGCTTGCAACTGGCCAGCATCCTGCGGCGATGAAGGATGCCGTATGCTCGCCCGGTGGTGCCACCATCAAGGGCGTCGTTGCGCTCGAGGACGCCGGCATGCGCAGCGCCCTGGTCAAGGCAATCGACGCAACCCTCCAGTAAAACCGACCAAAAAAGGGACAGGTTTATGTTGGCAGGTTTTTCCTGCGGTTTTGGGCTTATAGGACATAATGTGTGTCCATGTTGGGGGCATCGGCGCAGGTCGATGCCCCTTTTTCAACCGTTTAAATTCCGCGCCCGCTTTTAACCGCTCGGACAGAATGTGTGTCCGGTTGCCTATCGTTCCCGCAGGTTGATAACCTTTTCCGGAACCGTTAAATACCCTTTCGGAAGAGGTGCCCATGAAGGCCGTTTATTGCCCCTACTGCGGCGGTCGGACCAAGCGCAACGTCAGGACCTCATCGGGGTCCCAGCGGTGGAGGTGCACGGCCTGCGGCGCGTCGACGACGGTGAGGTACGACGACACGGCGACGAGGCTGGACGAGTTCCTCGGGTGGCTCCTCTCCAAGGACTCCCAGGCGGCGATGCCGGGCGGCGGGCCGTCCTTCAGGCGCAGGACGGCCGAGTTCTGGAAGGTCTGGCCCATGATCGAGGGAGGGGTGAACTCGCAGCTGAGGACCGTCCTGCACAACCACCGGGGGCTGACGTCGGTCAAGCGCGTGAGGGCGGTGTTCTGGTGGTGCCACGCGCACTCGGGGGACGCGAGGACGGCGCGCGAGAAGCTCGCCGCGATGCCGACCGACGCGGACATCGACATATTGTTCAGCGTCTACTCCGCCTCGCCGTCGCTCGAGGACGGAGGGCCGGAGTGGGGCGACAGGGCCGTGTGGGAGGACCTCCACCTCAGGGGCCCGTACCCGTTCTGGCTTGATTAATGGATGGAAACGGATGTTCTATCGGGACACACATTTTGTCCTATAAGCCGCGGTTTTGTCCTTTTAGCGAAAAGTGCCCCGCAACTGGCTCAATTCCAGTTGCGGGGCACTTGCGTTTGCCCAGATAAAACCGACCAAAATAAACCTGTCCCTTTTTGGCAGGTTAGTCCCAGAAGCTGTCTTCTTCGTCCTCGGACTTGGGGCCGCGGTCGACATACATCTTATGGGTGCGCTTCTCCATTACAAAGGCAATAATCGCAAACAGCAGGATGCCGCCGGCGAAAAGGATGGCAAAACCGGTGCGGGTGCCAAACAAAAAGGAAAAAACTGCGTCCATTGGGTGCCTTCTTGCGTAGTTGAGTTGGGTCGTAAACGCTCATAAGTATATACTTGCCCATACATGTACAAGGTTGCAACCTAAATGGAATGTATATCGCCGGAGGATCTAATGCTTGATATCAAGTTTGTTCGCGAGAACCCCGATGCCATCGATGTCGCCATGGCTAACCGCCAGACGTCTTGGGATCGCGAGAAGTTCTTTGAGCTCGACGACGAGCGTCGTGCCGTCATCACCGAGGTTGAGGAACTTCAAGCCACGCGCAATGCCGAGTCCAAGAAGATCGGCGCCCTGATGAAGGAGGGCAAGAAGGACGAGGCCGAGGCCGCCAAGGAGGCCGTGCGCGCCGTCAACGAGAAGATTGACGGTCTGGCCGAGCGCCGCACCGCCCTCGAGCAGGAGCAGTACGACTTCATGGCTCACCTGCCCAACATTCCTTGCGAGGCCACGCCGTACGGCAAGGACGAGGACGAGAACATCGAGCGTCGTCGTTGGGGCACCCCGCGCGAGTTCGACTTCGACTTTAAGCCGCACTGGGATCTGGGCACCGACCTCGACATCCTTGACTTCGAGCGCGGCAACAAGCTCTCCGGCAGCCGCTTCACCGTTCTCGGTGGCGCCGGCGCCCGTCTTGAGCGCGCCCTCATCAACTTCTTCCTCGATACGCACACCAGCCGTGGTTTTAAGGAGTGGTGGCCGCCCATCGTCGTCAAGCGTCAGACCATGTTCGGCACGGGCCAGCTGCCCAAGTTCGAGGACGACGCCTATCACGTCTCGGGCGACAACTTCCTGATCCCCACCGCCGAGGTCGTGCTCACCAACCTGCACGCCGGTGAGGTCCTCGACGCCGATACCCTGCCGCGCCGCTACACCGCCTTCACCCCCTGCTTCCGCGAGGAGGCCGGCTCCGCTGGTCGCGATACCCGCGGCATCATTCGCCAGCACGAGTTCGACAAGGTTGAGATGGTAAAGTTTGCCAAGCCGGAGGAGTCCGACGAGGAGCTCGAGAGCATGACCGCCGAGGCCGAGTTCCTGCTGCAGCAGCTGGGTCTTCCGTATCGCGTGATTAGCCTGTGCACCGGCGACC
>CABUDS010000003.1 GCA_902490405.1 uncultured Collinsella sp.
CATCACCGATATCCAGCGTCAGTACGTCGAGGCCGGCTGCGACGTGATCACCGCCAACACCTTTGGCGCCAACGCCCACAAGCTCGACGGTGCCGCCACCGTGGCCGATGTCTTTGCCGCCGCTGTCGCCTGCGCCCGCGCGGCCGGCGCCCACTACGTCGCCGGCGATATCGGCCCCATCGGCGCGCTGCTTCGCCCCTTGGGTACTCTCGGCTTCGACGAGGCCTATGACCTCTTTGCCGAGGAAGTGCGCGCCGGCGTCGATGCGGGTGTGGACCTCTTTATTATCGAGACTATGACCGACCTGGCCGAGATCAAGGCAGCGGTCCTCGCCTGCCGCGAGAACTCCGACCTGCCCGTCTTTGCCACCATGACTTTTGAGGAAGACGGTCGCACCTTCCTGGGAACGAGCCCCGAGGTCGCCGCCATCACGCTCGACGCCATCGGCGCCGACGTTTTGGGCATCAACTGCAGCCAGGGACCGGCCGAGCTCCGAGGGCTCGCCGCGCGCATGCTCACCGTAACGGACAAGCCCGTTATGGTGCAGGCCAATGCGGGACTCCCCCACGTAGACGACGACGGCAATACCGTCTTTGATATCCAGGCACCCGAGTACGCCGAGGCCGTCGCCGGCATGATCGCCGACGGCGTAAGCGTCGTGGGCGGTTGCTGCGGAACCACGCCGGCGCACATGGCGGCCTTGCGCACGCTTATCGACAACCACACGCCCAGCCCGCGCCACCGCAAGCCCAGCATGTCGGTCACGAGCGCCCAAACGGTCGTGGACCTTCCCTGCGACGGCCACAAGATCGCCGTCATCGGCGAGCGCATCAATCCCACCGGCAAAAAGCGCCTGCAGCAGGCCCTGCGCGACGGCGACCTGGACTATGTCGTGAGCCAGGGCATCAGCCAGCAAGAGCAGGGTGCCGATATCCTGGACGTCAACGTGGGTCTGCCCGAGATCGACGAGGTCAAGATCATCCAACAGGCGACCGAGCAGCTCCAGGGCTCCACGCTGCTGCCGCTGCAGATCGACTCCACCGACCCCGCTGCCGTCGAGGCCGCCGTGCGCCGCTACGCCGGCAAGCCCATCATCAACTCGGTCAACGGCAAGCAGCAGATCATGGACGAGATCTTCCCGCTGGTCGACCACTATGGCACCAACGTCGTCGGCCTCACGCTCGACGAGGGCGGCATCCCCGATACCGCCGAGGCTCGCTTCGCCATCGCCGAGCGCATCGTGACCGAGGCCGCCCGCTACGGCATCGGCCCGGACCGCATCCTCATCGACTGCCTGGTCATGACCGCCTCGACCAACCAGCGCCAGGCCGAGCAGATCCTGCGCGCCATGTCCCTGTGCAAGGAGCGTCTGGGCGTCAAATGTGCACTCGGTGTGTCGAACATCAGCTTTGGCCTGCCTGCCCGCCCGCTGCTGGGCTCGGTCTTTTTGGCTGCTGCCTTCGGAGCAGGCCTGGATGCCCCCATCATGAACCCGGGCTCCAAGCGCTTTATGGACACCGTCTACAGCTATCGCGTCCTGAGCGTCGAGGACGAGGGCTCGACCGGATACATCGAGCGCTACGCCGGCTGGACCGATCCGTATAAGATTGCCGCCAACCCGGCGGCCGCCCAGTCAGCATCGATCGATGCCGCGCCTACCGCAAGCACCACCGCAAGCGCCGATGACGACCCCATCCGCCACATGGTCGTCTCGGGCCGCAAGGGAGAGATCGCTGCCGAGACCGAGCGTCTGCTGGCAGACCACGACGCCATGGACCTCATCAACAATCACTTTATCCCCGCCCTCGACGAAGTTGGCGTCCTCTTTGACCAGGGCAAGTTCTTCTTGCCGCAGCTTATGGCCTCGGCCGAAGCCGCACGCGTGGGCTTCGACACCATCAAGCGCCTGATGCCCGCCGGCGAGATTGCCGACAAGGGCAAGATCTGCGTGGCCACCGTCAAGGGCGACATCCACGATATTGGCAAGAACATCGTCAAAATGCTGCTCGACAACTACGGCTACACCGTCTTTGACCTAGGCCGCGACGTTGACCCGCAAGAGGTGCTCAAGACCGTGCAGGAGCGTGATATTAAGCTCGTCGGCCTCTCGGCGCTTATGACTACCACCGTCGTGGCTATGGAAGAGACCATCAAGCTGCTTCATGCCGAGGTGCCGGGCGTCAAGATCATCGTAGGCGGCGCCGTACTCACCCCCGAATACGCCAAGCAGATCGGCGCGGACTACTACGCCAAAGACGCCGCCGAAAGCGCTCGTATCGCCGAAGAGGTCTTTGGGCAGTAACACAACGGAAACAACCGAGCACCAAAACGTGCCGCATGCGCCACTTGGCACGTGCGGCACGTTAGAATAGAAAAGACTATGCTCGTTTTGACAGATAGGAGCGCAAGGATGGCGATCACGCCCGCAGAAATCGCGGAAACCCGCGGCATGGTTGAGGAGCAGAACCTCGACATCAGGACCATCACCATGGGTGTTTCGCTCATGGGTTGCGGCGACGAGAACCTCGACCGCATGTGCACGAAGATCTACGACCACGTGACGCACACGGCTGAGCATCTGGTCGAGACCGCCGAGAACCTCGAGCGCGAGTACGGTATCCCCATCGTCAACAAGCGCGTTTCCGTCACCCCGGTGGCGCAGATCGCCGCGTGCTGCAAGGATGAGGACCTCACCCCCATCGCGCACGCCCTCGACCGCGCGGCCGAGACGCTCGGCATCGATTACCTGGGCGGCTTCTCCGCACTCGTCCAGAAGGGCATCGGCGACGCCGACCGCCGCGTCATCCAGTCCATCCCCCAGGCGCTCGCCACCACGAGCCGCGTCTGCTCCAGCGTCAACGTCGCCAGCCTGCGCGCCGGTATCAACATGGACGCCGTGCTCATGGCCGCCCAGACCATCATCGATGCCGCTAAACTCACGGCCGACCAGGATTCCGTCGGCGCTTCCAAGTTTGTCTGCTTTGCCAATATGGTCGAGGACTCCCCGTTTATGGCGGGCGCCGTCCACGGCGGTGGCGAGGCCGACGCCGTCATCAACGTAGGCGTCTCGGGCCCCGGCGTTATGGCCGCAGCCCTGGAGACGCTGCCCGATTCCGCATCGATGATGGAAGTCGCCGAGAAGATCAAGCAGACCGCCTTTAAGATCACCCGCGCCGGCGAGCTTATGAGCCGCGAGGCCGCCCATCGTCTGGGTGTCGAGAAGGGCATTGTCGACCTGTCGCTGGCGCCTACGCCTGCCATTGGCGACTCCGTTGCCCGCATCCTCGAGATCATCGGCGTGGGCACCTGCGGTGGCCCGGGCACGACCTGCGCGCTCGCCATGCTCAATGATGCCGTCAAGAAGGGCGGCGTCATGGCCAGCTCCAGCGTGGGTGGTCTCTCCGGCGCTTTCATCCCCGTGTCCGAGGATGCCGGCATGATCGCCGCCGTCGAGGCCGGTGCGCTTTCGCTCGAGAAGCTCGAGGCCATGACCTGCGTGTGCTCCGTCGGCCTGGACATGATCGCCATCCCCGGCGACACCCCGGTCGAGACCATCGCCGGCATCATCGCCGACGAGATGGCCATCGGCGTCATCAACAACAAGACCACGGCCGTCCGCGTGATTCCCGCCATTGGCAAGGGCGTGGGTGGCTGCGTCGAGTACGGCGGCCTGTTCGGCCGTGCACCCATCATGCCGGTGAACCCCAACGCCGGCACCGTGCTTGCCCATCGCGGTGGACGTTTCCCGGCGCCGCTGAACTCGCTGAAGAACTAGCTGAGGGGGACTGGCGAGGAGCCCCGCCGCCGGGCGGCAGACATATAAGGTCGCCTGCTCGGACAGTCCTGACTCGCACGGAGAGCACATTAAGTGCTCTCCGGCTCGTGCGGAACTCGCGATCGACCTTATATATTTGCCCTCCCCGGGGCTCCCGCACAACGGGACCTCAGTTGGGTTCTATCCCTTTGGCAGTCGCTTCGCTTCTGCCCTACTTTGCTGGTATGGCGGTTTGGCGTTGGAACGGTTCTTTTTCTGATATATGCTTGTTGCGGCTCTTCTTTTGGGAGGAGCCGCTTTTTTGTTGTGAGGGGGATGGCCCGTGGCTGATGGTGTAATTCAATCTGAGCTGCTTGCTGCGGATTGGAATGGCGAATGGATGCGCCTGCAGGCTGGTCGGCGGCGGGCTGATGATTCTTTTGAGTGGGATAAAAGGGCTCGGCATTTTCGGCCGCTTGAGACTGCCCCGTATGCCCGGGACTTTATGAAGCTGTTGGCGTTAAAGCCTGGTGAGTCGGTGCTGGATATGGGGTGTGGGGCTGGGTCGATTGCTATTCCGCTTGCGCAAGACGGACATCCTGTGATTGCTGCTGACTTTTCCCCTGCCATGTTGGGCACGCTTGATGCTGGCATTGAGTACTATGGGCTCGAGAATCGCATTACACCGCTTGAGCTTGCTTGGGATGATGATTGGGATTTGGTTGGACCGGTCGCGAAAGCGGTGGATGTTGCCTTTGCCAGTCGGTCGGTTACGACGACCAATCTAAAAGGTGCGCTTGCCAAGCTCGACCGTACGGCTCGTCGGCGTTGTGCTGTCACGATGGTCGCCAACTCCAGCCCGCGCTATGACCTGCACTTGATGAACGCTATCGGCGCCTCGGTTACCTGCAGCAATGGCTTTGTGTACGCCTTCAACATCCTCATTCAGATGGGTGCCCTGCCGCAGGTTACATACTTTGAATCGCCTCGTCGCGATACCTTCGATAGCCTTGAGGCAGGCGTGGCGGATTTTTCCCGTATGCTCGAGCATGGCAACGAGGATAAGATCGACCGCCTGCGCGACTATATCGCTCAGCACATGATCGAAAACCCCCATGCCGGCGAGCCGGGCTCCAAGGGCGTGCCGCAGGGGCGCTATATGCTCGACCATATCCGTAAGGTTCGCTGGGCGTTTATTGTATGGGAACCGGTCTCTGAATCCCGCTCGTAGCCCGTTCACAGCCCGCACTGCCCATCACCTCGGCATCCGCATTCTTTTTGAACTGGGCAAACGCGCTCCACACCGCGCCGTTCCTGCGCTATCGTGGGACAGCTCACGTAGATTAAGGCCCCGTCGCGGGGCGCCCCATACATAGAAAGCGAGAACCCATGGCACTGACAGGAGCACAGGTCAAGCAGCTTCGCAGCATGGCCCATCACCTCAACCCCGCTATCATCATCGGTAAGTCCGATGTCAACGAGGGCACCGTCGAGCAGACGGTCGCCTACCTGGAGAAGCACGAGCTCGTTAAGTGCTCCGTGCTCGATGGCTCCAGTCTTTCCGCCCGCGAGGCCGCCGAAGAGCTCGCTGAGCGTTGCCACGCCGAGGTCGTCCAGGTCATCGGCCGCAAGTTCTCGCTGTATCGCGAGTCCTCGCGCAAGGACATTGAGAAGATCAAGCTCGTCTAAGAGCCAATGATCCGGCGAGCGAACACATAGCAAGCTTACGGGTGCCCAAGTACTTCGGACGCCCGTTTTTTATCGCTCGACCAGCACGCGATTGAGCCGCCCCTCCACCAAGCGCTCGTATAGACGCCGCGTCTCGGGCTCGGGCACGCCATTGACCTGCTCCCTCAGATGATGCATATGCCCGCTGTACAGCTCGACGATATCGCGCCGCCGCCCCGCCGCACTGTAGACGCGCATGGCGCAGCGCACCATATCCTCACGCGCCGTCTCTTGCCGCAGCCCCGACTCCACCAGCCATACCGCCGACTGCAGGTCGTTTTCTTCTAGGGCGGCATTCGCGCCCCGAATCATGCAGTCGATATACTTCGATTCCATAATGCGTCGCATACGCAAAAAGTAGGTGGGGTTACAGCCATTGGGCACATGCAGCGGTCCGGCATAAAGTTGCTCAATCTTAAGGCACAACTCGACCAGATGGGGCCCGCGCGCACCCGTGCGATTTCCCAAAACCTCGCGGCTTATCTGGTCAAACAGCCGTACATCGGTCTTGACGTAGTCACCGTTGAGTCCGATGCATTCATTTTGGATGAGCACACACGACTTGCCATCCGGCGTCGGTCCCAAAGCCGACCGCAAGCGCGATATCGTCGAGTACAGGTTGTTGCGGGCGCTATTGAACTCGGCATGGGGCCACAACTCCATTGCCAGCGTCTCGCGGTCGACGAGCGCATCCATGCCCAGCGCAAGCCGCTCGGCAAGTGTCGCCGCCTTCTTGCGGCGCCACATTTTGTCCGTGATGGGAAACCCGTCGCGCTCGGCGCGGAACGCACCAAACATGCGAATCTCGATATGGTCGATGGTATCAACGGCTTCAACCTCGCCGGCCTGGAACAGGCGCTCGCCCTCCCCTTCCAGATCATCGCGCAGCGAGTACCGCGACAGCTCGCGCACGGGAAGCTTCTTGCGAATCCTGGTCGCCGGCTCGCCCAGACAATGCATGGCAAGGCGCGCAAAGAGCCGATACGATGGCTCCAGAATCCCCGCACGATTCATGGACATCCAGGCCGCGAGATCGCTATCTCGCCCCGCGCAAGCCAAATGCAGCGCCACCATCCAGGCTTCTGCACCACCAACCTGCGTCTGGCTTATATCGAGTAGCTCCGCTTCCTCGCGCACCGAAACCATCGAGGTGTTACGCAGATACGCCGCGCGCTCCAACAGCAATGCGTTATCGCGCATGTACGCAATCGACTCCTCGGCAAGTTTGAGCACTTGGACCGCACGGAACTTTGCATTAACCGGCCGTCCCTCTGCCAGCGACTGCCAGCCTTCTAGCAACAGGCCAAACAGCTGAATCTGGTTGTCGCGCATGCGCACGGCAAAACGATCGAGCTCGTTGAATGCCGCGTCGTCGGTTACCGGCAAGCCGGAAAGGAGCCGCCGTGCCGCCAACACCATGCGCACCCAGATAGCCATCGCCTTGAGCCCACGTACGTCGAGCGCCTCCCGCACCACCGTCATCTCGTCGTCGCGCTCGTCGGTTCCCGCAAACGACCCGTCAAAAAGCTCCACCAGCATGCTGTCGGCCCGTATAACAATCCCCGCGATGTCGAGCTCGCAGTCGTAAGCCTTGCTCGTTTTGAGCTGCTGTAGAACGCCGCCGTCATCTCCCCGCTCGGTCAGGCAGCGCTTGACCTCGATATGCGCGGACAACATATCGAGTGCGGTATGGGATGTCTCGATTTCTGGCACGGTCAGGTTCGTAGGAAGCCCAAGCCCGTTGTCCCCATAGCAAACAGCCGTCAGTGTCTGGGCCACCCTCCATGAAACAGGGTCTATTTCGCAGGCCGCCCGTTCGCCCCCGCGCTCGATGACCGATGCCATATAGCGAGCGAGCTTTGTATTGGACACGCTGACCGCTGCCAGATATACGCCAAGCGCCTCGGCAGGCGTTGGCTCTGGAGCCGGATCCTCGGCATCGATCGTGCCCAGCGCTGCTCGGCAGATATCGGCCCCGTGCCCCGTCAGAGCCAGATCGACCCCATACTGCCCAGCAAGTTCAAGGACCGCATCACGTTCCAAAAAAGCGTCCGCCAGGCCCATCGCCGCATCGCATCGGCCCGCCTTAAGCAAAATCCGGGCCGCCCTCGGAACAAGTTCGGGGCGAACCTCGGCCACCAACTTACGCAAGCGCAAGCGTCCGTTATCCTCCGTGCCCAGACACGTAAAACTCCGCTCGGCGGGGTCCAAGCCAAAGATCGGGTAGTCGCGTACGAAGTAGGACTGGTCGACCATCGATAGCCTCACCCCGCAAGCCTCGAGTTCTGCGATATTGCCCTCGCCCATCAAAATCATGAGACATGCCACGCAAAACAGTGCATTATTGTCGAGCGAAGCCAGGTCGACAAGTGCCGCGCCATATACGTTGACAATCTCGTTTTCGAGCAGACCGGCTACGTCGCCTTGGCCATACAGACCCGTCTGCAATGCCGAAACGAGCTCGGGCACGCCCTGCGTGAGCTGATAAAAGTCGAGCGATGTGCTGATCGAAAACGCCGATGCCCACGCCGAATACTCATAGGCATGCACCTTGAGCATCTGCGCATTGATCTTAACCGAATCGCCCAGCCCATGAATCAGTTGACGATTTGAAGGACGGCAGGAGATAAAGACCCCCACCCCCATAGCGCGCAGGCCGCGAATCCTGTCGATGAGGTCTTCGGTATCGTGCTGATCGAGGTTTGGCACATTATCAATCGCGATAAGGGAGTGCGGTTTGTCTTTGAGTTCTTCGGTAACCACCTCGAGCTGCATAAACACCTCGCGCCCAGTGGCGCGATCGGCCTCGATAATCCGCACGGGGCCTCGCGTCGGGTCGCATTTAACCTCATGGGTGTACTGCAGCAGCACCGAGGTCTTCCCAAACCCGTCGGGCGCATAAAGAACCACGATGCCGGCCTTTCGGCCCTTGGCGAGAAGCTCATTCATCAAGCGTTCGCGTCGCACCATATAGCCACCGCCCAGCGGCATCAGCTCGAGGTCGTCCATACTGCCCAAATCGTTTACCATGCCCGCTCCTCAACTCGACCGTATGGACACTGTAACCGCAAGACCATACAAGCCGCGCTATGAATAGAGCGACCTTGTGTTCTAGGTTGTCTTTTGGTACGCAAGCGGCAAGTTTTTGTACAGCGAGGGCCGATTGTTATTAATCCCCCGACTAATCGGTCTTTAAGCAGGTAAATGAGCTTGTCAGCTTGTCCCATCTAAGCGGCAGTGTAACGCAAATGAACAAGGTTCAGCTATGTCATTCAACTCGCCTAGCACCCGCTACCGTCTACGACCTTTTAGTGGCATTTTTGCATAGAATCTGGTATGGAATGAATCAAGCTGTTGGGCATCCGGCATTCGTCAAGCTTGCGGCAAGATTTTGGTCAAGCGGGCGGAGAGGGATAACAAAAAGGCCCCCGCAAAGCGGAGGCCTTAGGCAAGGCTATGTCGAGATGCAGGATTCGCGCTACTCGCAGAGCGAAAGGGCGGCCTCGTCGGCAACGACAACGCAGTTGGTGTGCAGCTGCAGGATCGAAGCCGGGCACGCGGGCGTAACCGGACCATAGCACATGTCATGCACGGCCTGAGCCTTGGCCTCGCCGTTGGCGACGACTAGGATCATGCGGGCATACATGATGGTCTGGGTACCCATGGTGTAGGCCTGACGGGGAACATCGTCGATGCTGTCGAACAGGCGGCTGTTGGCCTGAATGGTGCTCTCGGTGAGGTCGACGCAGTGCGTGCCCTTGGAGAAGTGGTCATCGGGCTCGTTGAAACCGATGTGGCCGTTGTTGCCAATGCCGAGCAGCTGCAGATCCGGGTAACCGGCGGCGGCGACGATCTTGTCGTACTCAGAGCAGGCAGCGGCGGCGTCGGGGTTGGAACCGTCGGGCACATGCGTGTTGTTCAGGTCGATGTTGATGTGATCGAAGAAGTTCTCACGCATGAAGTAGTGATAGCTCTGGGGATCGTCGTGCGAAAGGCCGCGATACTCGTCCAGGTTGTAGGTGCTGACCTCGGCAAAGTCGACGTCGCCCTTCTCGTACCAAGCAGCGAGCTGCTTGTAGGCACCGATCGGGGTGGAGCCGGTGGCAAGACCCAGCACGCAATCGGGCTTGAGGATAACCTGCGCCGAGATAATATTGGCGGCCTTGCGGCTCATATCCTCGTAGTCTTTAGCTTTAATGATCTTCATTACGCGTCCTTTCTCGTACAAGAGAGGCAAGGCTCCCCTTACAAGCACTTGCCCGCGGCCCGCGTCGGCCGCAACCAACGTGTGCGGCCACCAGGGCGAGGTCGCGTAATGTATGTGTCTCGTGTCTAGCCGCGTCGAGGCCCCTGCCCGTCCACGGTGACCCAAAGCCGTTTAGCTTCGGACAAATCCCATCTTGCCACGGAGGGCGCCCTCTTTCAAGGGCGCCCTCCATAAACGTGTTTGAATTGTAGGCTAATGGCCACGTGCACTTGCTAGCGCTCGCGAGCAACGATGAGCTGGTCCATCTCTTCGACATGCGCACCAACGGAGCCCTTGATACTCGAGAACTCAACGGAGTTGCACACCAAGATGGGAACCGTCACATCGTAGCCCTCGGCAGCAATTGCCTCGCGATCGAACTCGATGAGCACGTCACCCTTATGGACGACATCGCCCACCTGTGCATGCACGCTAAAATGCTTGCCCTCAAGCTGAACAGTGTCCAAACCAACGTGGATGAGCACGTCTAGGCCATCGACCGTGTTGAGCGCAACGGCGTGACCCGTGGGAAAAATGGCCTCGACCTTGGCGTCTGCCGGCGCAATCACACGCGTGCCGGTAGGCTGAATCGCCACGCCCTGGCCCAAAAGGCCGGTGGCAAACGTCTGGTCGTTTACCTCGGAGAGCGGAATGACGTCGCCCGAGATGGGAGCATCCAGCGTAAGGACTCGACCACGCATACCAAAAGACCTTAGGACTTTAGTGAACATGCTCCCCCTCGGACATACCAATCAATCAAATAACCTTAACAGTTTACCACTTGGCACCCGTTTTTGACCATTAGGGAAGTTCGCGCTTGACAACCTCGACGATGTCGTCGACAACGCGCTGGGTCAGCTCGTGCGTCTCGGCCTCGGCCATCACGCGGACCAGCGGCTCGGTACCGCTCGGGCGCACCAGAATGCGGCCGCGGCCGTCAAGCTCCTTCTCGGCGGCAGCGACGGCATCCCAGATGGGCTGGCAATCGTCCAGGCCGGCCTTGTTGTCGGAATGCACGTTGACGAGTACCTGCGGGTACTTCTTCATGATGCCGGCAAGATCAGTGAGGGTACGACCGGTGCGCTTGAGCACGGCCAGCAGCTGCAGAGCCGTCACCAGGCCGTCACCGGTGGTGTTGTGCTCCAGGAAGATGATGTGGCCGGACTGTTCGCCGCCGATGACGGCGCCATCCGCGAGCATGCGCTCCAAAACGTAGCGGTCCCCCACGGCGGTCTGAACCATCTCGAAGCCCTGCTCCTTCATAGCGATGGAGAAGCCAAGGTTGCACATGACGGTCGAGACGATCTCGGAGTTGGCGAGCTTGCCGCGGGCGGCGAGGTCAGAACCGCAGATAGCCAGGATGTAGTCACCGTCGATCTCATTGCCCTCGCCGTCGACGAACAGCACGCGGTCGGCGTCGCCGTCGTGGGCCAGGCCGATATCGGCGTGGGTGCGCAGCACGAGCTCGCGCAGGGGCTCAAGGTGAGTGGAGCCGCACTCAACGTTAATGTCGGTGCCGCAGTAATCAGTGTTGGTGGCATGGACCGTGGCGCCCAGGCGCTGCAGCGCAGCGGGCGTGGTCTGGCAGGAAGCACCGTGGCCGCAGTCGACGGCAACAACCAGGCCATCGAGCTTAAGGCCGTCGAGCGTGCTGATGGCATGATCGACATAGGCCTTGCGGGCGTCTTTCATCTTGATAATGTGGCCCACGCCGGCACCGGTCGGCAGCGTGTCGGCAGCCATGGCCTCCTCGGACATGACCCAGGCGCTGATCTCTTCCTCGACAGCATCGGGAAGCTTCATACCCTTGCGGCTAAAGAACTTGATGCCGTTGAACTCCGGCGGATTATGCGAAGCAGAGATGACGATGCCGCCGTCGAGCTCGTTTTGGACGGTGAGCAGCGCCACGGCCGGCGTAGGGATAACGCCGCAGCAATGCGGACGGCCGCCCTCTGCCATAATGCCAGCGGTCAGAGCACTCTCGAGCATGGTACCCGAAAGACGCGTGTCGCGGCCGATGCAGATGTCCGGGCCAAGGAACTTGGTCGCCGCGCGGCCCAGGCGAAACGCGAGGTCGCACGAGAGGTCGGCATTGGCGACGCCACGGACGCCGTCGGTACCGAAGATGTTCTGGGGCATAGGATCGCTCCTTCCCTAGCAGGCGATATGCAACCGCCCACCCTAGTCGAAAAAGAAAAGCGGGACCCGCCGAGGAATCGGCAGGCCCCGCTTGTACATTGTATCTCGTAAGGAGATAAAACCTTAGCGCTTGGAGAACTGGGGAGCGCGGCGGGCCTTCTTGAGGCCGTACTTCTTGCGCTCGACCACGCGAGCATCGCGCGTAAGGAAACCGGCCTTCTTGAGGTCAGCACGGTAGTCGCCAGCGTTCAGAAGAGCGCGAGCGATGCCCAGGCGCAGAGCGCCGGACTGACCGGAGATGCCGCCGCCATCGCACAGAGCGATAACGTCGAACTGACCGGCGGTGTCGGTCACCTTGAAGGGAGCAAGGGCGTTCTCAACGAGCTGATGACGGCCGAAATACTGCTCGGCGTCACGCTTGTTGATGGTCACCTTGCCGGTGCCGGGGACGAGACGGACGCGGGCGACGGCGTTCTTACGACGACCGGTACCCTGGTAGACAACGGTGTTCTCAGCCATCTTTAAGCCTCCAGCTCAATCTTCGTGGGGTTCTGGGCAGCGTGCGGATGCTCGGCACCAGCGTAGACCTTAAGCTTGGTCATCTGGGCACGGCCGAGGGTGGTCTTGGGCAGCATACCGCGAACGGCGCGCTCGATGACCTTCTCCGGGTGCTTCTCCATAGCCTGGCGGAAGCTCTCAGCCTTGAGGCCGCCGTTGTAGCCGCTGTGGCGATAATAGGTCTTCGTGTCGGCCTTGTTACCGGTAAGCTGGACCTTATCGGCGTTGATGACGACAACGAAGTCGCCGCAGTCGCTGTTGGGCGTGAACTGAGGCTTGTTCTTACCGCGCAGGATCATTGCGATCTGGGTGGCAAGACGGCCCAGGACAGCACCATCGGCGTCGACGAGAACCCAGTTGCGCTGGACCTCGCCCTGCTTGGCGTAGTGAGTCGATTTCGAAATCACTTAGACTCCTCCATGTACAGTACGTGTTGTTACAGAGATTCACGGGGCTCTGCAAGTAACCCGTCCATATTACCCCGCTCGCCGTACGAGTCAACAGGTATTTTGGCTCCGACCAGAGTTTCTGCACATGTCATCCACGAGCCGTGATTTTTCCAACTCTTTAGCTGTTGTCATTTTTTGAGGGTTCGCCGTCGCTAGCGCTCAACGAACTCTTGGATTTCCGCGAGCAGGCGCTTTGCCTCCTGACGGCCCTGGATATACAGATCCAAAAGCTTTGCCGGATCGTGCTCGACATGGCCGACCTCGACCGGCTTTTGCGGAGCGACGACCAACGTACGGCCCTCGCGCTCATACTTCCACAGGTGCATGCGCTGTATGTTGTAACGGTCGTGGCGCGTCTCGATAGCCTCGAGCAGGTAGGGGTAGTCGGCATAACGGGCGCGCGCCGCCGGCAAAAACTCGTAGGGCTTTTTCTCATACGAGCGGTCCTGGGTGACGATGACGACCGCACGGTCGAAGCCCGCCTCCTCGAGCACATGCTCGATAGGAACCGAATCGGCCACGCCGCCGTCGACGTATTTGTGCCCGTCAATCTCGACCGGCGGCGTCACCAGCGGCAGCGACGTCGAGGCGCGCACGGCGTCGAGGTCGAGCACGGCGCTTTTGACCGGCAGGTAGGCAGCGGTTCCAAACAGCATGTCCGTCGCGACGGCGTACATCTCGATAGGGCTGGCGTCGAACGTCTCGTTATCAAAAGGATCCAGGCGGTCCTGGACGTCGTTGAAGATAAAGTCGTAACCCACGATGGAACCCGTGGACGCAAACGACGCGGCGCCCATGTAGCGGCTGTCGTTGCAGAAGGTCAAATTGACTCGGTTGGTGCGACCGATCTGGTGCGACTTGTAGTTGACGCCGTTGAGCGCACCGGCCGAAACGCCGTACACCGCCGGAATTTCGACACCGGCCTCCATGAGAACGTCGAGCACGCCCGCGGTAAACTGCCCACGAAAACTGCCGCCCTCCAAGACGAGCGCGACCTTGCCGGCGTTCTTTGCCTTATCTTCTGCAGTCATATTGACCTCCTGCGATTGCGTTTTGACTTTCTTCTACCCAGTTTTGGGATGGAGGGCGCATGGGTTTTGGAGTTGAGGGGGCGGCTGGCGGAAAGCACGTCCCGTTCTGAGGGGCGATTCCGGGATGCGCTTTCCGCCTGGGTTGCCATGGGGAAAGCATGTCCCACTCTACGGCTCGATTCCGGGTCGCAGCTTCCACTTGAGGCGTCATCCGGAAAATGTATCCCATTCCGAGCTTAGATTCCGGGATGCGGTTTCCGCCTGGGCAGTCATTGGGAAAACGCGTCCCACTCTGCGTCACTGAGGCGTTTTCTTTACGCCCGCGCCCTGCATAGAGTTCGATTCTCCGCGGTACGGGGGATCCGTTGATGCTGGGCGAGGCCAGCTGAAATTCGATAAACATCGCATCTATATTGGGCTGAGGCTTTGCGCGAAGGATCCGCGTATTTGCTTCGCAAATACGCACCGGCTTCGGCCGGCTGCCGCCGCCCTCGCCCGCGGGCTACAAACGCTTCGCGTTTGCTTAACGCCCGCGCCCTGCACAGAGTTCGATTCTCCGCGGTACGGACTAGAAATAAAAAGACAGGTAGATACGAATATCTACCTGCCTGTTACTTATGGTGGAGGCGCGGAGAATCGAACTCCGGTCCACGAAAGCCCCCTGATTGGCATCTCCAAGCTCAGTCGCTGGTTTAGTCTCGGACGCTTTGCGCGCAGCGACACGCTCGCAGCATCCCAACCGGTTCGATCTTAGCCTGCGCCATACCGATTACGTGCGCAGGAGCATTCCCCTAACATGACGTCGCACCGGTGTCGGGGAAATCACCGGGTTAACGCGCCGCTATAAATTAAGCAGCGAGAGCCATAGGCTCAAAAGAAGAGTTGTTGTCAATTCAATTTGACGGTACCCCTGTTTAACGAGGCGAGGAGACCTCGGCTTGCTTCCTCTCTCAGAGCTATCGTGTCGAAACCAGTCGCCCCCGAATGTTGGGAAAGTCTGGATGGTATCGGGCCTGCAAACACCCGATAACCGTCGACTTTTCAAGGAACATACGGGGCGAGCCCCGCTTGTGGAGTGTTATCTTACCACGTTCTGAAAGCGGACAGCTGTTCTATGCACGAGCTGTGAAGACCCCAATGTGCGCCGCACTTCGCACTTTTGTTACCGATCGCGTCACGTATATTTTCGCCAAGCAAAATTGACCCGTCGAAAGGACCGTTATGGATACCAAGCAGCAACTCGTCAATGCCCTCGCAGGCCTGGGCTCAACCATTACCGAAGCTATGGATGTCATCGAAGGCTTTGTCCCCTGCGGACATCCCGCCCTCACGGTATCGAACGCACTCGTCGCGCTGGACGCTGACGATGATGCAGCTCTCGCCCAGCAGCTTGAGACCGTCGAGAGCTTTATCGACCACGTGAGCGAGAACCGCGGCGTGACCGCCTACCACGGCATCGAGGTCGAGCTCGCGGGTCCCAAAGCCGATCTGCTCGCAGCAATCCGCGAGGTAGGCGCCCTTATGCAGACCGCAGGCGTCAAGAACACCCAGGTCAACGAGTGGGTCTACCGCAGTCTGGCAGCACTCGACAGCTCCGACGAAAAGGCAGTCGAGCAGCTCGCAGAAAGTCCCGCCATCAAAGCTGCACTTGTCTAAAAAGGCCTGCGCCCGGACGACACCGATGCCGTCTGGGCGCAGGCCAGATAACGTGGGCGAACACGTCTGCTAACGCAGGTAAGCCTTCGCGTTGCTCAGGCTGTAGGCAATCGTCGAGCCGTTGTGCAGCAGCGACGACGCCTGCGGGGTAATCGCGCCGGTAATACCCAATGCCAACAGCGCCGAATTGGTGAGCATCACCTTAGAGTAGGAGCTCGTCAGACGATCAACGAGGCCCTGACTCATGCGGCGCAGGCGCACGATCGCGGCAAGATCCGTATCGGTCAGGATGATATCGGCGACCTCCTTGGCGATGTCGCTTCCGCCACCCATGGCCAGGCCCACGTCGGCCAGGCCCAGCGCCGGTGAGTCGTTGACGCCGTCGCCCACCATGGCAACGTGGCGCCCCTCGCTCTTAATGCGCTCCACATACGCGTATTTGTCCTCGGGCAGCAGCTCGGCCTTAAACTCGTCGACACCCGCCTCGCGCGCGATGCGCTCGGCCGTGCGCTCGGAGTCACCCGTGAGCATGACCACGTGCTTGACGCCCAGCGCATGCAGGTCGGCAATGGCCTCGCGGACCCCGGCCTTGAGCGGATCTTCGATGCCGAGCACGCCGACGACCTTTCCATCGACCGCCAGATACAGCGGCGACAGGCCCTGCATCTGGGACTCAATGCGCTCCTTAATGTCGGAATCGAGCTGCGCGCTCTCGTCTTCAAACACAAAGTGTGCCGAGCCGATAATCGCGCGACGCCCCTCGATGGACGAAGCGATGCCGTGCGCCACGATGTACTCGACGGCGGCATGGCGCTCTCGGTGCTCGAGCCCGCGCTCGCGGGCGGCGTTGACCACGGCACGCGCCACAGGATGCGGGAAATGCTCCTCCAGGCAGGCAGAAAGGCGCAGGACCTCGTCCTCGCTCCAGCCGTCGGTCGTCAGCACACAAGCCAGGCGCGGCTGCGCCTCGGTCAGCGTGCCGGTCTTATCAAACACAATGGTGTCGGCCTTGGCAAACGACTCAAAGTACTTCGCGCCCTTGACCATGACGCCCATCTTGGCGGCATCGCTCATGGCGGTCATGACGGCGACGGAACCCGTGAGCTTGAGTGCGCACGAGTAGTCGACCATCAGCGCCGCCGAGGTCTTGATAAGGCTGCGCGTGGTGAGAGCGACAAGGCCCGCGAGCAGGAAGTTCCACGGGACGATCTTGTTGGCGAGGTCTTCCATGTGCGACTGGCCCTCGGACTTGAGCGAGTCGGCCGTCTGCACGAGCGAGACGATCGAGCGCAGTTTGGTTTGCGCCGTATTGGCGCGCACGCGCACCAAGATGCTGCCGTCTTCCACGACGGTTCCGGCGAACACGTCGTCGCCCACGCTGCGTTCGACGGCCAGCGGCTCGCCGGTCAGGGTCGCCTGGTTGACCATAGCGCTCCCCTGCTCGACAACACCGTCGATGCAAATGGACATGCCAGTACGCACGGCCACCAAGTCGCCGGGCTCGAGCTCGGCGGCGGCAACGCTTACCTCGATGTCGCCGACGACCTTTTGCGCCTTATCGGGCACATCGAGCAGCGAGTTGATGAGCTCGTTTTCGCTCATGGCGCGGGTGTAGTCCTCGAGCAGCTCGCCCACGTTGAGCAGGAACATCGTCTGGCCTGCGGTGTCGACATCACGTTTGACGAACGAAATGCCGATGGCCGAAGCGTCGAGCACGGGAACGGTCAGGCGCGGCTGCGCCAGCTCATGAAGGGCAGCGCGCAAAAAGGTCATGTAACCGGCTACGACAAACACCGCACGCAGGGGCGTGGGCAAAAACCAGCGACGCGCGTAATGGGCACCGACGAGTGTCGCTAGGTCCATAACGAGTTTGTGCTTGCGCGGCTCAAGCTGCATCACGTAACCCGTCTTTGCGTCGGCAATGGCCTGAGCGTCGAGCGCACCGACGGCGGCCAGCACGCTCGCGCGGCGCGGCTCATCGTATTCGAGCGCCATCTGGCCGATGCGGCCGTAGACGCGCACCTTGTGCACGCCGTCGATGTCGCCGCCAAGCTTAAGAAGTGCGTCGAGATCGCTCTCTGGCACAGGACCCGCCAATTGAAGACGGGTCCTGCCGGGGATCTCGCTAATAATCGAGAATCTCATAGTTTGTGCCTGGGAGCGTTACTCGGCTGCCTCGTCAGCAGCGGCCTCGCTCTGGGTGATGTAAGCAGCCTCGGCAACCATGTCGTCGACATTAGCCTTGGCCTGCTCGACCATGTCCTGGTAGCCGTTCTTGATGCGCATGCCGCACGCGATACCCTGCACGCAGGCATTCTTTACCGGAGCGCTGGTGAGCAGCTTGATGCCGGCCGTACCGAGCAGAAAACCGCCACCGACAAGCAGGGTATTGAACGTCGACTTCTTCATGTTGCTTCTCCCTTTTGCCGCATTGGACGCGGCACGGTGCCTCAGCACCCGAGTAAACAAGTTTGCTCGAGCACGCTTTTGAAATATCTCAATTTTATCTAACTATCTAGGTCAGCCATGGCTAACCTTTTGAAAATTAACGATGCGGAGTAACCGATTGTCAATGTGACAAAGGGACTGTCCCTTTGCCCCTTCTTACAACTGCCAGGTAGCTGCTTCCTTTTGCAGCGCCACCATGCGGGCGAATTCTCCACCTGCCGCCTTGAGTTGCGCCGGAGCGCCCTGCTCGGCTACCACGCCATCCTTGAGCACAACGATCTTGTCGGCATTTTCCACCGTGCGCATACGGTGGGCAATCACGATAACCGTCTTGCCTGCAAGCAGGCGGGAGAGCGCCTGCTGCACCACGGTCTCGTTCTCCACATCCAAGCTCGCCGTCGCTTCGTCCAGCAACACGATCGGCGCGTCTTTGAGCAGCGCACGGGCGATGGAGATACGCTGGCGCTCACCACCGGAGAGCTTGGAGCCGTTCTCGCCAATCATAGTGTCATATCCCTGCGGCATGCGGCTTACGAACTCGTCGCAGTTGGCGGCACGCGCGGCGGCAAGCACTTCCTCATCGGTGGCATCGCGACGGCCAAGACGAATGTTTCCCATCACCGTATCGTCAAAGAGCAGCACATCTTGGAACACAATGGCGTAGTCGCGCAGCAGCACCTCGGGGTCCACGTTCGCAACATCCACGCCACCCACGGTGACCGTGCCTTCGGTGGCGTCCCAAAAGCGCGCGGCCAGGCGGCTCACCGTGGACTTACCGGAGCCCGAAGGACCGACCAGCGCCGTGACCTCGCCCTCCTTGGCGGTAAAGCTCACGTCGGTCAAGACCTTCTCGCCGGCACGGCCGTCCTCGCCCGCACCATAGCTAAATGCCACGTGATCGAACACCACGTCATGGCCCACGGGCTCAAACTTCTCGCTGCCCCGCGCTATGGGCTCCTCCATGATGGAGCGCATGCGCTTGGCCGACGACTCGGCGGCAAACAGCTCGGTCATCAGCATCAGCGCCTGATCAAAGGGCGCATAGATGCGGCTCACCATAAGCAGGAAGGCAAACATCACCAAAAAGTCGACCTGGCCGGAGGCGACCATCGCGGCGCCCGTGACCAACGTAGTGGCAATCCCCAGGCGCAGGATGGCAAAAGCGGAATTGACCAAAAGCCCGCTAGCGAGCTCGCCTGTGGTGGTCTCGCGCTCCTCGGCGTCGATGACGGCATTGAGTCCCTCGAGATAATGGGCCTCCTGGTTGGTAGCGCGAATCTCGCGCACACAGTCGAGTGTCTCCTGGATGGCCTCGGTGACCTTGACCTTCTCGGCACGCACGCGGTCGAACACCGGGGCCATGGGGCCGCGCGTTAGATACAGCACGGCAAAGGCCACGGGCACGCTCCAGAACGCCGCTATCGCCAGCTGCCAGCAAAAGAACAGCGATGATATGAACACGATGGCGCTTGCGATGATGGCGCCCCAGAGCTCTCCCAGCACATGACTGTAAGCATGCTCCATGGTCTGAACGTCGCCCATGATGGTCTCGGTCAAATCGGCCAGATCACGACGACCAAAAAACGACAGCGGCAGTTTGCGCAAGCGCTCGGCGATCTCCATGCGCTGTTTGCCGCACTCCTCGTAAAAGATGCAGTACGTGTAATAGTACTGCTGCCAATTAGAGGCAAAGAGCAGCGCAAAAAAGATAACAAGACCACCCACAATGGGCAGTGCGCCCGGCAGATCGGCCCCGCTGGCAAGATGCTCGACAAAACCGGCCATGACCAGGAACAATAAGCCCATGCCGGCCATGGTAATGAGATTGGTGAGCGTGGTCCAGAAAATGCCGCGTTTTACGCCGGCGACGCCTTTATCGGATAGGAAATACTTCTTTTGGAATGAGGCGAACATTTAGGCCTCGCCTCCCTTCGTGACGGCGGCATCCGCGGTCGCTGCAGTGATTTTCCAGCTCGCGGCCTGTTCGTATTCAGCCCACATCTTGGCGTATAGACCCTTTTGGGACAGCAGCTCGGCATGGGTGCCGGCCTCCTGCACGCTACCTTGGTTGAGCACCACGATCTTGTCGGCCCCCACCACGGTCGAAAGCCGGTGCGCGATCATAATGACCGTGCGACCCGCCGCCAGCTTGCTAAAGGCGCGCTGGATGAGCGCCTCGTTCTCGGGGTCGGCAAACGCCGTGGCCTCATCGAGCACCACGATAGGCGCGTCTTTAAGGATCGCGCGGGCGAGTGCCACGCGCTGGACCTCGCCGCCCGAAAGATATGCTCCGCCGGGGCCGAGCATGGTATTGATGCCCTGTGGAAGCTTGGCCACGATATCGTCGCACTGGGCCGCGGAGAGGGCCGCGCGCACTTCGTCGTCAGTGGCCGTGGGCTTGGAGGCGCGCACGTTGTCGGCAAGTGTTTGTCGGAACAGCTGGTTGGTCTGAAACACGAAGGCAACCTGGTCCATAAGCTCGTGGGGATCCATGTCGCGAACGTCTACGCCGCCTACGAGCACGCGACCCGCGGAAACATCCCAAAAACGCGGGATCAGGCTTGCGCAGGTTGACTTACCGCCGCCCGAGGGACCAACCAACGCAAGGGTGCTACCTGCGGGAACGCTAAAGCTCACATGATCGACGGCAGGCGCTTCGGCACCCTCGTAGGTAAAGCTCACGTCCTCAAATCGCACGTCGCTGCTGGCAGGGTACTTGGGTTGAGCGGGCACGGAGAGCTGCTTGGAATCCATGACGCTTCGGATGCGAGCCAGCGAATCGGCACTCATCTGAGACGCCTCGCCCACAAACATGAGCTTGGTCATGGCCGTCGGCACCACGGCCGAAAATATCGCGTAAAACGTGAAGTTGGCCATAAAATGCGCGAAGTCCGTCTCGCCCGGCGCCAACAGCAACGCCACGGGCAATAGGAATGCCACAAGACCATTGAGCGCGGTAAGGTTGAGTACCTGCGGACCTCGACAGAACGTGCCCGAATAGTTTTGCGCCATGTCGGCGTATTCGGCGATCGCGTCGTGGAACGCCTTAAAGGAATAGACCGTCTGCTGAAACACCTTGACCACGGGAATGCCGCGTACGTATTCGGTACCGGTCTTGTTCATCTTGACCAGCGCGCCCATGTAGGCCTTCATAAACTCGCCGCCCTTGCCGCCCATCATGGTAGCCATGGCGCCAAGCGAAACGACGACCGAGATAAGGCACGCCGCGCCCAAACGCCAATCGAGGGCGAAAAGCAGCACGAGCAGACCTGCAACCATGGCGGTGGCGCCGGCGATATCGGGTAGCATGTGTGCGAGCAGCGTCTCGGTTGAGGCGGCGCATCCGTCTACGATACGGCGCAGCTCACCGGTGGCATGCGTGTCAAAGTAGCCGAGCGGCAGCTTAAGCAGATGCTCGCTCGTAGCCTTGCGGATATTGGACGCGCAGCGAAACGCGGATAGGTGCGTACACATGAGTCCCACGAAATAAACCACAATGCTCGCCAGGGCAAAGCCCACAGCCCACCAACCATACATCGCGATGTCGGTGGCCTCGCTCCAGTTAGGCGCCACGGCGATAAGGTCTCGCGCAACAAACCAGATACACACGTACGGGCCAAAGCTCAGCAGCTGCGAGAGCGCCGAGAGAGCCATGCCCAAATACGTTAGGAATTTACGGTCGCCGGCATATGCAAGTAGCTCGCCGATACCGCCGCCTTCCCTTTTTGATCCCTTTGCCATGAGATTCCTTTCTAACGGCTTGAGAGTTAACCGTTAGAAACTTATCATTGGCGTGTTAGCCGAGGCACACAATCGAGCCAGGCGTGGACGTTTCCGCAAAGGAAGGGGACGCTTTCGAAAATGCATCGGGCCGCGACCAACATAACCGAGCTCTACGCACCGCAGTTTGAGCAGTTTGGCCTGGAGCTTTCCGGCAAGGGCGCCGTCTTTACCGGCGAGGTGGCAAACGATCGGGCGCACGGACGCGCATGGATCATGCCCCTCTCCCCCACCTGCATCGTCATAGAGCATTTCATTACCCCGACGCACGATATGTACCTGGCGGAATACACACCCGAGCCGTACGCCTGCGTGAGCGAGGTCAGCGCGCCCACGCTCATATGCATGCCCAAGGCTGGCATAACGCCTGTGAACCTTAAGCCACTGCGCGGGCCGTGGCCGAACAGCGCGGTGTGCAGCTTTATCCAAGATAGCTGCGGCGAGGAGCTAAGTCCGCTGTTTGCAGGGCAGCTTTATCACTCGCGCTCGGTGCTCTTTTTGCCTGGATTTTTTGACGAACTGGAGCACCGCTATCCCACCGAGTTCGCGGGAATCTTCGAGGCGTTTGCCGAGCCATGGCACGAGGAGGCGACGTCTGCCATCTGCCACACGCTGCGTCGGATTAACGAGGAACGCGCCCGTACCGTAGGCGGACACGTCTATATGCAAGGCATCGTGGAGACCATGGTCGCGGAGCTCGCCTGTTCGCGCGCGGCCCACAAGCAGGCGCGGCAGGCGGCAGACACACGCGTCAGCATAACCATTGCCGAAGAAGCAACGGCAATGATTGAGCGCGCGCTCGACAAAGGCAGACGTGTGGGTATCAACGAGGTGGCCGAGAGGCTCTACACAAGCCGCTCCAAACTATGCGCCACCTTTAAGGCCCAAACTGGCGAGTCCCTGGGCGCCTACATTCGCAGACGCCGTATAGAGCGAGCACAGGACCTTTTGGCCGATAGCGCGCTCACGATAGCGCAGGTGGCAGAGCGTCTAGGCTACCCTCAGCAGGCCGCCTTCGCCCAAGCCTTCAAGCAACACACCGGCACCACCCCCACCGCTTGGCGCTCCCAACATATATAAAGAATGAGGGCGCCATCGGCGCCCTCATTCACCAAATTCAATCCAGCCCACCTGACCCGAACGGCCGAGTCGTTGCAGAACCCGGGAGCCCCGGCAGGGCGGGTGCTTGCTCAAAATGAGTTCCCTCCAAAACAATGGGCGCGCCAACGGCGCGCCCATTCACTCTATTCCATTCAGCCCCGCCTGACCCGAACGGCCGAGTCGTCTGGCCGGGGAAGCCCCGAGTCGCCGGGGTGTTTGCTCCAAATGAGTTCCGCATGCAAAGAAGGCCACTAAATGTGGCCTTCGTCTTGCATAGGACTGTTTGAAATTTGGAGGAAATACCCCGGCGACTCGGGGCTTCCCCGGCCTCGCAGCTACGAGAGCGACGTTCTCAGCAACTCGTTGAAGAGCTTGGGGTTGCCCTTGCCGCGGCTCGCCTTCATGCACTGGCCCACCAAAAAGCCGATAACCTTCTGGTTGCCGTCGCGATACTGCTGTGCCTGCTCGGCACAGTTTGCCAGCACCTCGTCCACGATGGGCTGCAGCGCGCCGGCATCGCTCACCTGACGCATACCGCGCTCGTCGACGATCTTGTTGGGGTCGTCGCCGGTCTGGGTCATGGCCTCAAAGACCTCGTGCGCCTGGTTGGAGCTGATGGCATCGGTCACCAGCAGCTTGGCCAGCGCTGCTACCTGAGCCGGCGCGATGCCGGACTCGGCGAGCGACACGCCTGCGCTCTTAAGGTAGGCGATCATCTCGTTGACCAGCAGGTTTGCGACCGTCTGGGCCTCCTTGCCAGCCATACCGGCAGCGGCAGCCTCAAAGAACTCGGCAAACTCGGGGTCGCCCGCGATCTGCTCGGCATCGGCCGCCTTAATACCAAAGTCGGTCTCAAAACGGGCGCGCTTGGCATCGGGCAGCTCGGGAATCTCGCCACGGCAGCGGTCGATGAACTCGTCGTCCAGATCGAACGGCGCCAGATCGGGATCGGGGAACAGGCGATAGTCGTCGGCCGTCTCCTTCACACGCATAACCACGGTGCGCTTACGGCTGGGCTCCCAGTGGCGGGTCTCCTGATAGATGATTCCGCCCTCCTCGAGCACCTCGGCCTGACGGCAAATCTCGTAGGCAAGGCCGTCGTGCAGGCTCTTAAACGAGTTGAGGTTCTTGAGCTCGGTCTTGGTGCCCAGCTTGGTCTCGCCGCGGCGGCGCAGCGACACGTTGCCGTCGCAGCGCATGGAACCCTTCTCCATGGAGCAGTCCGAAATGCCCAGCGTCACAAAGATGCGACGGAGCTTCTCCATAAACAGGCGAGCCTCCTCGGGCGTGCGCAGATCGGGCTCGGTGACGAGCTCAATC
Source organism: uncultured Collinsella sp. (assembly GCA_902490405.1). Classification (GTDB taxonomy): domain Bacteria; phylum Actinomycetota; class Coriobacteriia; order Coriobacteriales; family Coriobacteriaceae; genus Collinsella. The sequence continues at coordinate 24,211 of CABUDS010000003.1, forward strand.
AGCGGCGTGCCGCAGCGGTTGTAGTCGACGAGCGACTCGGCAGCGGCGGTAATACGGCCCTCGGCACCGCCCACGTGCACCATCTTGGCGGCGTCCTCCTCCATGTGGATGCGCAGGATGCGGATGGGCACCGTGTAGGAACCGTCCTCGCGACGCTCGGGCATCTGCAGGTTGGACGCCTCATAGCTGGCCAGGTGGCCGGCGCGCTGATTGCCCTCGCGCATGGTCGACGTCATGGACGTGGACAGGCCCTCGGCATTGGCCGAGGCGCTCGCCAGGCTCTGGGCCTCGGCCTCGCCAAACGCGCAGTCGGGGCGCTCGGCGGCACCGCGACCGGTCACGTCCAGGTCCAGGTGACCGTACATGGCAAAGGCGACCGGGCCCTGCGTGGTCTGGAAGTTCTTGGCCATATCGGGATAGAAGTAGTGCTTGCGGTAGAACATCGAGTGGCGCTGGATCTCGCAGTTGGTGGCCAGACCGGCCTTGACGATGCTCTCGATGGCGCGCTTGTTGGGCACCGGCAGCGCACCGGGCAGGCCCAGGCATACCGGGCACACGTTGGCGTTGGGTTCGTCATCGTGGCTGAGCTTGCAGTTGCAGAACATCTTGGTATCGAGTGCGGTGAGCTCGGTATGGATTTCCAGGCCGATCACGGCCTCCCAATCCTGCAGGACCTCGGATAGCTCCTTCATTACAGCTCGCCTCCCTTCCCGGCAAAATCGGGCGCGACAGAAAGCGCGGGCGCACCCGTGGCGGCATCGGCAAAGCCGCGCTCCAGGGCGCGGGCAAACGTAAGCAGCTGACGGTCTTTAAAGGCAGGTCCCACCAGCTGGGCAGAAACGGGCAGCTGAGTATCCTCGCCCAGGCCCAGCGGCACCGAAATGCCACCGTTACCGCAAATGTTGAGCGAGATGGTGTACAGATCGGAGAGGTACATCTGCGTGGGGTCGCTGATCTCGCCAAACTTAAAGGCCGTGCGCGGCGAGGCGGGCATGAGGATGGTGTCCACCTTGGCATACGCGGCGTCATAGTCCTGCGTGATGAGCGTGCGGGCCTTTTGCGCGGCGTAGTAGTACTTGTCGTACACGCCCGAGCTCAGCAGGTAGGCGCCGAGCATCTGACGGCGCTTGGCCTCGGCGCCAAAACCGTGGGCACGCGAAAGCGAGCTCTGGTCGGACAGGTTGGCGCAGCCCTCCTCCTGATAGCCATAGCGAATGCCGTCGAAACGAGCCAGGTTGGAGAACGCCTCGGCCGGGCCGATGACGTAGTAGGCGGCGATGGCGGCGTCCAGGTGCGGCAGGTCGACCTCTACCAGCTCGGCGCCCTGGTTCTGCAGCTCCTGGGCGGCGCGCTCAACGGCGGAGCGGACCTCGGGCGTCAGGCCCTCGGCCTCCATAAACGCGGGGATGATGCCCACGCGCTTACCCTCGATGCTGTCGTTGAGGTGCTCGGTAAAGTCGACGGCGCAATCCTGGCTGGTGCAGTCGTACGGATCGTGGCCCGCGCCGGTAAGCGCGTTCATGGCCAGCGCGACATCCTCGACCGTGCGGCCAAAGGGACCCACCTGGTCGAGCGACGAGCCAAAGGCAACCACGCCGTAACGGCTCACGGCGCCATACGTGGGCTTAAAGCCCACCACGCCGCACAGCGACGCCGGCTGGCGAATGGAGCCGCCGGTGTCCGAGCCCAGCGAGAGCGCGACCTCGCCCGCGGCGACGGCGGCAGCGGAGCCGCCCGAGGAGCCGCCGGGCACGCGTTCGGTATCCCAGGGGTTGTTGGTGCGGTGGAACGCCGAGCTCTCGGTGGAGCTGCCAAAGGCAAACTCGTCCATGTTGGCCTTGCCCATGGGCAGGCAGCCGGCATCGAGCATGCGCTGGACGCAGGTGGCGGTGTAGACGCTCTGGTAGTTCTCGAGCATGCGGGAAGCGCAGGTGGTGCGCGTGCCCACGAGGTTCATGTTGTCCTTGATGGCCAGCGGCACGCCCGCAAGCGGGGGTAGCGGCTTTCCGGCGGCACGGTCGGCATCCACGCGCGCAGCGGCCTCGAGCGCAAGCTCGGGCGCTACCTGCAGGAATGCCTGGACCCCGCCCTCGCGCGCCTCGATGGCGGCAAGGGAGGCCTGAGCCACCTCGGTAGCGGTAAAGTCGCCGGCGGCAACGCCCGCGGCGATCTGGGCGGCGGTAAGGGAATCGAAGCTCTGCGCCATTACTCGCTCTCCCCCTCTCCCAAAATGGACGGCACGCGGAAGTAGCGGTCGCGTGCGCTGCCGGCGTTTTCGAGCGCAACGTCGAGCGGCAGGTCGCGCTCGGGCTCGCGCAGGTCATCGCCCATCACGTTGGACAGGCTTCCGATGGGATGGAACGTGGGCTCCACGTCGGGTAAGTCATATTGCAGGACGGGCTCGAGCATCTGGACGGCGTCATTCATGTAGGACGTCATCTGGGCGAGCTCGTCATCGGTCAGTGCGATCTTTGCGTACTCGGCGATGCCGCGCACGTCTTTCTCGCTGAGTGCCATAGGCGCTCCCTTCCGCATAACAGATAAACCGCTCTAGTATACAAGGCAACGCCGGCTTGGAGCAGGCGCTTTACCCAAATGCAGCGAAAACGTAACGAGGGCGGGCTGGCAGGCGAAGGGCTGGCGGTTCTGCAGCGAAACCGCACCGTCCATAGCGAAAACCGCGTCGCCCACAACGAAAACCATCCTGTCCACAGCGAAAACCGTCCCGCCCACAACGAAAAGCATCACAACATTCGACGCTTTTCGCCAAAATCGCGATTTTCATCGAATGTTGTGATGGTTTGGAAGTCCCGACCACCGCAAAGGCGCCCGTCCCCTTTGTAGTGGTTCCGAACGATGTCCTATGCCGAGGCCTTGGCCTTGCGGCGCTTGCGGACCGCGTGGATCACGATGTCCAGCAGCAACAGCACAATGGCTACGACCACGATGAGCACGGCAAACTCGCGCTTGCCCCAGTGGCGGCCGGCCAGCGACTTTTGCTTGTCGACGTCCTTCTTGTTGTATTTGGTGCGCACGCAATGCACCAACAGGCGATGGTCGTTCACGCCGTAGGGCGTGCAGGTGACGAGCGTCACCTTGTCGGCGCCGGGCTCGATGGTCAGCGACTCCATCTCCTCGGGCAGCACCACCTCGGAATCCACCATCTTGTAGGCAAGCGTCTTGTTCATGGTGTGCAGCAGCACCAGGTCGCCGGGCTCCAGCGAGTGAATGTCGTCGAACATGCTCAGGTTGCGCATGCCCGAGTGCGCGGTGAGCACGCAATGCGTCGAGGTGCCGCCCACCGGCAGGCTCGTGCCCTCCAGGTGGCCGACGCCCGCCATGAGGACTTCTTCGCTCGTGCCGTGGTAGATGGGCATGCTCACATCGATGGAGGGGATCTCGACCCAGCTCATCATGGGGTCGCGGTCAAAGATGAGCTGCTGAGCGTAGGGCTCGATCTGGTCGGCGGGAAGCTCGGTGGCCTCGCCGGCAAGCTGCTCGTTATAGGAGCGCGCCTGCAGCAAGATGCGCTCGCGCTCCTCGGCAGACAGCGCGTCCACGGTGCTGGACACGGTGCTGATCTGGTTGAACACGCCCGAGGCCTCGAGCCGGTCCAAGATCCACGGCCAGGTCATAAGGCCCACGCCGATAAGGATGATGACGATGGTAATGAGCCGATCGGCCCAGCGCGGCAGCCGCTTGCGGCGGCGCTTGGACTTTGGTTGAGGTTTGGGCTGAGGGCTTGAGCCGCCGTTGTCCGCGGCGTTATTGCTCTTCATATGTTTGGCGCCCTGCACCATCGCCAGTCACTCCTCTACAACTCAGGTTGTCTAAACAAATAATAGCCGATTAGCAAACTCATGCACCGGACAACGCAGCCTGACAGCATTGCACAGCGCAAGTATGGGCCCGCATTTGCGTTTTAAAAATGTCCCGAATCGGCGGGGCGATTCGGGATACAATAGCTACAGGAAACGACGCACCCCGCGTAAGTACTTAGGAGCGCGGGCGACCAGTTTCCGACGTTGTTAAATGCCCGGGCCTCTAACCCCGGGCATTCTTATTTGCGCTTGTTGCGGCGCAAATGCCTTCTACCGTCCGCACCGCGCGTGCGCCTACGGACCTTAAACCGAACCTCATACGAGTCAAGAAACGCGATGACGAACGTGCCCACCGCCGCGAGGGCGGCGAGCGCGTTAAGGAATTTCAGCATTTGGGGACCTCCGATCGAGTCGTCGGCCGCCCGCGCACGGGATGCGTCGCAAAGCCATTTTACTGCGAGCGTATGCACCCACAGCCGGTAAACGCGATTTTGACAAACATTTGTTCGATATTCATACGCTTGATCCATCGGACGGTGGAGGCTGGCTGCGTTATCCCAAAAAACGGGGCAGACTCCAGCGCGGAGTCTGCCCCGAAAAGAAAATGGCGAAGCAAGAACGTGGATGGACGAGAAAAGTGTCCGCAAGTCTCATGGCCATCACATCCCACCTGCCAAAGGGATGGGTGAGTGAGCGCTACTCCTGCTCGGACTCCTCAGCCTGCTTACGGCTGCGGATGAGGTGCGCCACACCGATGCACAGCACCGCGCCACCAGCGATCCAAGTGAAGGTCACACCGTTAAGGCCGGTGAGGGGAAGGCCGACCTGCTTGGTATCGCCAACGGTGATGTTGAAGGTGCCGTCGTCGTTTGTAGCTGTGCCAGTCTCGGCTTCGAGCCTGTTGTCGCCCTTCTCATCATTCGGCGTACCGATGATAACCTGATCACTCGGAGCGGTTAGTTCATACTTATCCGCGCTCGAGCTTTCACCTGTTGTCCCGCTTTCATTCTTCGGCTTAATCGTGAAATCGAAAGGTGCGACCTTATCGTAGTTTTCAGGGGCGCCAGTCTCCTCTACCGTATAGGTTCCCGCACCGAGGCCCTTGACAGCAAAGGTGCCATCGTCGCCAGTCGTGAACTCATACGCATCATCTCCAAGAGTTCCATCGGAGTGAACGTATTTCCCCATTAGGTTTGAATCCGCCGCTGTCTTCACCTTGATGGTAAATTGTGCATTCGGTAGTGCGTTCTCGGTGCCAAGGTCAACCTTATTCAGTTTAAGGCCATAGGTGTAGGTCTTGACCTCATCGGGCACCGTCGTGCCGGTGTCGTTGGTCATAGGGTTGTTTGAATACTCAAGTTTGACAGTGTTGGTGTTACCCGCATTGTCTCCAACGGTAGCCATGCTGTTAATCTTTGCCTTATAGGAGACGACGATGCAAGAATTCTCCGTGATGGTCACGCCTTGGATAGTTTTAAGGTTGTTGCAAGTCCATGTCGTCGTAACGCTACCGTCAGACGGATCGGCATCATAAGACTTCTCGGTAAAGTCCGTCGTAATATCTTTCCCCGTATTATTCGTATGGCTCGGATCGGCTTTTGCTGCCTCAGGGGAATCGTACAGATACACCTTGGCGCTATTCTTCTGCAGCGTCAGGCCCTTGGAAATCTGGTCGGAGAACTGATAGAAATACGTGCTGTACTTATCGAAGTTCTCGGCGACGGTACCGTAAAGGTTGTACGTCACGTCCTGGCCGATCCGAGAGTCGGCGGCATCGTACTCCGTACCGTCTTTATCGCTTACGATCTTCTTCTCGACAGTGGGGATGCCCGTTTTCTCGGTGATTTCAACAGGCGCACTTCCCACGACAGTGAAGATGGGGGACGTACCTGCCTCACCATCACCAATAGTGTCAGCCTTGGTCACAAAGAGCCAGTAACCATGCTTAAGGCCGGAGGCAACGCGCTTGGTCGTTGTCGTCTTGTCAGTAAGATCGTCTACGGCAGCGGCAATCTTATAAGCAATGTGATTAGAGTCAACACGGGTTGTCTTATCGGTCCCTGTCACCTTGGACGTTATCCAGTCTGCAGCATCCTGAGCGGTTGTACCACCGTAACCGTTATCCTTAATGACATTCTCGACAGCCGTCTTCACATCATCGTTCGCCCAGGTGATATTGCGCACAACCGTCTTACCCTTGACTATCGCAACATCAGCATTAAAAATCTGATAGCCATAGAATTCGGTATCGTTGCCCTTAACGTTCGTGATGGTCACCGAGCCATTCGCAGTCGCAGCACCCTCCGCAGCAAACGCCATACTCACCGGGGCCATGACTCCACCGAAGCTCAGGGCTGCGGTGAGGCCAGCGGTTACTGCCAGGCGTGCGATGTTCTTGCTCATGCTCATCTTCTTTTCCTCCGTTTTCCGTTTGATTCTCATTCGATCGATCATCATCTGTCTGTGTCTTAGCATCTACTTCGCTACGTCTCGCCCCGCTCTCTGTGGGGCTGCCAGCTACTCTTTATGGCTGCCACCTCCCCGCTTGACCAGGAGCGCGACCACGATCAGTGCAGCTCCGGCGACCGCTGCAGCGGCCGCGGCGTACATTGCCATATCGCCAGTCGAGGGCATAAAGCCTCCGGTGGTAATGCTAGGGGGTGTGCCGGTGGGCGTGTTGATGAGCGACGCCTCCAGGCTGCCCGTCGACCCATCCGCGCTGTCGGCGCGCAGGGGCGACTCGGCCGTGATGGTGAGCTTGGGCTTGGCGGCGGCCACCTGGTCGACGTCCAGGCCCTCGGCCTTGACCGTCACGGAGCGCGTGCCCTCAAAGGCGGTGTAGCCCTTGGGCGCCTTGAGCTCGCGGACCTCCAGCTTGCCCGGGTCCACGCCCGAGACGGTCACGCGGCCGTCCTCGCCCGTGGTGACGGTGGCCTTGCCTTGCGCATCCCACGTGCCGTCGGCCGCCAGCGCGCGACCGCGGTCGTCGGTGATGCTCAGGACCGCCCCGGGCAGCGGCTTGTCGCCGTCGCTGCCGCGCTTGGTGAGCGCGAGATCCCAGGTGTAGGCGCATGCATCGTCGCTCGGCGTGCTGGTGAAGCCGGCATCGCTGAACTGGTCAGCAAAGGGAGAGCGCGGGTAACGCAGGTAGACCTCGTTGGGGTTGCCCTTCGCGATGCCGTGGTTGCACGCGCTGTTGAGCGGCGCGTTGTACACGGCGACCACGCGGGCGCCCGCGGTGAAGGCGTCGGCCCCGCCGAGCGCGGCGATGAGGTCGCCGGTACGCACGGTGAAGGTTCCGTCAACCGCTACCTTGGTGGCGCACTGGGCCGTGATGTCGGTCCAGCCCTTCGCGGGCTCGGTGTCGGCTCGGCCGTCCTTGCCGGTCTGGACGGCGTCGAAGCCACCGTCCGCGCCCGCCGCCACGTACACGCGCATGCTCGCGGCCACCTTGGAGGGGTCGAGCCCCGCGCTCATGGTGTCGACGAACCGCACCGCGTAGGTGTCGTAGGCCGTGAGCCCCGCCGGGACCGTGGCAGAGAGGCGCCAGTACAGGTCGTCGGCGACCGTGGCGTCGGCGGCCTTCTGCCATGCGGCGGTGCTGTCCTCCAGCACGTGCTTGGCCACCTTGGGGGTCGCGGCCTTGGGCTTGACGGTGACGGCGCTGCCGCCCACCAGGGCCATGATCGGCGCGGTGCCGGCCTCGCCCTGGGCGATGGCGTCGTCGTCGGCGACGATGAGCCAGTAGCCGCAGGGCAGCTCGGCCGCCGTGCCCGCGTTGAGGGCCGCGAGCTCGGCGCCAGAGCTCTGGAGGGAACGAGCGAGCTGCGCGCTCAGCGCGCTCGTAAGGTGGGAATCGGTGTTGAGCCACTCGGCAGCTTCCTGCGCGGTGGTCTGGGAATTGGGCATGCCGGCGCTGTGCAGCACAGGCAGCGCGGCGTCGCGCACGGCGTCGCTTGCCCAGGCGAGGTCGGTGGCGATCTTGGCGTCGCTGTCGCCGTCGACGACGTTGGCGCTAAAGATCTGGTAGGCGTCGTAGCTGCGCGCCACGGTGCCGCTCACCGTGATGGAACCGGTCGAGGTCGGCGCGGCCTGCGCGGATGCGGGGAACACAACCGCGCAGGTGCCGATCAGGAGGGTAAGCAGCGCAAACAAGATCGGGAAGGAGCAAACTTTCTTATTCACGACGCTTACCTCCCTTCGCATTCGCCTTGCGACGAATGTGCATCCAGGCCGCAGCAGCGCAAAGCACCACCGCGCCGGCAAGGTACGTCAGAGTGACGCCCGACATACCAGAAAGGGGCAAAGAGGTGGAGTAGGTGTTGGTGAAGGTGGGGGTGGAACTTTCAGTGAGTTCGCGGCCCATGTCGTTGGTCACTGGCTTGCCATCACGATCCTGAATCTGCTTGTAGGTCGCAGTGACGTCGATATGGTGGTTAGAGTCGTCAGTCGCGTTAACCGTAATCTGATAGACCGACTTGTCGTACGTATAGTGCGAGAACAGCGAACCGTCGTCTTTCTCGCGCACGTAGTACGTGAAGGTCTTGGAAGCACCACGGCCAGCGGGGCCAGACGCGAGCTGGTCGAGTTGATCGAGTTTGTAATCAATCTTGTCGAAGCTCAGGGTCTGGGACTTGTCGCCGTCGGCAGTGGTGGACTTGCTGCTAACGATATCCGTAAAATCTGTGTCGGTCGCAAGCTGGAGCGTGAACTCCTTCATCTCGCCACCCTCAACGACCTTAGTCGCCATAGGCGTCCAGGAGCCCTTCGAGTCGTACGGAGTGAACTTGTTAGTGAAAGTCGTGGAGTCACCCTCACAGATAATTGGATAATAGTCTCCACTCTTCTGCACCTTGCTCCTCGCTTTTACGTTCTCCCACTTCCCAGACGACTCGCGGAATTCGTACTTGGTTACACCGACGTTTTTAATCGTGTAGTTATGGATGTAAAGATCCTTCAGTTGGCTTGAGTTTTCTTTACTCGGAACAGACATGAGCAAGGTCTTGGTATCTTCGGCCGTCACCACAATCTTATACACGCTGGAGTCGTACGTGATGCCAGAATCACCACCGGGATCTTCGACCAAGTAGTATGTGATTTCGTTACCCGCGCCACTCGATGCGAATTGTTCACCAAGGTCAAACGTAATGCTGCCTTCTGCATCATTTGCTGCTGTTCCAACCTCGGTGCAAACGTCGCGATTGAATGTCGTGCCAGCTGTCGTGCCAGCCAAAGGGTCGTCTGAATCCTTGCGATACACCGTAAAGGAGAACTCCCCATCATTGAGCTTGCGGCCTTCCAGCTTCTTGGTCGCCTTGAGCTTGAGGCTCGGATAGACATACGTGTCCTCAGGCGCGCCCATGTACAGGTCGCCGTTCGACATGATGCCGCCGCCATGGTTCCAGGAATAATTGCCCGTGATAAACGTCGCGCCCGCCTCTAGCGCAGCCTTTCGCGCATTGATCGCCTCGGGGTCTTGAGCCTTAACATTCGAACTCAGGCCGATGCTGTTATATACCTGCACGCCACCGTTAGCGGGGACAGTAATGGCTTTCTGAAGCTCTAAGCTTCCCCGATACTTAGCATCGCCGCCGCCAAGCATTTTGCCAATCACCGCCGCGATCGGAGTCGTATGACCCTCCGCCGCAAGGAAGAAGTCCGCGTGGCCGTTTTCGCGAAACACTTCGGCATTGTAGGCGTCGGAGTCCTGGTCCTTACCGTGACCACCGCCGGAAAGATGGGGGGTGCCGTTATTGCCTGTATTACTCACGGATTCGTAATCGTTCGCGTTTTGCTCATTTCCGGCAGAAGTATTACCGAAAATCGCCGTGCCGTCGGTGCCTGTCACCAAAGTCTTACCCGTCGGGCAAACCGCAACGCCGCCACCGTAGCCACCGGCCTCATTGCTGCTTATATAGGAGTTATAGACAAATAGCCTACCAGCATTAGACGCGACCTTAGAATCGCCCTGGACGAAGATGCCGCCTCCACCCCAGTCAAAGCGAGACATGCAGTGGTTATTAGTGATATAGACTGGATTTGAATTTGACGCTCCTTTTATCATCGCGTCAACCATCTGGCCCACGCGAATGCCGGCACCCTCAGAGCGAAAACTCACGTTAGAGGCAATAGTTCCCCCCGTAATGTTGAGCCATGCCGTTCTCCCCCCTTGGTGTCCGATGTCGGTCACATAGACGCCACCGCCAGCTTCCTCAGAATAGTTGCCCGTAATCTGGCCACCAGAAATGGTGACATGAGTACCGTTTTTAGCGGCAAGTCCAGCACCGCCATGATCGCCATTACCATCGTTACCACAGTAATTGGCATATTTATTGTTAGTAATGTAGCCACCAGAAACAGTAACGCTGCCGCCTTCGGCCATGATGCCGCCGCCGAAACCAACACCAGTAGCAAGCGTGCTGTTGCCGGAGATTACGCCATTAGTTATGTTGACCGTGGAGTCTTTAGCATACACACCACCGCCACTAGGAGCACTGTTGCCGGCAATTACGCCACCGGAAACCTCGAGGGTCGAATTACCGTGTATTTCAATTCCGCCGCCCGCACCCGAGCCAGAAGCTCCACACACATAGCCGCCGCGCATGTTGACGGTAGAGCCGTTCTCGGCATAGACCAAGCTGCTAACGCTGCTGCCTTGTTTTTGCGTGATCACGCCGCTCACAAGGTTAAACGTGCCACCCTTGCCGTTGTTGTTATACAGATTGATGAGCTTTAGATTTGCGTTGCCGTCGCACGCCACGATGGCGCCTTTAATCTCAACGTCATGTTTGACAAGTGTCTCGGTTGTGCCTGTTCCGCTCGGGGACGATTCGGTCACGTAGTAGGTAAGATTAGATGGAATGTTATCGTTATCGTAAGTCAGTTCGGCATTCTTGCCATAATTGGCGGCATTCTTGTCATAATTATCGGCATTCAGGCTCTGCCCCTGATCAGCTAGCTGCTGGCCCTCGCTGACCGTCTCACCCACCTGTGCAGAATCCCTAATTGTAAGTGACGCACCACCGGCAACATTGAATAACGGCTTGTCGGCGCTCGAGTGCTTAATCTTATGACCACTTAGGTCAAGGGTGATATTGCTGCCGCCTTTGTTAAGTGTGATTTCACCAGGAAAGTCAATATCAGCCGCAAGCGTAAAGCTGGCGGTTTGATTTTCCTCAACGCCTAGAAGCTTTCCCTGCAAGTCACCGGCATTCTTGATGTCCGTGGCTGTCTCTTCGCTCGCCACAGCCTCCTCGGCTGACGAACCAGCGCCATCGTCGATCGCTTCATTTTCTTCTGCCTGCGACTCGTCCTTGGGCTGCTCCTCCTGCTGGATTTCGTCGTCGCCCGCAGCATCGTCACTATTCTGGTTTTCGGTATCCCCGTTGTTGGTGTTGCCTACATCAGTAGACTCACTTGAGGAACCCCCCCCCATCACAGTTTCCTCGGTAGAAACCGTCTGGGCATCGTTGGCAATGGCCTGCGAGATCGGAGGCATGACGAGCGACAGTACCAGGCTCAAAACGGAGGCTCCGCACAAAACGCCTGCCAGCACACGGCGCGTCGCTTTATTACTCTGCTTAGATTTATCCGAATTCGCTTTCATCGATGTCTCCTCCCCAAGAGACCGCGATCTTGCTCTTTCACCATCAAACTTGGGCGCGCAACCTATAATTGCTCGCGCTCGATATGCATATTATTACTCTTTGTTTAAACAACGCAAGCCTAACAATGTCAGTTTTGCTTTACGTTGCCTTAACTTCTTGACAATTATTCAAACTATGCATTGTTTTTCGAGGGTTAAATTTCGGAAAGACGCTGGTGAACTCGTTAGCAAATCTAGATAAATGACACTTTACCATTGTTTGTACAACATTTTGTTTTAACCCGCTCAATCTGTGAACGGCCAAAATTGCGCCGTGAATGGCAGTATATCTACCTGCAAATATTAGTTATGAGCTAATTGGTCAATTACTGCACAACCAGCGTGTGCCGACATGTTCATACATCGAAACTTGAATGACATTGCATGTTACCGGCTGCAAATCTCCTCGCTACAAAAAAGCGTCCCAACAATCGACTGTTGGGACGCTTGGAAAACCACCACAAAGGCGCTCTGCCCTCTTTGTGGCTGCCCCCAGGCGCTACAGCAGATGCTCCTGGATAAAGATCGCGATGCCGTCCTCGTCGTTGCTCGCGGTTACAAAGTCCGCGGCGGCACGGGTGGCGTCGCTGCCATTTGCCATGGCCACACCCACGCCGGCGTCGGCCACCATGCAGGTATCGTTATCGGCATCGCCAAACACGCAGATGTTCTGAAGCTCCATGCCGTTGAGCTCCGCCACGCGCACAAGGCCGCGCGTCTTGGACACGCGCGGATCCATGAACTCGTAGAGCCGCTGCGTGGTCTGCAGGGCCGCCGCCTTAACAGTGTCATCGGCAAACGTCGACGCCCGCTCAATCACCCGCGGCATTACCTCGGGCGCCATGGTAAACATCACCTTGGGCTGCGGCTCGCGCAAAAACTCGGCAAAATCGACCACCTGGTAGGGCACGCCGTCGACGCGCGACAGGTGCTCGACGCACGCGTTGCTCTCGGGCACGTAGAACACGCCGTCTCGGGGGCAGACGGGTGTTGCCGGAAGGTCCGCCATGTGCTTGCAGATGCGCGCGATGGTCTCGCCCGGCAGCGGAAAGCTCAGCTCGTTGATGGCGTGCGCGCGATCGATGACCTCGGCGCCACCGCAGCCCACGAGCACGTCCACCAGGCCTTCGATGCCCCAGAACTCGTACATGGCCTCGGTCGCGTGGGCGTCGCGCCCGGTGCACAGGCCAAAAAGCACGCCGCGGTCGCGCAGGGCGCGGATCGCCGCCACGGTGCGCGGGGACACCGTGTGCTGGCTCGTGAGCAGCGTACCGTCGATATCGCAGAACACGGCTTTGATGTGGCTGAAGGTGGTGTCCATGGGGGCCTTTCTGGGTTGCGCGGCGGTGTGGGGTGTGGTCGTGAACGGCGTACATGCTATACCAAGGCGCAGGCGCGGCCCGTCAAAGCAAAAACCACCACAAAGGTGCCTGGCCCCTTTGTGGTGGTTGCGACGTTTGCGGGCCAAACCATCACAACATTCGACGTTTTTCGGCAAAATCGCGATTTTCATCGAATGTTGTGATGGGTTTTACTGCCTTGCGGCACGATCAAAATGCCGGCGCCCAAACAGCAGCAACGCCGCGGGGACTGCCGTCACGACCATGCCTGCTCCGATGAGCGTCTGCTGCACGCCAAACGTCGCCGCCAGCCACGGGGCAATCGCCAGCGGGGCCACGCCGGCAAACATATTGCCAAAGCCCATGACCGAGTTCACGTGACCGAGTTGCTCGAGCGGAGCCGTCGTTTGCACAATGGTGTTGTGGAGCGGGTTGACGACGCCCCAAGCTATGCCCAGGGCGATCTGGCCGACGAGGGCCACGCCCACGTACGGCGTCCCCACATAGAGCAGGCTTCCCAGGCCCACGGACATGAGCGCCACGAGCAAGGTTTTAAGGCTGACCAGGTGCGGCGGCAAGCGGAGCGCGAGCACAGCACCCAGCACCGCGCCCACGCCCGAGGCAGACGAGAGCCAACCCATCCACTCAACGCCGACGTGCAGGACATCGCGGTAGAAGAACGACTCCAGCGGATCGAAGGCTCCGTAGCCAAAGTTCGAAAGAAAAATGATGCAGAAAAGTAGCGCGAGGACGCTGTTGGTGAAGACTGTCTTGATGCTGGCTGCGAAGGTGGCGCGGGCGGACGTGCTGGGGTTGGAGCTTTGTCCCGCACGCTCCCCTTCCTCTGCCGAATCGGCATCCGCATGCCCGGCGACATGGCTGGTCTGCGACCTAAAGCCCCAGCCGGCAACGAGCGCCAGCACGGTAAAGAGCATCATGAGCACGAACACCGCGCGTGACGATGCAGCAGCCGCGACAAAGCCGCCCAACGTGGGTCCGACGATGATACTCACGTTTGAGAACATGGCAATGGCGGAGTTGATGTCTTTGAGCTCGACGGGGTCATTGGTGAGATAGGCCGGATAGGACGTGGCAATGGGCTGAGCGAATCCCATCGTAAAGCCTAGGAACACCGCGCCGAGCAGGACGACGCCGGTCGCGCTACCAAAAGCGATGATTGCCGTGCCAGTTGCGAGAGCGCCGATGATGCTCAGCAAGAAATGGCGGCGCGGACCCCAGGCGTCGAGCTCCGCGCCACCCGCAAAGGATCCCAGGATCACAAATACATTCATAAACAGGACAGCCAGCGATGTCGCGATGACCGAAGCGCCGTCCGCATAGGTGAGTGTTCCGATAACGCCGATAAAGTAGCTGGTCTGAAAACCGGTGTAGATGAGAAAGCGCATCGCCACCAGGCGCTTTGCCTGCACGGAAAGCGATGATTGAGGCTTTGAGAAAAGAGAGACGAGCATGGAGACTCCTTGTTTCATACGAATGTGGACGGCGGGCATTCGCCACCGTCTGTCAAATCAATCTATCCGCATGAAACATTAAGGACGCATCAAGCCCCTTTTCTCCGTTTTTCGCCCGTCATGAACTACTTGGTAGATTGTAAGGCATGTCCCACACATCTACCAAAGCAAAATCCACCACAAAGGTGCCTGGCCCCTTTGTGGTGGAAATGGCGTTTGCCCAGATAAAACCTGCCAAAATAAACCTGTCCCTTTTTGGCATGTTATGGCAGCGCAGCGAGCCGGCCCCTAAAGGTGATCTTGGATAAGGTCGCAGATGGCTCGGGCGTCGTTGATGTTGATGGCTCGGGTCGCGAAGCCGGCGTCGAAGGCCTGACGCGCCAGGGCCTCATTGCAGGCAAGCGCCAGCGTGCGACCGTCGACCAAGTCAAGCGAGCTCTTGCCGCGCAGGCGATCCACACCCGATCGCGCGACGACGATGTTGTCGAAGCCCTCGGTCTTGTAGCCCTCGATGATCACCACGTCGACATCGTTGTAGCGCGACAGCAGCTCGCGCGCGGGCATCTCGTCCTCCTCGCGCGTGTCGGCGTACTCCGCCCAGCGCGTAGCGCAGATGAGCCCCACGTGTTTGGATCCGGCCTGGTGATGGCGCCAGGTATCCTTAGCGGGCACGTCGATATCAAAGCCATGATGCCCATGATGCTTGAGCGAACCCACGCGCAGGCCGCGGCGGGTGAGCTCGGCAATGACCTTCTCGACGAGCGTGGTCTTGCCCGAGTTTTGGTAGCCGATAAACGCGATCGCGGGGACGGCCGGTGTCGGAGCTGCGGGCGCGACGGCGACGGATGCGCTCGCGGGCGCGGCACCGTCAGCGGCCACGGCTTCAACAGCAGCGGCCTGACGCCCTGCGCGATCCCACACGCCCGAGCGGCCGCCCTCCTTGTGCAGCAGGCGCACGTCGACGATCTCCATACCGCGGTCGACCGCCTTGCACATGTCATAGATCGTGAGGCACGCGGCACTCGCGCCGGTCAGGGCCTCCATCTCAATACCCGTCTTGCCCGTCACGCCCGCCGTGACCAACACATGAAAGCCAACCTGCCCGTCCGCGCGCGGCGGCGCCCAGCCCTCGGGCACGTCCTCGGCAGGCGTCCCCGCCGGCGCGATAGGCTCGATATCGCACTTACTCTTGGTAATGAGCAACGGATGGCACATGGGGATGATGTCACTCGTACGTTTGATGGCCATGATGCCCGCAACGCGTGCGCAAGCGAGCACGTCGCCCTTTTTAGCGCCATCCTGCAGCACCATGGCCTGCGTCTCGGGGTGCATAAGAATCGTGCCCTCGGCGATGGCAATGCGATGGGTCTCGGCCTTGTCGGACACGTCAACCATGCGCACCTCGCCCTTGGCATCCACGTGCGTCAGCTCGTCGCGGCGGGCGTCGCGGGCGGGCTCGGCAGCAGTGCCGGCGGACGGCTGTACCGCCGCGGACCCAGCGGTGTTGCTGGCAGCAGCCGTGGCTTTATGGGCAGACATCGCGGCCCTGCGAGCGGCCTTGGTGGCATCGGCGTACCTGCTCTTGGCCATATGATCATCCTCCGATTTGGGACATAAATCGTTGCGTGCCCTCAATTATCGCGTGTTCCTGCGGTTTGTGGGCCACGGCATCGCGCCAAATCGAAAGTACCTGCATATCATCACCACGGCGCAACGCCTCGCGCACCGAATACTCGGCATCGCTGAACAGGCACGGACGCACGTTGCCATCGGCCGTCAGGCGCAGGCGGTTGCAGCTCGCGCAAAAATGGTTGGACATGGCGCTGATGAAGCCGACCGTTCCCGCCGCGCCCGGAAAGCGCCAATAGCGCGCGGGGCCCGCGCCGGCAGGAGCGTCGGTGATGTCAAGCGGTTCGAGCTCGCCCAGACCCATCGCGACGGCCCCGGCATTGACGCGCGCCCGCAGCTCGTCGCTCGGCACGCTGTCGCTCGCATCCCACAACTCGGGGTTGAGCGTGGGTGCGTGAGGGTCCACGGCGCAATGCGAGCTCGTGCGCTCGTCGCCGATGGGCATGCATTCGATAAAGCGCAGGTGGATGGGGCGGTCGACGGTCAGTCGTGCGAGGGCCGCCACATCCTGGTTGAGCCGGCGCACAACAACGCAGTTGACCTTAACGGGCTCAAAGCCCCAAGCCAGCGCCGCGTCGATGCCAGCCATGGTCTGCTCGAGTCGACCCAGGCGCGTGATCTTTCCAAAGAGCGTAGGGTCGAGCGTGTCGAGCGAAATGTTGACGCGGTTAAGCCCCGCGTCCTTGAGCTGCGGCGCCAGCTTGGGCAGCAGGGCTCCGTTGGTGGTGAGCGAGATGTCCTCGATCCGCGGAATCGCGCGGATGTCGCGAATGAGCGGGATGATACGGCGGCTGACCAGCGGCTCGCCGCCCGTCAGGCGTACGCGGCGAATGCCCTCCCCCGCCACCAAGCGCACAAAGCGGGCGATTTCCTCGGCGCTGAGTAGCTCGTCGTGTGCACGGGGCGCCACGCCATCGGCCGGCATGCAGTAAATGCAGCGGAAATTGCACTTGTCGGTAACGGCAATGCGCAGGTAGTTGATATCGCGGCCAAAGCCGTCATGTTGCACGTGCCCGTCCACGCAACCCTCCCCTCACGCGGCGTTTTATTCTTCGGAAAACATAATACCCCACGAGAGAATCATGCCGACACCCGTACGACAGGACAGGTCGCTTCGAGCAAAACGGACTTCCCAAGCCCATCCTCAACACACAGACCATCACAACATTCGATGCTTTTCCCGTTTTTGGCAAAAAACGTCGAATGTTGTGATGGTTTGCCTGCCCACGGCACCCCGTAGAAAGACCAAAGCGCCCCTAGAGGCCGCCGTCCCAGTGGCGAATCACGAATTCTCGAAGGTCGTTCTGCCGCTTTTGGAACGCTTCGCTTCGGTCGCACTTGAGGCCCATAGCGAGCGCAATGGCGTTCATCGCCCGGTGCAATTGCAGCTGATGGGCAAACTGAGTCCCGGTGAGGACGATCATCCTAAAGCCCAGCGCGCTCAGTACGGTCATACGCTCCGCATCCGACGCGCTGCGCTGTTTATCAAGATGGTCCGAGCCGTTGTATTCAATCCCCGTACCGCTCGCAGGCGCATATACGTCAATCTCGAAATACCCGGCCTTTGCGAGACACTTGAACTCGTTGGGAACATCGACCCTATGGTTGAGCTCGATTTTGGCGTATCCCAGCCCGCCCTGGAAACGTTTTGCTACGACCATGATTGCGGTGGCCGTCTCCATGGGCGACCGCGCGCCATCGTGCACGCGCTTGAGCACGGCGGCCGCGCGTATAGCCCCCTGACGAGATCGGTTCTCATTGCAATAGGCAATCAAGTCGGCAACGGTATACCTCTGCCCCATCTCGATATAATCGCCTGTCGACAGATGATTCAAATGGTATCGGGCACAGATTTCGTAGCCATATTCCAGCTGCTCGGTCTCACTCATCCACGAACCCGCCTGGACAAAGCACATGGCCTCATCAACCACCAGAAGGCCCTCTGTCACCTCGATAAGATGGCCTGGAGGTACCGGCGCTCCAAACACATGGCACCTAAATCCAGCCGGCGTCGAGCGTTCAAAATCGAAGTTGACGAGTGTGTCGATATGATCGAGCTCTTCTCGTGGAATACCGAGCGAAACCAGATAGTCGGTAACGATCCCAACTGCCGTTGAAGCCCTCAGCCCCTTGGCATCGAGTCCCAATTTGGGCAGGCCCGCAGTCGGCTCCGCCTCGTTAGCAGGCGAGTCCTCATCGTATAGGCTGCTCGCCCGCGAGAGCGGCTCGCACGGGCGCGCCACGTTGTGATACAGCCAGGCAGTCTTATGGGACAGGACGATCGGCAGGTCCATGAGCCCTCCAATGGAGTCGGATAACCAACCTTATTCCCCTGCCCACGGGTCCGCACACCTTCGTGCGCAAGAAAGCGATTCCACCCGATCGAGTGGTAGAAAAACCATCACAACATTCGATGTTTTTCCCGTTTTTGGCAAAAAACGTCGAATGTTGTGATGGTTTGAGGCGAGGTGAGGGGCACGGAGGGTCAAAGCATCGTGCTTGGAGCGCGACTTTTTTCGCCCCGCTGCCAACATAAACCTTGACTCTACAATCGTTGTATGGTTTTCACTACACTGGTAGCAAAACAAACCCAGCCAGAAAGCCCCGCCCATGGAACACGACCTTACACGCGGCAATGTCCTCAAGACCATCGCGGTCTTTGCCCTGCCTTATATGCTCTCCTACTTTTTGCAGATGCTCTACGGCATGGCCGACCTGTACATGATGGGGCAGTTTAGCGGCGCTGCCGGCATCACCGCTGTGGGCAACGGCGCGCAGACACTCTATATCATTACCGTGACGCTCGTGGGTCTGGCCATGGGAACGACGGTCATCGTCGGCCACGCCGTGGGCTCGCGCCGCTTCGATCGCGCCGAGACCGCCATCGGCAACACCATCACGCTGTTTATGGGTGTCTCGGTGGTGCTGGCCGCTGCCTTGCTCGCACTGTGCCCGCAGATCGTGGCGCTCATTGGCACGCCGGCCGAAGCGGTCGAAGGCACCGCCGCCTACCTGCGCATTTGCTTTATCGGCATTCCCTTTATCGCCGCGTACAACATCCTCTCGGCCATCTTTCGCGGCCTAGGCGATTCGCGCTCGCCCATGTACGTGATTGGCGTGGCATGCATCATCAACATCGCGCTCGACTTTCTGTTTATCGGCCACATGGGGCTCGGCCCCGTAGGCGCGGCACTCGGCACAGTCATCGCGCAGACGGCGAGCGTGGCTCTCGCGCTCGTGTGGCTCAAGAGCCGCCGTACGCACATTCACCTCAAGCGCAGCGACCTACGCCCCCAGCCCGAGGTGCTCGGCAGCATCCTTAAGATCGGCGTGCCCGTAGCCGTGCAGGACGGCTGCATCCAGGTGGCGTTTATGTTCATCACCGTCATCGCCAACCACCGCGGCCTGGTCGACGCCGCCGCCGTGGGCTTGGTCGAGAAGATGATCAGCTTTTTATTCATTGTCCCGAGCTCCATGGGCGCCACCGTCAGCGCACTCACGGCGCAAAACGCCGGTGCGGGTAAGGGCGACCGCGCACGTCAGGTGCTCAAAGACGCCATGACCATCTCGGTAGTGTACGGCTGCCTGATCACGGTGCTGATGTGGCTGGTGGCGCCGGCGTTTATCGGCTTTTTTGCCAAGGACGCTGCAGTAGTCGCCGCCGGTACCGGCTATATGCGCAGCTATATTTTCGACGCAATCTTTGCCGGCATCCACATTTGCTTTAGTGGCTTTTTCGCCGCGTATGGCAAGAGCTACATCGGCTTTGCGCACAACGTGCTGGCCGTTGTGCTCATTCGCGTGCCCGGTGCATGGCTGCTGTCGAACGCCTATTCCGACACGCTGTTCCCCATGGGCATCGCCTCGCCGTGCGGGTCGATTCTGTCGGCGGTCATCTGCATGATTGCATTTACCGTGCTCAACCGCCGCGGAACTTTTGACAAGCTGGTGGCGTAGCGAGGCGACGCAGGCCTAGCGCCTCTCCCCTGTTTTACCGAAAGGAGCGGTCCTGTGACCGACATGCCAAGCGAACACACCGAGGGCCTGCTCCGCATTGGCGAGGTGGCGCGCTTGCTCAATTTGAGCGTGGGCACACTGCGCCATTACGAACAGATGGGGCTATTGGAGCCGGCATATGTCGATCCGACGAGTGGGTACCGCTACTACGGATCCCGGCAGCTCTCCACCCTCAACACCATCGGCAACCTGCGTGTTCTCGACTTGCCGTTGGCGCAAATTCGCGAGTTTGTCACTACGCGCGATGTGGATTTGATGCAACGGCAACTGACCAAGCAACAGGAGCTAATTGAGCACAAGCGGCGTGAGCTGGAGCGCATGTCGCGCAAGATTGACCAGCGGCTTGCCTTGCTTCATGGCGCTTTGAATGCCGATCTCGACACCATTAGCGAAACCGAGGAACCCGAACTTCGCTGCGCCACGCTGCACGAGCGCGTCAATCCCACCGACGCCTATTCGCTGGGATGGCATATCCGCCAGCTTCAGCAGGGGCAGCACGAAACCTTTGCCTATCTGGGCAATCTGGGTGTGGGCATCGCGCCCGAACGCCTGGCCGCCGGTGACTTTGATGGCTACGACGAGGTCTTTCTGCTGCTCGATGACACCGATGATTACTTGGGTGACGTTGAGACGCGACCTGCCGCGCACTGCCTGACCATAAGCTTCCGCGGCACGCACGGGCAAGCAGCCCCACGCTACGAGCAACTGCTGAGCTACATGCACGAACACAACCTGACGCCCGCCGGCCCCTCGCGCGAGATCGCCCTTATCGATGACATCATCAGCGACGATCCAGAGACCTACGTGACGCAGATCACGGTGCCCGTTTCCCCAGCAAAGTAAGAACCGCCCGGAAGGCATCGTGCTTCCGGGCGGTTCTTCAATTTGGCCATCGATGCCTTACGCCTCTGGCACCTGACCAGTAGCCAAGATCTGCTCGAGCGCATCCTCGTCCAGTACGGGCACACCCAACTGCTCGGCCTTGGTGAGCTTGGAGCCCGCTTTGGGGCCGGCGACCAGATAGCTCGTCTTCTTTGACACGCTGCCCGAAACCTTGGCGCCGAGCACCTTGAGCGCCGCGCCCGCCTCGTCGCGCGTGCGGTTGACGAGCGTGCCGGTGAGCACGAAGGTCAGACCCGCAAGCGGCTGTGCGTCGGCGAGCTCGCCCGCCACGCCAGCTTCGGCCGCGGCTTGCGCATGAGCGGCGCCCAAGTCGACCTCGAGCGAAAGGCCCGCTTGGCGCAGACGTTCCAGCACGGCAAGGTTCTCGGGCACGGCCAGGAACTGCTTGACGCTCGCCGCAATCTTGGGACCGATACCCTCACACTCGGCGATGTCCTCTTCGCTCGCCAAGATGAGCTTGTCGATCGACAGGAATCGCTCGGCGATGACCTCGCCCACGCTCTTGCCCACATGGCGGATGCCCAGGGCAAACAGCACGCGACCGAGCGGCTGGCTCTTGGACTTATTGAGCTCGGCGATGATTTTCTCGGCCGTCT
This sequence comes from uncultured Collinsella sp., assembly GCA_902490405.1. Classification (GTDB taxonomy): domain Bacteria; phylum Actinomycetota; class Coriobacteriia; order Coriobacteriales; family Coriobacteriaceae; genus Collinsella. The sequence continues at coordinate 45,634 of CABUDS010000003.1, forward strand.
TGAGACCCACCGGGATGGGGTCGCCCTTCTTGACGCCCTTTTTGCTGTTGGAGCTGGCATAGGTGCGTCCCGTGTCCAGGCCTGCGATGTCGTCGACCGTGAGCTGGTAGAAGTCTGCGACATCGTGGATCAGGCCGGCGGCGATCATCTTGTCGACGATCTCGTCGCCCAGGCCGTCGACGTCCATGCAGCCGCGGCTCACCCAATGGAGCAGACGCTCCTTGAGCTGTGCGGGGCAGTCGATCGATACGCAGCGGTAGGCCACCTCGCCATCCTCGTGGACCACGGGGCTGCCGCACACGGGACAGACCTCGGGCATCTGCCAGTCAACGCTGTCGGCCGGGCGCTTGTCGAGCACGGGGCCCACGACCTCAGGGATTACGTCGCCCGCCTTGTGCACGATGATGGTGTCACCCTCGCGCACGTTTTTGCGGCGGATCTCGTCGATGTTGTGCAGCGTGGCGCGCGCGATAGTGGAGCCGGCAACCGTCACCGGGTCGAACTCGGCGACCGGCGTGAGCACACCGGTGCGGCCCACCTGGATGCGAATCTCGCGCAGGACGGTCTGCTTTTCCTCGGGCGGGAACTTAAAGGCGATGGCCCAGCGCGGTGCGCGAGCGGTAAAGCCCAGGTCGAGCTGCTGCTGGAAGCTGTCGACCTTTACGACCACGCCGTCGATGTCGTAGTCCAAGTCGCCGCGATGCTCGAGGGCCTGGGCGCAGAACTCGTGGACCTCGGCCGGCGTGGCGCAGCGGGCCACGTTGGGGTTGACGCTAAAACCGGCGCTGCGCAGCCAGTCGAGAAATTCGCGCTGGCTGTGGACGTGCAGCGGATCGGTATCGGCGATGGCGTAGATAAAGGTGGCAAGATCGCGGCGCGCCGTGACCTTGGGGTCTTTTTGGCGCAGGGATCCTGCAGCGGCGTTGCGCGGGTTGGCAAAGGGGTCGCGACCCTCGGCATCGGCCTCTTCATTCAGACGCACAAAACTGCCCTTGGGCATATAGACCTCGCCGCGCACTTCGATGGTGCGCTCGCGGTCGGCGCCCATGTGGGCGAGCGCCGGCTCGGACAGGTGCATGGGCACATCCTTGATGGTGCGCACGTTGAGCGATACATCCTCGCCCGTGGTGCCGTCGCCGCGCGTGGCGGCGCGTACGAAGGTGCCGTTTTGGTAGGTAAGGGCCACGCCCAGGCCGTCGATCTTGAGCTCGCAGGTATAGGTGACGCTGCCGGCACCGAGCGCATCCTCGGCGCGCTGGAGCCAGGCGTCGAGTTCGTCTAGATCCATGGCATCGTCCATGGAATACATGCGCGCCATGTGGGTGACCGGCGTAAACTGCTCGCTCACATAGCCGCCCACGCGCTGAGTATAGCTGTCGGGTGTTACCAAATCGGGGTAGGTCGCCTCGATCTGCTGGAGCTCAACGAGCAGTTTGTCAAAGACGGCGTCCGTGATCTCGGGCGCGTCGAGCATGTAGTAGCGATATGCGTGGTAATCGAGCTCGTGGCGCAACTCAGCCGCGCGCGCGGCGGCCTGGGCATGGACGTCGGCCGGTGCAGCGGCATCCGCGCTCGCGGGCGTTTCGGTATCGATGTCCACGCCGTCACCAAACAGGCTCGATTGCTCCATAGCGGCACTCCTTCGCTCGATTTCAAACGGATACAAGAGTACCACCGGTCACCATGGCGCCGAATAACCCTTTCGAACCGCACCGAATCGGCAGCCGCCAGACTGGGGTGGATCGCGCGATTAAACCATGCCCTTGCCGTTTCTAAATGATCCGTTTTCCTCCGTCTCCAAGGGATCATCGAGAAAAGAGGGGCTGTCCCGCGCTGGCGGAACAGCCCCTCTGGCTTCGATATGTGCGATACAGCTCGTTAGAAACCCTGGCCGTAGCCCTGGCCCTGGCCCTGCTGGCCGAGCAGCTCCTCCAGGTACTGGCGCAGCTGCTCATCGGTAATACCGCCGTTGCCAGTGTCGGTTGCGCTGTCGTTCTGCTGCTGGTTCTGCAGCTCCTCGTCGGAGCCCAGCTCGACGGTGACCTTCTTCTCTTCCTTGCCGCGCATGAGCGTGATCTCGACCTTCTCGCCCACCTCGTGGCTGCGCAGCGCGATGATCAGGCCGTCGGCGCTCGAAATCTCATCGTCGCCCAGCTTGGTGATGACGTCGCCCTCCTGAATGCCGGCCTTGGCGGCAGGACCATCCTCAACGACGCTCGCCACATACGCGCCGCTATCGGTGCTCAACTTGTTGGTGCGGGCGTTAAGCGCATTGACGCTCGAAAGCGTAGCGCCCATGTACGGATGCACCGGCGTCTTACCGTCGATGATCTGGTCGGCAATGTTCTTGGCGTAGTTAACCGGAATGGCAAAACCCACGCCCGAGCTGGAGCCCGAGTAGCTCTCGATAAGCGAGTTGATACCCACAAGCTCACCGTTGTCGTTGACGAGCGCACCGCCGGAGTTGCCCGGGTTGATGGCGGCATCGGTCTGGATCATGTTGGCATAGATGGTGTTACCGTTGGTAGAGCTCATGGCCGTTGAGCGATACAGCGCCGACACAATGCCCGTGGAGACAGACTGCTCGTTGCCGAACGGCGAGCCGATCGCCATAACCCACTCGCCCACGTTGAGCTTGGAGGAATCGCCGATCTCGATCGGGGTGAGCTTGGAGGCGTCGGCGTCCTTGAGCTTGATGACGGCCAGGTCGCTCGAGGCATCGTTGCCCACGAACTCGGCCTCGTAGGTGGTGCCGTCGTCCATGGTCACCACGTACTGGTCATAGCCATCGACCACATGGTTGTTGGTGAGGATATGGCCCTCGGTATCGAGCACAACGCCCGAACCGACGCTGCCCGAGTTGTCCGACTCGTCGGCAGACTGCGAAAGCGAGCCATTCTGGCTGCCGCTCGAAGTGGCGGTAATGGAAACCACGGAGGGCAGGGCCTTGGCAGAAACGGCCTCGGCCAGCGTGGTGTCCTCGGAGTCGATCGTGATCTTTTGCGTCGACGAACCCGAAGCGCCCGCCGTCACGGCATTCTTGCCGCCACCGATATCGAGCGTGCCACTCATAATGAGCGCGATGACCAGCAGGGCACCACATGCGCAGCCGGCAAGCGCTGTGATAAAGATCGGTAGCTTTTTGGTCTTGGTCTTGACCACCGTGTGCTTGTTCACGACCTGTTGGCCGCCCAGCGGCTTGCCGGTCTGCGTATCGTAGGCCTGCACGTAGGGAATGTTGCTGTCGGCAGGCGTCGACTCCACCTGCACGCGCGGCTGCTGCTGAGTCTCGCCGGCGTTGCCCGCATCCTGGGGACGCTGGGAATCGTTCTCGCTCATGGCTGCGATCCTTTCGTCAAATAACCAAAGGCCCGCCAAACACGTGGCGGGCCATCATTGTTCACGTTGAGTTGTACCCCAATATGCAGGCGTACGTGTACGAGAACGCAATCTTTTAGGAAGGCTTAAGTTCTGCTGCAAACTCGAAAGGAGCCCGCACCTGCGTCAAAACCACCACAAAGGTGTCTGTCCCCTTTGTGGTGGAAATCTAGTCCTTAAACAGATATCCCACGCCGCGGACGGTGGTGATGTGTGCCGCGATCTGCGGGCCCACCTTGGAGCGGATGCGTCGAATGTGCACGTCGACGGTGCGCGTGCCGCCGCAGTACTCAAAGCCCCACACGCGGTGCAGCAGCACCTCGCGGCTGTAGGCGCGATTGGGATGCGTCGCCAAAAAGCTCAGCAGCGAGTACTCCATCAGCGTCAGGTCAATGGGCTCGTTATCGAGTGTCACCTGGTAGGTAGCCAGATTAATCTCGAGGTTATCGATGTTGAGCACATCGTCGGCGGTGACGGTCTCCTCCTCGCCCATCAGGCGCTGCGCGCGAGCCTTGAGCTCGTTGGGCGTCGCCGTGGGGCACACAAAGTCGGCATGCGCGTGATTCGGCAGGCGCAGGGTACCGAGCGCCTCATCGTCGACGATCACCAGCATGGGGACACCGCCGCGATCGTCAAGCCACTTGGCAATCTGATCGATGCGGTCGCTGCGGATGCCGTCGGAATCGAGGATCAGCAGGTCAAAGTCGTGCGCCGCAGTCGGCGAATCGGGGGTTGCCAGGCTCACCTCGACACCCAGGGTGGTCGTCAAGCTGCGGGCAAACTCGTGGAAGCGCGTCGTGCGCGCCATGAACAGGGCACTCTTATCGGACATATCGGCCTCCAAAGAAATGAGCTCAATCGTACTGAAACAAGCCAGCGCGATTAGGAGTTCGCCAGGTAGTGCTTGATCTCCCACTCGGTGATCGTGGACTCAAACTTATGCCACTCGTCGCGCTTCTTTTTGAGGAAGAAGCTGTGGATGTGCTCGCCGAGGGCATCCTTCATAAACTGCGAGTCCTCAAAGACGTCGAGCGCCTCTTTGAGCGAGCGCGGCAGCGGCGTGTAGCCGGCCTCGACCATCTGACGGTCGGTGAGCTTGAGCGTCTCGGCCGTGGCCTCGGGCGGGAGCTCCAGCTTGCGCTCGATGCCGTCCAGACCAGCCGCCAGCGTGACGGCGTTGACCAGGTACGGGTTGGCCATGGGGTCGGGGCTACGAAGCTCGATGCGCGTGGACAGCTGCTTGCCGGGCTTGTAGACCGGGATGCGGACCATGCTCGCGCGGTTGCGCAGGCCCCACGTGGCGTACTGCGGCACGGAGTCGCCGCCCGTGGTGATGCGCTTGTACGAGTTGACCGTGGGGTTGGTGATGGCGCTGATCTCGCGGGCATGCGCCAGAATGCCGGCCATATAGTGCTTGGCGATTTCGGAGAGATGGTACTTCTCGTCGTCCTCGCCCCAAAACACGTTGTTGCCGTCGTGGTCGAATAGCGACTGGCACAGGAACATAGCGCTGCCATCCTCGCCCGCCAACGGCTTGGGCATAAAGGAGGCGTGGCAACCGCTCTCGTAGGCCTGCTGCTTAATGATGAGTTTGGCCGTGGTGATGGCGTCGGACATGCTCAGGGCCTCGGCGTGGCGCAGGCTCATACCGTGCTGCGAGCGGCCGGCGGCGTGGAAGGTGTACTCCACGGGCACGGACATCTTCTCGAGCGTGAGGACCGTGTTGCGACGCAGGTCGCGGGCGGCATCGCTCACCGAAAGATCGAAGTAGCCCACGTTGTCGAGCGGCTCGGGGGTGTGCTCGTCGGGGAAGTAGTAATACTCCAGCTCGGCACCCACGTTGAGCAGATAGCCAGCCTTCTCGGCCTTGCGGAACATGCGGCGCAAGGCATCACGCGGGTCGCCGGCAAACGGCTTGCGATCGGGAGTACACACGTCGCAGAACACGCGCGCGACGCCGTTGTGGCTCGGACGCCACGGCAAAATCTGGAAGGTCGAAGCATCGGGGAACGCCAGCATGTCGGCTTCCTCGGGCGTGGCAAAGCCCTCGATGGCGGAGCCGTCAAAGCCAATACCCTCCTCAAAAGCGACCTCGAGGTCCTCGGGGCTAATGGCAAAGTTCTTGAGGCGGCCGAGAATGTCGACAAACCACAGACGCACAAAGCGGATGTCACGCTGCTCTACGGAGCGGAGTACGTAATCGATGTTCTGCTGGTTCATGTCGCTCCCCTTTCTTTCGGGCGGGTTTCGACTGGTCTATATCGCAGATACTATCGCAGAAAAATGTTTCCGCAGGGTTAAAGCGTATCAAGCGCTCAAAAAACGTGCGCGAACAGGCTGTTGCGAACGATTGGTTAGCGCGAGGTCGAAGCGCGGTGTTCGATGTGGCCGGGGATCTCGATGCGCTTGGGGGCGAGCTTTGCGGCATCGCCCACCGTAGTGGTAACGACGTCGATGCGCTCGGACAGGCGCTCGACTACGCGCTCGGCAATGGTAAGGGTGTCTTGCGCGGCCGTGGTCACACCGCCAAAGAGCACGTGGTTCCAGGGATAGTCGTCAAACGTTGCGATCTTGAGACCCGCCGGCAACGAGGGCCCCAGCTGGGCCAGCGCCTCGGTCAGGCGCAGGAAAACCAAGCCGTTGACGGCAATGAGGCCGAGCTTTTTACCCGCATAGCCGCGGATGGTCTCGTCCAGGCGACTGACACCCGTGGCGCCACCGTCGGCCAAGGTGACGACCTCGCCGGCCAGGCCGCGGCGCGAGAGCTCGTCGGCAAACGCCTCGGCGCGTTCGCGACGCACGGGGCTGTCGTCGCTTGCCTCGGTGAGCAGGCACAGGCGCTCACTGCCCGCAGAGGCCAAGGCGTCTACCAGGCCGGCGACCAGCTCACGGTTGTTGGAGGTCACCAGATCGACACCGCCGGCGGCAACATCGCGGTCGAGCAGCACGACGGGCAGGCGCCCCGCAGCCGCGGCAATCGCCTCGTCATTGCCGCCACAGGTGTTGACGACCAGGCCGTCCACACCGGCATCGATAAGTCTGGTGAGCGACTCTGCTTCCTTGGCGGAATCATTGCCGCTAATGGCAGTCATAAGCGAGCAGCCGCGCGCGGCGGCGCTGGCGGAAAGCCCTTCGAGCATGGCGCTGGAGAACGGGTTAGCAATGTCGGCCAAGATCACACCGATGAGATTGGTGCGCGAGCTGCGCAAATTACGCGCGGCGGCACGCGGGCGATAGCCGGTGCGCTCGATAACCGCCGCGATGCGGGCGCGGGTTTCCTCGGTCATCTGCCCGGGGCGGTTATTGAGGTAGCGCGAGACCGTGGCCGGGCTCACGCCCGCCTCGGCGGCAATGTCCTTGATTCTCATCTGCGCCATAGCGCACCCCGTTTCCCAATTGTCGGCAGTCTGAGCCATTTTAGGCATTTTTTTAAAAATCTCGCTTGCAAAACGTTGTAGGTGAGTATACTACAAGTCGAAACGAAACCGATTTCGTAAACCGATTTCGGCGAGCGTTGGCACGGAGGTGCAAAGATGCACCCTACCGTCTTGGCACCTCCGTGCCAACGCCATATCAAAGGTGAACGCACGAGCAAGAAGGAGCTGCGCGACCATGGGTAAAACGGTTCTTACCTTCGGCGAGATCATGATGAGGCTCTCGCCCAAAGATCACCTGCGCATTGAGCAGGCCACCGAGTTTGATGTCCGCTACGGCGGCGCCGAGGCCAACACCGCCCTTTCCCTGGCCTACCAGGGTGACAAGGCAGCTTACGTCTCCGTTGTCCCGGCCAACCGTCTGGGCGAGTGCGCCCTGCGTTCGCTGAAGGTCTACGACGTCGATACCTCGCGCGTCGTGCGCCAGGGCGACCGTCTTGGTTCCTATGTGTTTGAGGTTGGCGCCTCGCAGCGCGGTAACGGCTGCGTCTACGACCGCAAGTATTCCGCCATCAACATGGCTAAGCGCGACGTCTTTGATTGGGACGAAATCCTCAAGGGCATCGACGTCTTCTACTTCTCTGGCGTGACGCCCGCCGTGTCCGACGAGATGGCCGCTGCCTGCAAGGATGCCCTCACCGCCTGCCGCGCCAAGGGCATCACCACCGTGTGCGACGTGAACTATCGCGGCAAGATGTGGTCGCCCGAGAAGTCGCAGGCCACCATGAAGGAGCTCCTGCCGCTCGTCGACATCTGCATCGCCAACGACGAGGACGCGCCCGCTGGCCTCGGTATGACCTGCGCCTCCGGCTCCCTTGCCCACGGCATCGAGGAGCGCGACACCTACGTCGAGATGGCCCGTCAGATCTGCGCCGAGTACGGCTGCAAAAAGGTCGCCTCGGTCGTCCGTAACATCTCCTGCGTCGAGCGCTCCATCTGGATGGGCATGTTCTTTGACGCCGTGAGCGACGAGCACTGGTTCTCCCCCGCTCACGACGTGCACGTGCTCGAGGGCGTTGCCGCCGGCGACGCTTTCAACGCCGGTCTCGTCCATGCCCTCATCAACGACTTTGACCCGCAGGACGCCGTCAACTACGCGATTGCGGCATCGATCCTCAAGCTCACCATCAAGGGCGATTCCAACTTGGTGACCGCAGACGAGATCGCAGCCGTGGCATTCGCCGCCGACGGTGGCACTCGCGTCGCGCGCTAAACCGCCCCATTCCGTGGGCCGCAGTTCTCCATACCCATACCCCTGCGGCCCGATCCCCGATTTTTCCGGTCGGGCAAAACCACCAGTCCCATTCCGGTTTTGCCCGGCATTTCCTATACGACTGGTCGCGTAGCCGGTTTTGGAATTGCTTGTGACCCCAAGCAGTGCCTCCGATAACCAATCCAAAATCGGCTCTTGACCAGCGCATTTGGCAACTATGCGCCCACGCGCGCCACACATTCGAAAGGAACACCATGTTCGATCAGTTCTACACCACGCTTGAGTCCCTGGGCATCGTGCCCGTCGTCGTGCTCGATAAGGTCGAGGACGCCGCTCCGCTCGCTCACGCCCTTATGGCAGCTGGCATGAAGTCCGCCGAGGTCACCTTCCGCACCGCCTGCGCCGCCGAGTGCATCGCCGCTATGGCCGAGGCCGAGCCCGAGATGTGTGTTGGCGCCGGCACCGTCCTGACCGTCGAGCAGGTTGAGCAGGCCCGCGCCGCCGGCGCCAAGTTCATCGTCTCCCCGGGCTATAACGAGGACGTCGTGAAGCACTGCATCGACATCGACCTGCCCGTCCTTCCCGGCACCGTGACCCCCTCCGAGGTCACCGCCGCCGAGAACCTTGGCCTCAAGGTCACCAAGTTCTTCCCCGCGGCCCAGTATGGCGGACTCAACACCATCAAGGCCCTCGCCGCCCCGTTTGTCGGCCATCGCTTTATGCCCACCGGCGGCGTGAGCACCGCTAACGTCGAGGAGTACCTGAGCTCGAGCGCCATCATCGCCTGCGGTGGCACCTGGATGGTCAAGCCGGCCCTGTTCGCCGACGGCGACTTCTCCAAGGTCGAGCAGATCGCCCGCGAGGCCATGGACGTCGTCAAGAAGGTCCGCGGCTAACCCTGCCATTTGGGTACGGGGTAGATATGGTAGGTTTTCTGCTTGACTTCCCCGTTTGATCCGCTCTCTATCGTGGGGGCGCGGCCACGGTTGCGCCCCTTTAAAACGGCTCGGAAGCGCGCCGTTTCCGTCACGAACAAGAACCGAAACCGTCTTGTATGCTGATAGAACGTGACGGAAGCGACACGCACCCGAGCCGCTTTTCCCACTCGACTGGCAGCCGTGCTCAGCTAAGTCACTTTGACAAAAACCAACCCGCCAAAACAGCTGCGGCGCCGTCTGGAGGAATGGGCCCCTGCTTCCGGTCTTTTCCTCCAAGCGGCGCCGCAGCCTTTTTACGCCCCAATAGCACCCCCGCACTTGCGGTGAAATACGGACTGTTTACGCCGCCAGAACCGCAAAACAGTCCATATTTCACCGCAACTAAGTAAGGGAGCGAGTTAGATGGCCGAGTCTTTGGGCAGCTCGAAATAGTCGGGATGTAAGGCGATAACCGGGCCCTGCTCCTCGGGCATCAGATGCAAGTGCGTCTCTGCCAGATAGCTCGCCGTGTCGGTATCACCCTTCTTAATGGCCTCGAGAATCCGGCGATGCTGACGACGGATCGGCTCCCAATCCAAATCCTGCGACACCATACGTAACCAGTTGTATCGCTCAAAATGCGTGTTGACGCTCTTCATCCAATCCCACAACATGTGGCGGCCGGCAATCTCAAAGCACGTCTCGTGGAACAGGTTGTCCAGGTCGAAAAAGCGGCGCGTTTCTCGATGGTCGAGCGACTCGGACTCGGCCAGAATCTGCTCAAGCCGATCCTTTTGCTCGGGCGTGGCGGCCGAACAGCATTTAATGAGCACGCTTCTCTCGAGTTTCTCGCGCAAGAAACAGGCGTTCTCGGCGCGCTCCATGCTGATTTTTGAGACATAGGTGCCGCTTTTGGGCCGTGTTTCCACCAGCTCTTGCTCACGCAGGCGCACAAAGGACTCGCGAATGGGCGTGCGCCCGATTCCCGTCTCCTTTTCCAGACCGATCGCTGATAAGCGCGTGCCGGGCTTGAGCTCGGCATAGATGATCTTGGAGCGCAATGCGTTGTATGCCTGATCTTGCAGGCTCTGATAATGCTGGTGCTGTTCCATAAAGCCCTCGAATGAAGCCCACGGTTTGTCGAATAACTCCACGTAATACTATCGCATCCCCCATCCCACGGCGATGTTTGAGGGGTAGGGCCGGGATTCGGCTTTTGACCGATAAGTTGTTGCAATTAGGTGAACGTTCACCTAATTTCTTCTATTTCGCTTTGCAAATGGATTCCCATACGTATACTAAATCTCAACGAAACCGATTTCGTCAAGCCTGGGCAATAGGATGCTAAGACGCACCCTACCATCTTGGCATCCTATTGCCCATGCCATTTGCTTTCTTCCCGTCTCGTTGAGCCCTTCAGTCCCATTCCGGCACAACGAGACATTCCTAGACGACTGACCATGGGGCCGGCTTTTCTGCCGTTGAGGCAGTGCCTCCGATAACCCTCTTTTTGCCGGCCCAGGTCAGGCATTTCTCTTTAAATATCCTTCAATCGAAAGGATGCAGCAGCATGCGACCGCTCATCATCATGCATGGCGAGAAGATCGACTGGCGTCATACCGTCATAAGAATGCTGATGTATCTGGCGGGCGTTGCCGTGCTGGCACTCGGTATGAGCCTCCAGACGGCATCTGGCCTGGGCGTCGCCGCGCTCACGTGCTTTGCCACGACCCTATCCATGCTCACGGGCAAGACGCTCGGCTTTTGGATTACAACTACCTATGTCGCTTACATCGCGGCGCAGCTCGCCATCTTGCGACGCGAATTTCAACCGCGCATTTTGCTCGAGCTTTGCTTTTCAACGCTAATGGGCGGCTTCACCGATCTGTTCATGGCGTTCAACCCGCTGCATCCCACGGCGCTCCCCGCGCAGGTTGCGACCATGCTGCTCTCCCTCGCTATCACCGCATTTGGCGTCAGTCTCGTCGTCAACATGGGCGTTGTCCCCAACGCACCCGACGGCTTGGTGCAGGTCATTGCGGAAAAGCTCAAGCGCCGTTTTGGAGACGTAAAGGTCATGTTCGATTGCTCGCATGTCGCCGCCTCGCTCACGCTGTCGCTGGTATGCATGCACAACTTAGGCGGCTTTGGCGTAACCACCGCCATCTCGGCACTGTTCTTGGGCCACATCATCAACTTCGCCAACAAGCTGTTTGCCCAGCGATTCGTCCGCATGGCGTTTGGCGCCAAATAGCGAACAGCCGCGGAGCAAACGAGGCTCGAGTGCCCGGCATATCGATGTCGCAAATAACGACGCACGCGCTATACGGACGATGAGGAATAGCCCGTCGCAAACCCCGCAAGCGGAGCTATATGTTGCTATAACTTGACATAAATTGGTCCATTGCCAGCCGGCATGCAAAAGGCCCCAAGCCATTCGCGGCTTGGGGCCTGCCTGGTAACACAGGTCTTTCGGACTACGCTCGCTCGTATTTCGTGGCGCGGCCTGTCCCCTGTTTCATGATCGCGTTTCGGCTGAGCAGAGATTCGAGCGCGGACAATGTTCGCGCACGGCTCAGCCCCGTCTGTTTCTCAATCTCACTTCGCGACATAATTCGTCCGCCCGACAAGGCCTTAAGAACCTGAGCCTCTTCTCCAGACCCTTCAAAGGCATCGGTAACGGGCAACGCGACAGCTACCACGCCGCCACGAATATCAAAGACCGGCTGATTAATCGAATCGCGATAGGCACGCCTAATGCGCGCAATTCCCGTTCCAAACTTCTCGATATAGTCCAACTTTAAGAAGACCTCGGCAACGATGGGATTTCTGAGCACGGATATCTGTCCATACAGGTATTGCTCCGTCGTCAAGCCAGCGGGCAACGACCCGGGTGAAGTCACAACGACGCGATCATCATACAGAGCAACCTGAACATTCGCTTGCACGTCCCACGTCCGATGCACTAGAGCGTTTGCAACTGCCTCGCGGAATGCCTCGAGGGGAATCCGGTCGGTCTGAACACGCTCGACACCTTCGATGCGCTCATAACGATAGTAGCGCGCGAACATGGCAACTGCTCTATCGACCTGCTCAATTGCAGACAGGCCCGTCGTCGTCTCACGATCTAAAAGCACGTCCTCGGTGTCGCCAAAACGAACGCAGTCGATGCCCGGAAATTCGTTGTTATCCGCCAATATCGCCGCGGCATTGGTATAGCCATCCTTGCCGAGCAGGCGAAGCGTTCGCATGATATCCGACGTGAGCTCAGAAATGCCTAGATGCTCGATGCACTTGTGTTCGAGCGTATGAAAACTCAGGTCCTGGCGAGCCGAGGTGAGCGCATCGAACGTCAGATTGCTGCCTTCGAGCGTCAGCCTGCCGTACTCAAAACGGTCGACCTCTACCGTCGCCGAATCATTTCGCCTGTAGGCCTTCCCCTTGCTTCGATAGGGCTTGTCCTGCCCCTCGTAAACCGTAAGCGTTACAGTTCCGCGGTTCTCGTCGAGCTCGAGCGTGTAACGAGGCGCAGGATCCAGACTGTCATTAATCATGTTCTCGATGCGCAGACACTCCGCAACCGGGTCAGAAAGACCGACTGCAACACCACCGTCGTCAACGCCAAACTCTATCTTGCCCGTCCCGTAGTTTGCATAGGCGCTCACCGTTTTAAGAAACGTCGGCGTTACGCTTTCCTTGTATTCGACGGTAGGACTCTCTCTGACAACCATACGTACGGTCCTTCTCCTTTTCATGCTCATCTGAACCGTATTATAAGACGAAAAACATTTGCGTACGGCTTAGAACCAGACGCAAACTGTTTTCGTCTTATTTGCGTACGGAAACTAGATACAAATTTCACGTTCATACGACTATTTACCAAACGCATAGTGTTTTCGTCCGGCAATGCGTCCGTAATCCAAACAAAAAGGCCCCGAGCTCGTGTTGAACTCGGGACCTCTTGCGCCGCGCATCTATGAGAGGAGAAATGCGATGCGCACGGGCGCTACTCCATGTAGCAGATATCGCGACGAGCGGCTGCAACCGTTCACCTTTTAAAAGTGAACGTTCACCTGATTCTAGGAAAACCTGACTTTTAATTCCTCCGCTTCTCCTATACTGAACTTGTAATAGAAGCAAGACTTATATAGATGAACGTTTCTTTTGGAAGGATTGTAATGTCTAACCTTATGGACAGCTTCCGCCTAGACGGCAAGGTCGCGCTCGTGACCGGCGCCACCTATGGCATCGGCATGGCCATGGCCGAGGCACTCGGCGAAGCCGGCGCCAGGATCGCCTTTAACGCCCGTCACGCCGACAAGGTCGCCGAGGCCGAGAAGCACTACCGCGAGCTGGGCTTTGATGCTCACGGCTATGTTGCCGACGTCACCGACGAGGCCGTCGTCGCCGAGCTCATCGCCAAGATCGAGGCCGATTTTGACACCACGCCCGACATTCTGGTCAACAACGCCGGCGTCATCCAGCGCACCCCGATGCTCGACATGAGCGCCGAGGACTTCCGTCGCGTCGTCGACATCGACCTCAATGCCCCGTTTATCGTGTCCAAGGCCTGCCTGCCGGGCATGATCGCCAAGGGTCACGGCAAGATCATCAATATCTGCTCCATGATGAGCGAGCTGGGCCGCGAAACCATCGCTGGCTACGCCGCCGCCAAGGGCGGACTCAAGATGCTCACCAAGAACATCTGCTCCGAGTTTGGCGAGGCCAATATCCAGTGCAACGGCATTGGGCCGGGCTACATTGCCACGCCGCAGACCGCGCCGCTGCGCGAGACGCAGCCCGATGGCAGCCGTCACCCGTTCGACCAGTTCATCATTGCCAAGACGCCGGCAGCCCGTTGGGGCACGCCCGAGGACCTGAAGGGTCCCGCCGTGTTCCTGGCTTCCGATGCTTCGAACTTCGTCAACGGGCACATTCTGTACGTGGACGGCGGCATACTCGCCTACATCGGCAAACAGCCGCAGTAAGGAAACTGGGCGAGGCGGCGGGCGATAAAGTCTGCTGCTCGGGCAGTCCTGCTCGCACGGAAAGCACATTAAGTGCTTTCCGGCTCGTGCGGAACTCGCGACAGACTTTATCGCCCGCCGCCCGCACAGCTCATCCTGGGCTGGATTAGCCGCCGCCCGCATACAGAAACAAAAAGAAAAAACGCTTGGTAGAAAGGTTAACTCCTATGAAGATCGCTCTGATCAACGAGAATTCTCAGAACTCCAAGAACCCCATGATTGAGGCTGCGCTTAAGAAGGTTGTCGAGCCCATGGGCCACACCGTCTTTAACTATGGCATGTATGCCGATGCCGATTCCAAGCCTCTCACCTACGTGCAGAACGGCATCCTTGCCGCCGTGCTGCTCAACTCCGGCGCCGCCGACTACGTCGTGACCGGTTGCGGCACCGGCGAGGGCGCTATGCTCGCCTGCAACTCCTTCCCCGGCGTGCTGTGCGGCCATGTTGCCGACCCGCTGGATGCCTACACCTTTGCCCAGGTCAACGATGGCAACGCCGTCGCCATGCCCTTCGCCCTCAAGAACGGCTGGGGCCAGGAGCTCAACCTCGAGTACACCTTCGAGAAGCTCTTTGGCTTTGGCTCGGGCAACGGCTACCCCGCCGAGCGCGTTGAGCCCGAGCAGCGCAACAAGAAGATCCTCGACGGCGTGCGCGCTGTGACCATGCGTCCGCTCGTCGACGTCCTGGGCGAAATCGATCAGGATCTGGTGAAGGGCGCCCTCGCTGGTGAGCACTTCCAGGAGTACTTCTTTGCCAACGCCACCGACGAGGCCATCATCGCCAAGGTCAAGGAGATCTTGGGGCTGTAATAAGGTCCACGGGGCGCACCGCCCCCCCAACAGGCCGCTAGACAAAAGGCGCCGCGACAATCTATGTGTCGCGGCGCCTTATTTGATTGGCTATCGCTTGAGTCACCGCAAGGCGGCCGCTCCCCTATTTGCCAAGAGCCTAGAGCTCGCAGGCAACCTTGTAGCCATCGCCGATGGCGTCGCGAATGTTGCCGCACTTGTTGGCATCGCCCAGCACGTGGGTGGCAACACCGGCTGCGGCCAGGTCGTCGGCCAACTTGGTGTTGGGACGATAGCCCATGGCAAGCACCAGCGTATCGGCATCGGCGATGGTGTGGACCTCGCCGCCCTTTTCGTAACTGATGGTGTCCTCGGTGATCTCGGTCACCTTAGCCTCGGTCAGCACGTGGACGCCCTTGGAGAGCATGCGCGTGATGAGCACCGCGCGACCGGCGCCGCCCTCGTTAGCGGCGAGCGTCTTGGTCATCTCGATGACGGTGACATCGCGGTTGGCCGGCGACAGGTCGTTGACCAACGGGGCCAAGTAATCGGCCGTCTCGCAGCCGACGGTGCCGCCGCCCACGATGACGATCTTCTTACCCGGGAAAGCCTTGCCACCCAGCAGGTCGTCAGCCGTCATAACCTGCTTAAAGCCCTGCATGAAGGCCGGAGCGATGGGCTCGGCGCCATAAGCCAGGACAACCTCGTAGCCCGCGTAGTCGCGCTGAATGTCCTCGGCCGAAAGCTCGGTGCCAAATACGCACGTGACGCCTGCCTCAGCAAGACGGCGGTACTGGTACTTAATCACGCGGGTGAGCTCCTGCTTTGCCGGCGGAACGGCTGCGATGCGCATCTCGCCGCCCGGCTCGTCCTGCTTGTCCACAAGCACCACGTTATGACCGCGCTTGGCGGCAATGTAGGCTGCCTCCATGCCCGCAGGACCGGCACCCACAACGAGCACGTTCTTGGCCTCGGCGGCAGGCTCGTAGCCGGCCTCATCGCGCTCCACGTCCGGGTTGACGGTGCAGGAGATGCGCTTGCCAAACATGATGCCGTTCAGGCAGCGCAGGCAACCGATGCAGGGGCGGATGTCGTCGGCGTTGCCGGCAGCGGCCTTGTTGCAGAACTCGGCATCGCACAGATTGGCGCGGCCCATCATGCAGATGTCGGCAGCGCCGTCCTCGATCAGCTCCTCGGCAATCCAGGCCTCGTTGATGCGGCCGACGGTGGCGACGGGAATGTTCACATGCTTCTTGATCTCGCGCGAACAGGCGGCGTGCGAGGCCTGCTGGGTACCGGCGGCGGGAATGGCGGAGCCGCGCTTGATGGTAGTGCCGCCCGACACGTGGATCATGTCGACGCCAGCCTTCTCCAGGCGACGCGAGACGTAGATCATGTCGTTGAGGGTCAGACCGCCATCGGTGTACTCGTCGCCCGAGATACGGACGTCGATGATGAAATCCTTGCCGCAGCGCTCGCGAATCTCGGCGATAACCTCGAGCAAAAAGCGCATGCGGGCGTCGAGCGAGCCACCGTACTCGTCGGTGCGCTTGTTATAGAGCGGGGTCAAAAAGCCGCCGAGCATGCCGTGGGCGTGTGCCGCATGGACCTCGACGCCATCGACGCCGGCCTTCTGCATGCGCACGGCAGCGTCGCCAAACTGATGCGTGAGCTCGTGGATCTCGTCGATGGTGATAGGACGCGGAGCCTCGCGGGCATAAGACGGGCCCACAAAGGACGGAGCGATCAGGCGCGGGGTGCCCGGAATGTTAAAGGCCATGTAGGCGGGGTGGAAGAGCTGCGGCATGATCTTGCAGCCGTACTCGTGGACGGCTGTGGCGAGCTTTTCCCAGCCGGGGATAAACGTGTCGTCGTAGCAGCACATGTCGCCCGGCAGATAGGTATAGGTGGGCTCGACCGTCACGACCTCGGTAATGATGAGGCCCACGCCGCCCTTGGCGCGGGCACGGTAATGATCGACCAAGTCGTCGGTCACATAGCCATGATCGGCCAGGTTCGTGGACACCGGCGGCATAAAGACGCGGTTCTTGACCTCGGTCGTACCGACCTTGATCGGGCTAAAGAGCATCGGGTAGGCGGAAGACTCCATACAGGGTTCCTTTCGTTTGAGCCGCTCGGCGGCAGTTGCTAACGTACTTATCGTATCAGTAACCGCGCTGTACCCGACCGTACACGCTCCCCCGGCTTTTACTCAGCCCACAAAAAGTTGCGGTGGAATACGGAGTAGATAAGGCCTTTGACAGCCAAAACAGTCCGTATTTCACCGCAGCTGATGGGTGGGATGGGTTAGAGGCCCAGGTAGTTGGTCATGCCTTCGACGGCGAGCTTGGCGCCGGCTACGGCATGGACCACGGTGAGCGGGCCGTTGACGACGTCGCCGGCGGCAAAGACGCCCGGCACGGTGGTCATGCCATACTCATCGACCGAAAGCAGACCGCGATGGTCGGTCTCCAGACCGCCCGTCGTAAGCACCAGTTTGTCCTTGGGCACCTGCGAGGCCGCAATCACAACCGTGTCGGCGGGCACATGGTCAAGTTCTTCCTCGTAGCCCACCACGTTGTCGTCCTCGTCAAAGATAGCCGTCTCGAACACCGGACCGTTATCGTCGATGGCGCAGATCGCCTTGCCGCGCACGATCTCGGCACCGTCAAGCTCGGTCAGCTCCACCTCGTCATCGATGGCCGAGATATGGCGCGATCGGGCATACACGGTAACCTTGCGAGCGCCCGAGCGCAGGGCCGTACGGGCAACATCCATGGCCACGTTGCCAGCGCCGATAACCGCCACGTTCTGACCGATCGCCACGCTCGTGGGATCGACCAGGTAATCGATACCAAACAGTACGTTGCCACGCGACTCGCCGGGAATACCCAGCTTGCGGGCGCGCCAGGTACCGGTACCGACAAAGACCGCATCGTAGCCGTCGCGCAGCAGGTCGTCGATATGCAGCGCGCCACCGATGGTGGTCGAGGGACGGACGCGCACGCCAAGCGAGCACATCACGTGACGGTACTTTTGCACGAGAGCACGGGGCAGGCGAAACTCGGGGATGCCGTACTCCAGCACGCCGCCGATCTCGGGGCGCTGTTCAAACACCGTGACGGCACAGCCCAGCTGGGCCATCTTAATGGCCACGGTAATGCCGGCAGGACCGGAACCGACCACGGCAACCTGCTTGCCGCACGACGGCGCAGGCTTCCACTCCCTACGATCCAAATACGCAGTCGAGATATAGTTCTCGATGCTCGAGAAGTGCACCGGCGCACCCTTGCGGCCCTGGATGCACGCGCCCTCGCACTGACCCGAATGGTTGCAGATCATGGAGCAGACCGCGCTCATGGGGTTGTTCTGGAACAGCAGCTCACCTGCCTCTTCCAGACGACGCTGCTTGAACAAGTCAATGACCTGCGGAATAGGCGTCTGCACCGGGCAGCCTTTAAGCTGGCAGAACGCCTTCTTGCACCCAAGGCAACGGTTCGCTTCCTCAACAATATGAATAGCCATCGGTTCCTCTCCTGGACCTCTACGACAATCTCTTTCGCCAACCTGCTTCGTTACAGAATCACGTGCTCGCACATCACGCTGCGGCCCATGCGCAGCAACTCGTCGCGCGAACGCTCGACCGTGGACGGTGTGCTGTTCTCGATAACGGTCATAATGCCCGGTCGCGCGGCGGCTGCCCAGGCGGCAATGGCCTCAAAATCAAAGTTTCCGCACGTGCAGGCGCCGTGGCATACCAAACGAGAGCCCGAGCCATCGCACCAGCCATCCTGGTCCTCGTTGTCTACGATCTCGTAGTCCTTGGCATGCAGCACGCGAATCTTGCTGCCGCACAGGTGCAACATGCGCGACACCTGCTCGGAAGCCTCACCGACGATCGCGGGGTGCAGCAGCGACACCGGATCGTAGATCACGCCGAGTGCGGTGCTTGAAACGCGCTCCAGAACCTCGCGGCAGCGCTCGGGCGTATTGACGATCTCGTTCCAACCGGGCTCGATCAGAAGCTCGCCGCCCTCCTTTTCGGCCATCGAGCACACGCGTGCGAGTCCTTTGCAAAACGTATCGAGCGCAGCGGCCGAAAAACGGTCATCGGCCATCTTGTTCCGCGCGTTAGGGCGCCCCGTCTCGGTCCCCACCGGACAGCCCCCAAGCCAGCGCGCGAACCTCAGGCACGCCTCGTACTCGGCATAGGTATCCACCAGTTGATTCTGATCGGGCGTTGCCAGGTTTTTATAGCAGCCGAGCACCGCCACCTGCACGCCGTTGGTGTCGAGCACCTCGCGCAGATGGTCGGCGAGTTCGTGCGTAAGGCCGGAACGGTTAATGCCAAAGGACTTGTAGAGTACTTTGCTCGGCAGCTGAACGCACGAGAAACCCAGTTTGCCTGCCATGCGAATGCGCTCCTCGACCGTACCCTCGGGCAGGTCGTGCAGGCGCACACCGACGCTCAGCGCGCCTTTCGACTGCGCCATGCCTAGACCTCCTTGCACGCATTGATGCCCGGCGTGTAGCCGCCAAACGGGTCATCGATGGAGCACACGCCCGAAGGGGCGAGCGGATCGCGCTTACCGGCCAACTTGTCATGATGCATAGTCTCGATATAGGCGAGCACCAGCGGCGCCACACCCTTCGCGTCGTTTTTGACGACGGGCTCGCTCATGTAGTAGCCAAACGTGCCCTCGCGGTGCGCGGTGTTGCCAAGACCCGCCACCAGGCAGATGTTGTCGAGCGCCAGCTGTCCGTCGCGCTCGGACAGGCACGTGTCGCAGATGCCGTCAAACGCACGGCGGCCGTACTGGTAGTAGCGCTCGCCCAGCACGCCCAGGCGCACGCCCTTCATGATGGCGTTGGCAAAGATGGCGCTGCCCGACTCCTCCAGATAGTTGGGGGCGATATTGGGCAGGTTGATGACCTGGTGCCACATACCGGTCTTCTCGTCCTGATACGGCAGCATGGCGTCGATCAGGTCGTGGAACATCTTGCGGATCTCGTCCTTCTCGGCCGACATCGAGGGCGGCATGAGCTCCCAGGTATCGATGAGCGCCATGGCGAACCAGCCCTCGGCGCGCAGCCAGAAGTTGGCCGAAAGGCCGGTGACGGGATCGCACCAGAACTGCTTGCGGCTCGCGTCGTAGGCGTGATAGTACAGGCCGTTGAGGGGGTTGCGCATCAGGTCGTGCACCACCTGGAACATATGGAAGCTATCCGAGCAGGCACGGCGGTTGTGGAAGCTCAGCTCATACTGCATGTAGAACGGCTGCGCCATGTACATGCCGTCGAGCCAGATCTGGTTGGGGTAGACGGCTTTGTGCCAAAACACACCCTCTTTGGTACGCGGCTGGGTCTCGAGCTGACGGTAGATGGTATCCATGGCGGCACGGTACTTGGGCTTGCCCACCAGGTCATAGAGTTTGTAGAGGGTTTTGCCCGCGTTGACGTTGTCGAGGTTGTACTCCTGGGGATCGTAATGCTTGATGGTGCCGTCATCCTGGACAAAGAAGTCGATATAGTCGTCGGCGAAGGTCAGGTAACGCTGCTCGCCGGTGATCTCGTACAGCTCGATGAGCGCCTTGATCATGCAGCCGTCAATGTAATTCCAGGTGTTCTCCTTGCCGGCGCGAAGCTTTTCGATATTCCAGGCCGGCGCCTGAGGCGTAGAGGTCTCGATCAACTGCTCGATATAACGGTCCAGAATCTGATTGCAACCCATTGCTGTCCCCTCTGACGTTATTGATGGGTGAACGTTTCCCCTAGTGTAACGCGAACGGGGATTATAGGGTGAACGTTAACCCTATAATCCCCGTGAACGGCAAACTTTTAACGGCAAACGGCGGTGAGGCCCGCAGCGATGCGATGCGCCAGGCGCTCATAGCCGGCAGGGCTGTAATGCAGACCGTCCGGCATGTAGAGCTCGCGGTGCTCCGGCAAAAACGGGCTGATGCCGCTTTGCGCATACAGGTCGATCACCGGCACCGAGTAGCGATTGCAGACCTCCAGCATCGCGCGCACATAGGCGTCTTGCGTCAGGCCCAGATGGTTGGCCTCGTTGCTTGCCGGAATATCCTTCTCGTGTTTGCCGCTCGTCTTGCACGGCGTCATAAACATCAGCTTTGCCTGAGGCGAGCGCGCCGTGATGGTGCGGATCAGGTAGTCGAGCGCACCGTAGAACTCGTGCACGTCCGTGCTGCCCAGCTCTCCCAGCGGCACGTTACGGCTAAAGTCGTTAACGCCGCCAAAGACGATGCAGATATCTGCCGTGTGATCGATGCCGTCCAAGCGCTCAACAAACGAATCGCTACGGTCGGCCTTGACGGCAATACGCGAACCCTTAATACCAAAGTTCTCGATCGTAGCGCCGCCCAGCAGCGCACCCAGGTGCGAGGTCCAAGAGATGTCGTTACCTCCCCCGCCGCATCCGTTATCGCCCCAGGTGGTCGAATCGCCAAAGCAGCAGACGGTCGATTCGCTCAAGTTTTTCGTTTCCATATTCTTCTCCTCACCCGCACACCGGCGGTCATACAGGTACATACCGTTCATTCACAACATACCGAGGGACTATGCGTGGACGTATTCCGCAACTTGCGAATCGAGCCATTCGATATCCTCGGCAAGATGCGCCACGCCCAGGTGGTGTCCACCCGGGCAGACCTCGTGCAGAAGGTTTTCGTCCTTGCCCAGCAGCGCGTAGGCGTCGCGAACGATATCGAGCTGCTCGTCTACGTTCGCAAGCCCGCGGGCGCCGTTGAGATGGTCTTTCTCGCAGCTCTGAACCAAGAGCGGCCGTGGCGCGACAAGCGATGCAATGTCGCCCATGTCGAGCAGACGCCAGAGTCCAGGCGTGTAATTGCAGCTGCAATTGCCGTTGAGGTGCAGTAGCGAATCATCAACGCCGTACAGATAGCCCGAGACAAACGCCTTGCGCACGCGCGGGTCGAGCGCGGACAGGTACAACGTCATGTAACCGCCGCCCGAAAAACCAAAGCAGCCCAGGTCGTCCATGGCAATGTCACCGCGTGTCTCCAAGTAATCAATCAAGCGCATGTTGTCCCAGGCGTTGAGGCCCGCGACCGTAAGACCCAGCGGCTCGGCCATACGTGCTTGATTCAGACACGTACCGCGCAGGTAGCTGTTCTCGTCGTCGCCCTGACCCTTCCAGTCACGACGGTATCCCCAACCACGCGCATCGGGGCAGACGGTCACATAACCCATGCGCGCCAAACGCAGACCGTAGTCGTAATTGAACTTACGCACGGCATCGTCGACCGCCGGCACGCCCGCAACGCCGGCTATGCTTGCAGCACCCGCCCCCTGGTGACCATGCGGGCAGATATAGCAGCGCTTGAGTCCCCGCTCGTCAAGCTTGGGGCGGGACGGCTCCAACAGGTAAAACGGCATCCACACATCGTGCTCAACCTGCAGCACCGCATGAGTACGCACGATGCTGCCGGCAACCCGCACGCGATTGAGCTCACGAATCTCAATCGGGGCGCGGTCCATAAGCGAAAGACCCAAAATATCGTACAGACGAGTCCTGGTCGCAGCCTTCCATGCCTCAAAGTCTGTGGGAGTCTTGCCCGTAAATGCGGCCGAGCGCCCCTCGCGCTTCAGTCGGGCGCGCAGCGCAGGTTCGTCCTCGTAGTACGTCTCGATGTGCACGGTGCGGCCATTGGCAGATAGCCCGGCCGTCTCTACCGCATCACCGTCGCCGCCCTCGGGATCCCAACCATCCGTGCCGGCAAGCACTCGGTCACGCGCATAGCGTTCGGAATCCTGACCGGTCAGGCAATGCGCCCACGGCACCCAAGCGGCAGTATCACCCGCCGGGCCAAACAGGGCACCGCCGGCATACAGGGTGCCGTCATGTGCCGCTGGCTTATTCCAATCCCACCAACCCTCGAGTGAAATATGGGGGCCCAGCCAGCATTCGAGCAAAACGGTCTGGGCCCACTCGCGCCATGGACGACCCAGATAGACCGATCCGGGGGCAATGCCCTCATCGGCTGTAAACGAACAGCCATGAAACACAAATCCGTACGGCTCGCCCTGGGGCGTGGAGGCTGCCGTTACATACCCGTTGACATCCATATCGCGGTTGAGCGAGCGAATCTCACACCCCTCAAAGTAGGCACGCGCGCCGCCAAAGATAAAGTCGACATCGCCCTCGATCCGGCAACGTCGAAAATACTGCCGCCCCACGCGGCGCGGGGCGAACTGCTTGGGGCCTATAAAGCCGCCCGGCTTGGCCTCGCGCGGCGGCAGCGGCCCCAAAAAGAGCGTGTCCTGGTGTCCCTTAATGCAGCAGGCATCGACAACCAGGCGGTCACCATCGGCATACAGGGCAATCGCCTGGCCGACCTCGCGCCCATCACCGGCGTTGTTTTCGATTGTTAGACCCGCAAGCGTCACGTCGTCGGCATCGACCAGCACCGTGTACGTACGGAAGGTGCCGAGTCTTCCATCCTGGCCGCTACCATCTTCCGAAGGCATCTTGGCACCCAGGCCTCCCACGATACGCACGCTGTCGGCCGTCTCGCCCTCGAGCGTCACATGCGGACGACGAATTTCGACCTGCTCGCGATACTCGCCCGGCGCCACCAGCACACGCACCGGCACGGTCGTATCGGACACGCACCGCTCCGCCGCCTCGAGCGCCGCCGAAATGCTGCGATACGCGCCTTCGCGTTCGAGCGATACCTCAAAGAGCTGCTCTTTACCACTCATCTGTCATTACGCTTTCTGTCACAGAACACCCACCATGCAATGCCGGCACCTATAGATTGCGTGCGACAGCCGGGCAGACCCGACCGTCGCACGCCTCAACATGCCGTATTCACTTGTGCAGGAGCACTACCCTACGCGCGGATAACCTTGTCGACGTTTTGCAGCTGCAGCTCGTCGCCATCCTGACCCTCGATGCGCACGTTCTGCAGGTCGAGGACTTTCACGTTCTGCGCGATGATGCCCTGGCGCACCATGGGCTCCACGCCGCAGGCCATGGCCGGCACAAAGGGCTCGGCATCGGCGGCAAAGGTCACATGGACATCCTGGAACGTCAGGCGCGTCACCTTGCTCTCGGGAAGGCCCGTGATATAGGCCGCGGCCGCATGGCAGTTGGTGGCCTCGATATCGCAAAACGTCGTGGCGCCAAAGCCGGGCGTACGGTCGTCGACGGGCAGCGCCTCGCGAGACTGCACGTAGTCGGTCTTGCCGTCCTTGTCGCAGAAGTAGAACGAGTTGACCACGAAGGGCGTGAGCACCTTATCCATGCGAATGTGCTCGAAGGTGATGCCCTCGTTGACGGCGTCCTTGCCGCGTCCGCGGCGTGTCTTGACGCGCAGGCCGCGGTCGGTGCGCTCAAAGAGGCACTTGCTCACGGTGAGGTCCTTGATGCCGCCGGCGGCCTCGGATCCCAGCACCACGGCGCCGTGGCCGTCGTGCATGTAGCAGTGCGAGATCAGCACGTCGTGCGTGGCGGGACGGAGCTCGGGTTCAATGCCCAGTTTGCCGCTCTTGATGGCGATGCAGTCGTCGCCCACCGAGAACTGACAGCCAAGGATGCGGACAAAACCGCAGCTCTCGGGATCGAAACCGTCGGTGTTGTGGGAGTTCTTGGGACCCTCGATGGACAGGCACAGGGCATCGACGTGCTCGCACAGAATGGGATGGATATTCCACGCCGGGCTGTTGCGCACGGTAAAGCCGGCAAGACTCACGTTTTCGCACTCGGACAGGAAGATCATGCGCGGGCGGGCGATCTCGCGGCCCTCCTCGGGACGGAAGATGTTCTTAAAGTCCTTGTTCCACCAGTTGTCCTCGGCAAAATCGGTCTGGCCGTCGATGGCGCCGCGGCCATAGATGCACACGTCGTGCACGCTCAGGCCCGTAAAGGTCGAACAGTAGGTCGAGAAGCTCTCGCCCTCCCAACGGCCCAGGGGCAGCATATCGGTGCCGGCGTACCCAGCCCCCTCGTCACCCGTGACCGTGCCCGGAATGTAGGCAAGCGCGGCGCGGTCGTGGCGGGCCAGCAGCACCGCGCCCTCGGCAAGCTCGATGTTGATATTGCTCTTAAGGAAGAGGGACTTGATGCGGTAGTTGCCGGCGGGGATCAGCACGCGCCCGCCCTTGGGGCAGGCCATGATGGCAGCCTGAATGTTGGTGGTGTCATCGTGCTCGGTATCGCCCTTGGCTCCGCAGTCGCGAACGTTGATGGTAAAGGGCTCCGCCGGCGTGGTGACGCCTACGCTCAACTCGCGCTCGCCGCAGACAAAGCGGATCAGGTTGCGCTTGCCGGGAGTCAGGCCATCGACATAGGTCTCGACCGTATTCGTGGTACCGGCGGGCTCATCGTTGACAAAGATCTCCCACGTATCGGCACAGGTAAAGTAGCCGCCATCGTCGAGCTCGATAACGGCCGCGCGGGCATTGCGCCAGATAACGTTCGTCTCCATGGGTCTCTCCCTCAAATGTAATCAGAAGTTCATACTAGTCGTTTTTAAAAAAGGGCCGTACCCGCCGGTGGATCTCCGGTGGCACGGCCCTGTGGTTTGGACGATGCGCCTGCCCTACTCGGCGGGAATTACGCTGCCGTCCTGGAAGCCAACATTGTTGTGGGCGAAGCAGTCCTCGTACTTAAAGCCGGAGAGCTCCTCGCAAAGCGCCTTGACCTCGGGCTTGACGTCGGCCATCTTGCCACCCTCCTTGACACGGTGGATCTCGTCGCAAAGGATGTCGCACTGCTCCTTGTCAA
Source organism: uncultured Collinsella sp. (assembly GCA_902490405.1). Classification (GTDB taxonomy): domain Bacteria; phylum Actinomycetota; class Coriobacteriia; order Coriobacteriales; family Coriobacteriaceae; genus Collinsella. The sequence goes on from CABUDS010000003.1 coordinate 71,159, forward strand.
TCTTGATGCCGCGGGCAAGGACGGCCGCGAGCAGGAAGAAGCCGGCGCAGCCGATGAGCATGTAGCCGCAGATGTACAGAGGCACGGTGGCGGGCTGGGTCACGGCATCGCTGTTGCCGGCGGTCTGAATGAAGCCGGAGGCAGCAAGGACGATAGCCCATACGTTGACGGCAACAGCCTGGGCGATCTGCTGACAGAGCTGCTGTGCGGAGCTGTAGATGCCCTCGCGACGACGCAGGGTGATGAGCTCATCGACATCGGGGATGTAGTTGAGCAGAACATCGGGCAGATATTGGAAGCCAACGTAGAAGAACTTCCAAATGGCGAAGATGATGGGGTAGGCAATCATGGCGATGGCGACCGTGGAGGTGCCGTTAATCTGACCAAAGGCGAAGTAGTTGTAGGCGATGATGCACGCGGCGCAACCGACGTTGGCCAGGTACCAAGACTTGTGGAAGCCCTTCTTGGCCATGAGGGCGACCCAGATAGCGGTGCAGACGATAGCGACGACCTTGCCGGGCATCTCCATCACAGACTCGTAGGACTTAGGAATCTGCAGGCAGTAGACGATGAAGAAGGACAGGCAGGCAGACCAGCAGGCAGCAGCGAGCTTCGTGGAGACCTGTGCATACAGGACCTTGCGGAAGGACTTGTTGCGGAAGGTAGAGATAACGTCGATGAAAAACTTCTTGATACCCTCGCCGACGCTCTCGATCTTCTCCTGAGCGACCTCCTCGGGGGTGTGCTCCCACGTGGACAGGTACACGCACAGCAGCGAGATTGCCATGACCGAAGCGTTGATCGTAGCGATGATGAAGTAGCTGAACGGGTTGGTCTCGCCGAAGGTGCCAAAGCCAAAGCCGACGAGTGCTGCCATCAGGAAGCCGGCGGCGTTACCAAAGAGGTGCTTGTAGCCGGTGAGGTACGTACGCTCCTTGAAGTCATCGGTCATCTCGATGGTAAGCGGCGACAGGTTGGCGGTGCAGAACGTGTACGCGACGTTGTAGATCAGGTACAACACAAAGTAGTACGGGAAACCAAACGGCGTAGCCACAAAGATGAGCGGCTCGGCGACCATCATCGGGATAGCCAGCAAGATCCAGAAACGGCGGCGGCCAAAGATGCGGCCGATCTTGGTAGCGTAGAAGTTATCGGCCACAAAGCCCATGAGCGGGCACAGAATGGCGTTGAGATAGATGGCGAACGAGCTGATCAGCGCAGCCTCGCCTGCGGACAGACCGCACTCCGTGGACAGGAACAGCACCATGTAGCTGTGCGTAAAGCTCAGGGCACCGGAGTTGAGCATGCCGCCCATACCAAAGCCCAAGCGCGTCCAAAATGTGATCTTGCGCTTTTTACCGATCTTGTTAGTCATCGAGCTCCCTCTCTTTTCTCGATTGTCTTGTAACAAGACATTGGAGTCCATACCGATGTCTGTCTGCATATCGCCCACTCGTAGGGTGAACGTTTAGCTAGATTATGCGCGATTGCATATGATAGGTGAACGTTCACTTGTATATTATCCTTGAACGGTCGTTTTTTGCCGTTAAACGGATATCTGACTTGAAAAAAATCACGATTACATGGGTATTGAGTGGGTTTAAATTTGAGGTCGATTAGGTGAACGTTTATTGTTTTCGCCGCTCCCGTCCCCTCAGGAAGACACGCCCGAACAGACAGAACAAACATGGCCCCGCCGGGAACACTCCCGACGGGGCCATGGTCAATAGCGCCCTATGCGAACCCATTTACCGCTACAGGCAGACGCCATCCTTCCAAATGCTGATCTCGTGGCAGCCGCGACGCTCGGCACTCGTAAGCTTGCCGCTCGCCGTGTCCAGCACCATCTGATACAGGTCGTCGGCAGCCTCATCGAGCGTGCGCTCGCCCGTAGCCACCACGCCGGCGTTAAAGTCCATCCAGTTGGCCTTGTGGTCGCACAGACGCTGGTTGGTGAACACCTTGAGTGTAGGCGCCGGTGCGCCAAACGGCGTGCCGCGGCCGGTCGAGAACAGGATTACGTGGCAGCCGGCAGCCGTCAGGGCCGTGGTGGATACCATGTCGTTGCCCGGACCGCACAGCATGTTCAGGCCATGCTTGGTAGCCTGACCGGCATACGGCAGCACGTCGACGATGGGGGCAGATCCGCCCTTTTGCACGCAGCCGCAGCTCTTGTCCTCGAGCGTGGTAATGCCGCCGTCCTTGTTGCCGGGGCTCGGGTTCTCATAGACGACCTCGCCGTGGCTGATAAAGTAGTCCTTAAAGCCGTTGAGCATGTCGGAGGCGGCATTGAAGACGTCCTGGCTCTCACAGCGATCGAGCAGAATGCTCTCCGCGCCAAACATCTCGGGAACCTCGGTGAGCACCGACGTGCCGCCGCGGGCGACAACCATATCGCTCACGCGACCGATCGTGGGGTTGGCGGTAATGCCCGAAAGACCGTCAGAGCCGCCGCACTTAAGGCCAATGACCAGCTCGGAGGCAGGAATGGGCTCACGCTTGGCCTGCTTGGCCAGGTCGGCAAGCTCGGACAGGATCTTGTGACCCTCGACCTGCTCGTCGGCTACATCCTGGCAGGCGAGGAATCGAACGCGCTCGCGATCAAAGTCACCGAGCTCGTCGAGTACCTGCTGGTGCGTGCAGTTTTCGCAACCGAGGGACAGGAACAGCACACCCGCAGCGTTTGCGTGACGCGAGAGCGCCACCAGCAGACGGCGCGTCTGGGCATGGTCGGCACCGGTCTGCGAGCAGCCAAAGGGATGCGGGAAGTAGTAAACGCCCTCCAGCGAGCCCTCGACCAGATCCTGAGCCTGCTCGCACATGGCACGTGCGACCTCGTTGACGCAGCCGACCGTGGGGATGATCCACAGCTCGTTGCGCGTGGCGGCGCGGCCATCGGCGCGACGGAAGCCCATAAAGGTCTCGGGCTCAACCGGCTCAACGACCGGATGCGTCGGGTTGTAAGCGTACTCGACCTCGCCCGAAAGGTTGGTCTTGACGTTATGCGTATGAAGCCACTGACCGGGCTGGATGTCGCCCGTCACGTGACCGATAGGAAGACCGTACTTGACGACGTCCTCCCCCGCCGCAATGGCACGCACGGCCATCTTGTGGCCCTGCGGAATATCCTCCGCGGCAACGACCTCGCCCACCCCGGGAACCGCGACGGCGGTGCCCTTGGCAAGCGGCGACAGCGCGACGATCACGTTGTCGGCCGGATTGATCTGGATAGTATTCATTACAAAGAGTCCTAACCCTACAGGTTGAGCAGAAGTCAGCGGGCGCCCGCCAGTTGCCCGGCGGGCGCACAGAAGGATTTAGGCCTGGGCGTTGGCAAATGCCTGCTTGGCGCCCTCGGCGCGCACAACGGCAAGCGCGTTGACGACAAACTCCTCAAGACCGGCAATCTGCGTAAGGTCCTCGCCCCACATCTGCTCATTGGTGAGCACGTCGTGCACCAGCTCGGCATCGTCTGCGCCGGCGTGGGCAGCGTAGAAATCGAGCACGAAGCCATCGTCCTGCGCGGTGTACTCGGTACCGTCGGCGCGACGCAGGTGCAGGCCGTCATCCTCGCGAGCAACGAGCTCCTGCGTGTAGAAGGCAATGAGCGTGGCCAGGCTCGTGGCCAGGCACTTGGGCAGGTTGCCGGTCTCGGCAACGTAGTCCTTGAGCGTGGGCAGGTCGCGGGCGCGCCACTTAGCCGTGGAGTTGAGGCAGATGGAGAGCAGCGCGTGGTCGATAAACGGGTTATCGAAGCGGTTCTCAACGGCGGCGGCAAAGGCCTTGCAGTCCTCGACGTCCAGGTCGGCGGCAAGCGTCGGGATGACCTCGTCGTAGAGCATGGTGTTCATAAAGCCGCGAACGGTCTCGTCGTGCATGCAATCGCGCACGATATCAAAGCTGGCAACCCAGGAACCCGGGACAAAGGCGGTGTGGGCACCGTTGAGGATGCGGACTTTACGCTTCTTGTACGGGGTGACATCGTGGGTCACAAAGACGCCCGGCAGGCCGGCCTTCACAAAGGGAAGCTTCTCGGCAAGCGACTCGTCGCCCTGGATGCCCCACATCTGGAAGGGCTCGCGCACGGCCAGGAAGGGATCCTCGTAGCCCAAACGCTCGGCAACCGCCGCGGCCTCGGATGCGTCGCGGATGCGGCCCGGGACGATGGTGTCGACGAGCGTGGTGCAGACGGTGCAGTCGTTGGCCATCCACTGCGAGAACTCGTCCTCCCAGCCCCAGTCGCTCACGTACTGGTTCATGATACGCAGCAGCTCCTCGCCATTGTGGTCGATGAGCTCGCAGGCGAGCACGATGACGCCCGGCTTGCCAGCAGCCCAGCGGGTGTGAAGGACCTGGACAAGCTTGGCGGGGAAGCTCGCGGGCGGCATGTCGTCGGCCTTGCAGGACGGATCGTAGGCAATACCGGCCTCGGTGGTGTTGGAAACGATGATCTCCAGGTCGTCGGAGACAGCCACCTCCATGATGGCATGGTAATCCGGCTCGCGGTACGGATTGAGGCAGCGGCTGCAGGCGCTGATCACGCGGGACTCGTCAACCGTGTTGCCGTTCTCCTTGCCGCGCACCAGCACGGTATACAGGTCGTCTTGGGCATTGATGCCGTCGGCAAAACCATAGGCGCCGCTGATGGGCTGTACCATGACAATCTTGCCGTTCCAGCCGGTTGCCTCGTTGGCCATGTCAAAGAAGCGGTCGACGAAGGCGCGCAGGAAATTGCCCTCGCCAAACTGCAGAACCTTCTCGGGCGCATCCTTGGGCAGCAGGTAGCCCTTGTAGCCGATCTTCTCGAGCGCATCGTAGCTGATGTTCTCCATCTATGTCTCTCCTTAGATAGCTGTTAGCGTGCAGGCAAAACGGGGGCGCCGCGTGTGGCAACGGCGCTCCCAAGTTCGACGTGATTCGATGCGGGCTTAGGCCTCGACGGTATCCAGGTCAAAGCCAAAGTAACGGACCGCATTGTTGTAGCTGATGTCGCGCACGATGTCGCCCAGCAGCTCCATGTCGGCCGGATACTTGCCCTGCTCGACCCACTCACCGATCACGCTGCACAGCACGCGGCGGAAGTACTCGTGGCGCGGGTAGGACAGGAAGGAGCGGGAATCGGTAAGCATGCCCACAAAGTTGCCCAGCACGCCCTCGTTGGCAAGGGCCGTGAGCTGTTCGCGCATACCGACCTCGTTGTCGTTGAACCACCAAGCAGAACCGTTCTGGATCTTGCCGGCAGTCGGAGCCTCCTGGAAGCAGCCCATCACGGTATCGATCATGGTGTTGTCGATGGGGTTCAGACTGTACAGGATGGTCTTGGGCAAGCCGCAGGTCTCCTGGATGGAGTTGAGGAAATCGGCGAGCTGGTCGGACGGCGTGTAGTTGGAGATGCAGTCGTAGCCGGTGTCGGGACCGAGCTTGGCAAACATGGCGCGGTTATTGTCACGCTTGCAGCCAAAGTGCAGCTGCATGGCCCAACCCAGACGGACATACTCGCCAGCGACAAACTGCATAAAGGCAGTCTTGTACTTGAGGACCTCATCCTCGGTAAGCGGCTCGGCGGCAAGGCCCTTGGCAAAAATGGCCTCGATCTCGTCAGCGGTAGCCGGAACGTACATAACGTAGTCGAGCGCGTGGTCGGAAGCGCGGCAACCCAGCTCGTGGGCGACGTCGTAGCGCTTGGAGATGGCGGTCTTCATGCCCTCGAAGTCGCTGACCTCAATGCCGGCAACCTCGGAGAGGTGTTTGCAGTAGTCGGCGAACTCCTGGCCGCGCTCGATGCGCAGGGCGGCATCGGGGCGCATGGCAGGAACGACCTGAACGTCAAAACTGTCGTCGGCGGCAATCTTCTTGTGCCACTCAAAGCTGTCGGCGGGGTCATCAGTAGTGCAGATCATGCGGACGTTGGACTGCTTGATCAGGTTGCGGCAGGTAAAGCTAGCCTCGGCGAGCTTGACGTTGGCAAGGTCCCAGACCTCCTGAGCGGTTTTGCCGTTCAGGACGCCCTCGTAGCCAAAGTAACGCTTAAGCTCCAGGTGGCTCCACTCAAAGACGGGGTTGCCCACACAACGGCCCAGGGTCTCGGCCCACTTCTGGAACTTCTCGCGAGCAGGGGCATCGCCGGTAATGAAGCGCTCGTCGACGCCGTTGGCACGCATCAGGCGCCACTTGTAGTGGTCACCGCCCAGCCAAACCTCGGTGATGTTCTCAAAACGCTTGTCGTCCCAGATCTCCTTGGGAGAAATGTGGCAGTGGTAGTCAACGATGGGCATGCCCTCGGCAAAGTTGTGGAACAGCTCCTCACCGGTTTTGGTGCTCAGCAGGAAATCCTGATCGTCCATGAAGTTTTTCATCAAACAACCCCTTTGTTGGCGGAGCGGGCGCACGATGCGCTCGTTATCCTCTAGGTGAACGTTCACTATACTAATTCATTGCGACTTAAAAGGTGAACGTTCACCTAACCACCATGGGGTGAACGGTCGATTTTGCCCGTTCAACGGTTACTGGAGCCGTGACTTGTATGTATTGCGAATTGGCAGGCGTCCCCGAATACCGAACTTGAGCGCTTTGGCCAGGTGGGTCATGTTCCGCCGTGCATTTTTGGGAGTATTCAGCATCGGAGCACACCGCGCACCGTCTTCGAAGCCCTATCTGATGCTCATATTGCGCCCAATCGGCATAAATAAATGCCCCCGATGGCGAATTACGCCATCGGGGGCACTTAAAACAGTCGTCCTAACCTCTTTCGGGACACGCCATTGCTGAATACTCCAAAAAATGCACGTCGCAAGAGGGGGCACCTGACTAAACGGCTAAATTCCCGCAAGCTCGCAGTAGCGGTCGACGTTGCTGGCAAACACCATCTCCACAGCACCCTTCTGCACGGGCTCCGCCGGAGTTTTACCCCACAGCAGATACTCGCCCAAGGTCTTGGCGCCACGGTAGGCCAGGCTCACCGGGTCCTTATAGACAATATTGGTAAAGATGCCACGGCGCAAGGCCAAGGCGCTCTCGGGGAACAGGTCGTTGCCGATTACCATGACCTTGCCGGCCTTGCCGCTTGAAACAAGCGCGTCGGCGACCACCTCGGAACCAACGGCAAAAACGCTACAGATGAGCTCGGGAGCATCCGGCGCACTCAAGCGCTGCTCAAGCTCGCGCTCGAGCTGTTTGACTTGCGCATGGGCGCCGGCAAGGTCCTCAACCTGCCATGGAATATCGTGTTCGCGCAGGTAATTATGAAAGGCGCGGGCGGTCAGGTAGTGTGAATCGGTATAGGGGTCGCCCGCCAACAGGAGCACGCGGGCGTCAACCCCAGAAGCGTGGACCAGATTTGCCGCCTGCTCCGCCATAAGACTGCCCGCCGCGGAATAGTCCGCCAGACTGGCACCCAGGCGATCGAGGTGCGGGCGGTCGCCGTCTACGAGCTCGATTGTCACGCCCGCCTCGGCAATCTGCCTCAAGAGCTCGGTTGCGCGGTCATCGCCCGGAACATAGGCAAGCAGGCCGTCAATCTTCTCGCCTACCTGCAGACGCTCATCAATCTGCTCGAGCGCATCGGCGTAGCCACCCACGCCAAATTCAACGCGCTCAACCGTAATGCCCCGGTCGATGACCTCCTGCTCAAAGCGGTTGCAGCCTTCCCAAAGGTAACGGAAAAAGTACGCCCCCTCGCACGATGCGCGGGGCAGGCAAAACACCAGGTTGATATCCTTGCGGCGCAGGCTCGAGGCACTTGTGTTGCGGTGGTAACCCATGGCCTCGGCCTTAGCATTCACCTTGGAGCGCACGGATTCGCTCACGCCGGCCTTACCCGTCAGGGCCTTGTGCACGGTATTGATGGAAACGCCAAGCTCGGCGGCTATGTCCTTCATGGTTACGCGAGCGCTCATGGGGTTACTCCGTTATAGATAAGTTGCCAATTAACAGTACAGGTAACGATACCCCAAAATCACTCTTCAACTCGCCGCGCTCGCCGTCAAATGTGCAAAGCGCCCCGCGAACGGATGCTCGCGGGGCGCCTGGATGCCTGGACCTTATTTGATACCGCGGCCCAGGTCTTCGGCAATTTTGTCCACGCCCTTAAGCGCGGCGCAGGTTTTTTTATTGGAACAATGTCCCGTGCAAACGCCACCTTGAGCGCAGTCGGCGCAAGTGCCCTTACGATAAATGCGCACGCACACGGCGACAAACGCAATGCCGATAACAGCCAGTACAACAATATCGATAGGTGCCATAGCAAGCCTCCTCTAGTTAACCATCACTTACTTTACCCCATTCTCCACCTACCAAAAAGGGGCAGGTTTATTTTGGTCGGTTTTATCTGCGGAAACGCCACATCTCCCTCACCAAAAAGCCCGAGTGTCGCTGGGACACCCGGGCTCGTGGAAAGGGGCTAATCCTTATATCGGACTTAAGCGGAAACTGCGGCGGAAGCGGTGTTGGTCTCATCCTCGTCGGTCCAAGCGTGCTTGGGCATGGGACGGAAGATCTGGAAGAGCATCGCAACCAGCAGCACGATGGCCACAACCGTCCAGATACCAAACTGGCCAAGGACAAGCAGGTTGTAGAACTGGTTGATGAACAGGCCGATGACCCAAGCGAAGGCGCACTCGTAGCCGATGGCAATCGCGGTCCACTTGCCGGAGTCCATCTGATTGCGGATAGTGCCCATGGCGGCAAAGCACGGGGCGCACAGCAGGTTGAAAGCGCCGAAGGCAACGCAGGCGCCCATAGTCGGGAACATGCCGGCAAACGCGGTCCACAGGCTCGGGTCAGTCTCGGCGGCGTCAGCAACCGACAGCAGCGAGCCGGCGGTGGCGACGACGTTCTCCTTAGCGACAAGGCCAGAGACAGTCAGCGCAGTTGCCTGCCAGGTGCTAAAGCCGAGCGGGGCGAAGATCCAAGCGACCAGGTTGCCGAGCATGGCAAGCACAGAGTAGTCCATGAACTCCTCGGGGATGCCGTCCATCGCGGGCAGGAAGCCAAAGGAACCGTTGTAGCTACCAAAGTTGGAGAGGAACCAAACGACGACGGTGGACGCGAAGATGACCGTGCCGGCCTTCTTGATAAAGGCCCAGCAGCGCTCCCACACGTGCAGCGCCCAAGAGCGGATCGCCGGGAAGTGGTAGGCGGGAAGCTCCATAACGAACGGCGTCGGGCGACCGGCGAAGAGCTTGGTCTTCTTGAGCATGAGGCCCGAGGCGATGACGGCAAAGACGCCCAAGAAGTAGAAGAGCGGGCTGATCCATGCGGCGGTGGCGGAAGAATCGCCGATGATGGAGCCCATGAGCAGGGCGATGATCGGCAGCTTAGCGCCACAGGGAATGAACGTGGTGGTCATGACCGTCATGCGGCGGTCCTTCTCGTTCTCGATGGTCTTGGTGGCCATGACGCCGGGGACGCCGCAGCCCGAGGACACGAGCATGGGGATAAAGGACTTACCGGACAGGCCAAACCGGCGGAACACGCGGTCCATGATGAAGGCGACACGGGCCATGTAGCCGCAGTCCTCCAGGAAGGACAGCATCACAAAGAGCAGGAACATCTGCGGAACGAAGCCGAAGATGGCGCCTAAGCCGCCGACTATACCGTCGCAGACCAGCGAATCAACCAGGCCGCCGTCCTCGGTACCACCCGCCACAAGGGCGTCGTGCACCACGGTGGTAATACCCGGGACATAGGGGCCGTACTGCGCCGGGTCGACCGAGTCGGCGTTGTCGCCCGCAGCCTCAACAGCTGCGTCATAGGCGTCACGACCCTGACCGAGCACGTACCAGCCGTCGGTGCCGAAGAGCTGGTCGTTGGTGAAGTCGGTCACCGTGCCGCCCAGGGTGGAAACGGCGATGTAGTACACGCAGAACATGATGACCACAAAGATCGGCAGGCCCAGGATACGGTTGGTAACCACGCGGTCGATCTTCTCGGAGGTGCTCATCTTGGCAGGAGCCTTGGTCATGCACTCGTCGATAATGTGGGCAATCACGCCATAGCGCTCGCCGGTGATGATGGACTCGGCGTCGTCGTCGCAATCCTGCTCGCACTGGGCGACCAGCTGCTCGACGCGAGCGGCCTTCTCCTTGGTGAGGTTGATGAGCTTGCAGGCGTCCGCGTCGCGCTCAAACAGCTTGACAGCGTAGTAGCGACGCTTGTTGGCGGGAACGCTCGCCGGCAGGTTGTTCTCGATGTGGTCCAGAACGTCCTCGATGGAGGAATCGAACTTGTGCTCCGGCACCTGGCCCTTGGAAGCAGCGGACTTCTTGACCTGCTCGAACAGCTCGTTGATGCCCCTGTTCTTAAGGGCCGAGATCATCATGACCGGGCAGCCGAGCTTCTTGGAGAGCTTGTCCGTGTCGATCTTGTCGCCGTTCTTCTCGACCAAGTCGGCCATGTTGAGGGCGACGACCACGGGCAGGCCGGTCTCGATAACCTGAAGCGCTAGGTACAGGTTGCGCTCGAGGTTGGTGGCGTCGACCACCTGGACGACGACATCGGGCTCGCCGCTCATGAGGTAATCGCGCGAGCACTGCTCCTCGGGGCTATAGGGGGAAAGCGAGTAGATGCCGGGGAGGTCCGTGATGGTAACGTTCTTGTCGCTCAGGAGCTTGGCTTCCTTTTTCTCAACCGTGACACCGGGCCAGTTGCCAACGTAGCCGTTGGCGCCGGTGATCAGGTTGAAAAGCGTGGTCTTGCCGCAGTTGGGGTTACCCGCCAGCGCGACATGGATCTGAGAATCCGCCATTCAATCCTTCTTCCTTGTGTGCCTGCGCTGCTTTCTCCGCGCGGGCTGGATAATGTGCTTCAACGTTGCAAGTTTAAGTTAGAAAATCCTAACTTTATCTGCAGAAATATTCGCCGTCGGCCCTTACTGGACCTCGACGACGGCAGCCTCCTCCTTGCGGATGGAAAGCTCGTAGCCGCGCACGTTGATCTCGACCGGATCACCGAGCGGTGCAACCTTTACGACCTTGAACGAAGTGCCCTTGATGAGCCCCAGGTCCATGAGGTGGCGGCGCAGCGCGCCCTCACCGTGAAGCTTGACGATGGTAGAGCTCTCGCCCACCTTAACGTCACCCAACGTCTTCATTTACTTGTCCCCCTTTCAGTTTTTACAGAATGCTGCGGACTAACCGACGGTCATGATATGCATGGCGACCTTGGAATCGATGCCAAAGCGTGCGCCCAGCACCGTGACGATGATGTTGGCGCCACTCGAGCTCACCACGTGGATCTCGCTGCCCTCGACAAAGCCGAGGTCCTTGAGGTGGTGCTTCATGTCCTCATTGCCCTTTACACGAGACACGCGCACGGTTTCGCCCGCCTTTACCATCGAAAGCGGCATAGCCGGCATCTGCGGTCCGCAAGACATGAGTGAGCTCCTAACATCGGTTCGTCCTCAACATCGACATGGCAAAAGTTAGCCACGTCTATGTTCGCTTTAGTAAACTAGCACGTGGTTAACTTTTTTGGAAGGGTCCCCATTCAGTTTTCGAAAAAGTTTCCTATACGAAACAAAAGAGGCACCGCAAAGACCATCTCTTTGCGGTGCCTTGTCATACCAATTTATGCAACAAAGGGGCCTGTCCCCTTGTCACATTGTTGAGGTTAGAGCGAGAGGTTTCTGATCGATGTGACGCAGGAGGCCTCATCCACGCCCGAAACGCGGAACACGATGTCTTCGCCACATTCGCCGTAGAGAGCCATGAGCCCCATCACATCGCGGCCGTCGGTATGGCGATCGCCGATGCTGACCGATACGTCGCTACGATGCTTGGCAATAATGTCATAGAGCAGCGCAACCGGGCGGGCATGCAATCCCAACGGATCTTTAATCGTCTTTGTAAACTCGACCATGTCCCCTCCCGCGGCATCGCACATTCGGCCGGCAAACCCAGCCACGTGGTAGTTATTGTACGTTACCGGCGCACCCCCGTCCCACAAAAAACGAGGGAAGGCACACGTCCTTCCCTCGTTACAAGCAATATGTAGTCGCTTGCCTACATCAGGCGCAGGCTGACGTCCTTGAGCTGGGCGCCACTAACGGCACTCGGGGCGCCCGACATGAGATCGGAGCCGCTGGCCGTCTTGGGGAACGCCATGACATCGCGGATGGAGTCGGAGCCGGTGAGCAGCATGCACACACGGTCCAGGCCCAGGGCGAAGCCGCCCATCGGGGGCGCACCAAACTTGAGAGCCTCCATGAGGAAGCCGAACTGCGACTCGGCGCGCTCCTCGGTAAAGCCCAGGAGCTTGAGCATGGACATCTGCATCTCGGCGTTGTGGATACGCATACCGCCGCCGCCGGCCTCAAAGCCGTCCATGACAAAGTCGTAGGTGCACGAACCGGCTGCCAACGGATCGGCCTCGATCTTGGCGATGTCGGTCTCGGTCGGCAGGGTGAAGGGCTGGTGCTCGGCTGCATAGGCCTTGCGATCCTCGTCCCAGTGGAACAGCGGGAAGTTGACGACCCACAGGAAGTCGTGGCCCTCGCGCTTGATCTCGAGCGCGTTGGCCATGTGGGAACGCATGCCGCCCAGGATCTCGTCGGAGAGCAGGCGCGGGCCGGCGGCAAACATCACAAGGTCGCCGGGCTCGACGTCCATGCGCTCGCGCAGAGCAGCCATCTCCTCGTCCGAGAAGAACTTGACGATGGGGCTGTTGATGGAGCCGTCCTCGCGGAAAGCGATCCAGGCCAGGCCCTTGGCGCCAAACGTGGAGGCCACGCCGGCGAGCTTATCGATCTTGGCACGTGCCCAGGCACCGGCGCCCTTGGCGTTGATGGCCTTGACGACAGAGCCCTCCTCGTTTGCAGCAGTCGCAAAGACCTTGAACTTGGAGTTGGCAAAGATGTCGGTCAGGTCGACCAGGTGCATGCCGTAGCGAGTATCGGGCTTGTCGGAGCCATAGGTGTCCATGGCCTCCCAATAGTCCATGCGACGCAGCGGCGTGGGCATCTCGACACCCATGCGGCCGAAGGCGTCGGACAGGACCTCTTCGAGCGCGCTCATAACGTCGTTCTGGTCCACGAAGGACATCTCGATATCGACCTGGGTGAACTCGGGCTGACGGTCGGCACGCAAGTCCTCGTCGCGGAAGCACTTGGCAACCTGGTAGTAGCGCTCGACGCCACCGACCATAAGCAGCTGCTTCAGGAGCTGCGGGGACTGCGGCAGAGCGTAGAAGTTGCCCGGCTGGATGCGGCTGGGGACGATGAAGTCGCGGGCGCCCTCGGGCGTGGACTTGAACAGGGAGGGCGTCTCGACCTCCATGAACTCACGGTTGTGCAGCGCCTCGCGAATGGCAAAGGTAAAGTCGGAGCGCAGCTTGAGGTTGGCCATCATCTCGGGACGACGGAGGTCCAGATAGCGATAACGCAGGCGGGTGTCCTCGCTGGTCTCGATGCCGTCCTCGATCTGGAACGGCGGGGTGACGGACGTGTTGAGCACCTCGGCGTGGTCGGTCAGGACCTCGATCTCGCCGGTCGCGAGCTTGGTGTTGGTGGTCTCCTCGCCACGGGCGCGCACGACGCCGTGGATCTTGATGGGCCACTCGGGACGCATGGTCTCGGCGATCTTAAAGGCGTCGCCGTCGGAGTGCTCGGGGTCGAAGGTGAGCTGCGTGATACCCTCGCGGTCGCGAAGGTCGCAGAAGATAAGGCCGCCGTGGTCGCGGCGACGGCTCACCCAACCGGTGAGGGTGACCTCTTCGCCCACGTTCTCGAAGCGAAGCTCGCCGCAGGTACGGGTGTGCATGGAATGCTCGTCGATGGGACGGGTCTGGCTCATACCAGTGATCCTCCTTTATGGATCTGTGCCGCCCCGTGTCGTTCCGGGCGGCGTCGTACAGATTTGCCCGGCCTGCGTAAACCGCGCAGCCAGACATGGCGTTCTATCTTATCGCACCTGTGTCGATGTGCCGCGGAAAAGTAGCTCCTGCCCAAAGACTTGACGGAGACGAAACAATTGGCGCACCGCAGTCGTCGCCGAGGCACGCCGCGTGCGACAATGTGCCCCAATACAACCGCGCTCGGAAAGGCCCAACATGACTGCACGCCTCATCGTTATGGATATCGACTCCACCCTCATCAATCAGGAGGTTATCGATCTTTTGGGCGAAGAGGCAGGCGCGGGCGAGCAGGTAGCACAAATTACCGAGCGTGCGATGCGCGGCGAACTCGATTTTAAGCAGGCACTCGAGGAGCGCGTGGGGCTGCTTGCCGGCTTGGACGAGAGCGTGTTCGAGCGCACCTTTGAGCGCGTGACGTTTACTCCCGGCGCGCTGGAGCTTGTGCGCTCGGCGCGCAGCAAGGGCTGGAAGGTCGGCGTGGTGAGCGGCGGCTTCCACGAGGTCGCCGATAAGATCGTAGCCGCCGCGGGCATCGACTTTTGCCTGGCCAATCGTCTGGAGGTCGTGGACGGCAAGCTCACGGGTAAGCTGGCGGCAGACATCGTGACCAAGGAGTCCAAGCTTATCCAGCTGCTGGACTGGGCAGTTGAGTGCGGTGTCGATATGGCCCATACCGTCGCGATCGGCGACGGCGCCAACGACATCCCCATGATCCAGGCCGCAGGCACGGGCATCGCGTTTTGCGCCAAGCCCAAGACGCGCGAGGCCGCCCCGTTTACCATCGACGAGCGCAACCTGATGCTCGCCATGGACATCATCCTGCGCGACTAGTCGATCCGTCCAACAATTGGATCAGTCTGTCCTATAGTTTCCGAACAATTTTGTCTTAGTGTTCGGAAATATACCCTTTGAGTGCTAGACTTTGCGCCGTCGAAGGGAACATATATGGATAAGCGAGATCTTGAGCAATTGCTGAGCGATGTTGCCGGCGGAGCAGTCACCCCTGCCGACGCCCTCACGCGCATCCAGACGGCTCCGACCGCCGATTTGGGCTTTGCGCAGCTTGATCTTTCGCGCGGGGTGCGCCAGGGAGCCGGCGAGGTTGTCTACGGGGCCGGTAAAACCGCCGATCAGATTGCCGCCATTATCGAAGCACTGCGCGATGCCGGCCAGGAGCGCATCCTGGTCACGCGCCTGGATGCCGAAAAAGCCGCGCGCACCGCTGAGCTTCTTGGCAACGGCATCGACTTGGGATATGTCCCGGACGCACAGCTCGCCCTCGTGGGCGGCAAGCCCTCCCCCACCGGCAACGGACGCATCGTCGTCGCCTGCGCCGGCACGAGCGACCTGCCCGTCGCCGAAGAAGCCGCGTTGACGGCCGAGTTCTATGGCAACGAGGTCGACCGCCTCTACGACGTGGGTGTCGCCGGCCTGCACCGTCTGCTCGCGCATGCCGAGGAACTCGCCCAGGCACAGGTGGTCATCGCCATTGCCGGCATGGAGGGCGCACTGGCGAGCGTTGTCGGCGGCCTGGTAAGCTGTCCGGTCATAGCCGTTCCCACCAGTGTGGGTTACGGCGCGAGCTTTGGTGGCGTAGCCGCGCTGCTCGCCATGCTCAACTCCTGCGCCAGCGGCGTTTCGGTCGTCAACATCGACAACGGCTTTGGTGCCGCCTACCAGGCAAGTCTTATCAATCATCTGAGCGCCGGCACGCCCTGCGCCCGTTAAGGAGCATTCCATGTCCAATCATCAGCACACGCTTATCATCGACGGCACCTCGGGCATCAGCGGCGATATGACCGTCGCGGCCCTGCTCGATCTAGGCGCCAGCGAGGAGCACCTGCGCGAGCAGCTCGCCACGCTGCCGGTCGACGGCTTTACGATCGCCGTCACACGCGTAAGCAAGCATGGCATCGACGCCTGCGATTTCGACGTCCAGCTTGCAGAGGAACTCGAGAACCACGATCACGATATGGCCTGGCTCTACGGCAACGAAGCAGCTGCCGAGCACACGCACGAGCATGAGCACCACCATCATGATCATGGCGAGCACGAACACGAGCACTGCCACGAGCATGACCATGAGGGCCACGGCCATGGCCACGAGGGTCACCATCACGCCCACCACCATCACCACCGTTCTTTGGCTGACGTCACCGCCATCATCGATGGCTCGCAGTTAAGCGATGGCGCCAAGCGTCGCGCCCTCGCCATTTTTTCCGTACTCGCCGCTGCCGAGGCCAAGGCTCACGGCAAAACGCCCGAGACCGTCATGTTCCACGAGGTGGGCGCCGTCGATTCCATCGTCGACGTCTGCTCTGTCGCCATCTGCCTCGATGACCTGGGTATTGAGGACATCGTGGTCGAGTCGCTCTCCGAGGGTCACGGTACCATCCGTTGTGCCCACGGTCTCATGCCCATTCCCGTCCCCGCTGTCGTCAACCTGTGCCAGGCGGGCAATATCGCCCTCACGCCCGCACCAGTCGCCGGCGAGCTTGTGACGCCCACGGGCGCCGCCATCGTCGCCGCACTGCGCACGTCCGAGCACCTGCCGGCCCGCTACCGCATCGAGACCGTCGGCTACGGCGCCGGCAAGCGCCCCTACGAGGGTTGCTCCGGCACGCTCCGCTGCCTGCTCGTTGACGCAGACGCATAGCCATGGATGCCCGCAAGGCCAAAAGCCGCGCCGCGATCGTCGCGGCGTTCTCCGAGCTCCTGCGCGAGGAGGACTACAGCAAGATCACCGTCGGCGACATCATCGCGCGCGCCCACGTAGGCCGCGCGACATTCTACGGCCTCTTTAAGAGCAAAGACGACCTGCTCGCTGAGCTGGTGTGCGATATCTGCACCCATGCCCTCGACGATGACGGTACGCCCCTCGATGACTCACTCGTTCAGGTCGAGCATATCCTCAACAACCTCTGGGAACGCCGCCAGGGCGTACGAGCCCTCGTAGCCGGCGCCGGCTCACGTGTCTTCGCCGACTGCTTACGCAAGACCATCATGTCACGAGCAGCCGAAACCGTCCCCACCGACCCAAACGGCCCCGCCGCCACCATGGACCGCAGCTTCCTCCTCCACCACATAGCCTCAAGCTTCGTAGGAATGGTCCAATGGTGGGCCTGGCACAACTTCCAAGCAGATAAGACCGAAGTAGCCAAAGACTACCTATCAGCCATAAAACCCCTCTTCAACTAAGTAAGAAGCTCATCCCAAAGCATCGCCCCAACCCAAGCCGCCACGCATCCCAAAGTGTCATTCGCGCTTCAACATCCATACCAGCAACAAGCCCCTCCCATCCAAATTCAGATATATGTTGGGTTGCTTGTACGAACGCAACAAAGACCCCGCAGCTGTCCGCATGGGGTAACTTCCCAGCGCATTCCGCAGGACGCAAGAAGCCCCCGCCGCACGAAGTGCGCAGCGGGGGCTTCTTGCATGTCCGAGGACGCGCTGGGAAGTTACCCCATGCGGCCAGCGGACAACTATGTAGCCTTCGACTAGAACATGCCCAAGAAGCCATGCACAAACAGCGCGGCCACAATAGCACCGACAAACGGAGCGATGCCAGGAACGAGCAGGCCGTACTTCCAGTTGTTGTCAGCCTTGTTCTTGATCGGCAGCACCTGATAGGCCATGCGAGGACCAAGGTCACGCGCCTGGTTCATGGCGAAGCCGGTGATGCCGCCCATGCCCATGCCAACGGCCCAAACGATCAGACCGACGCAGATTGCGAGCATCAGAACGTTCTCGCCGGCGCGGCTAGCGGCAGCAAGGATGGCGCTGATGAACACAAAAGTGCAGATAGCCTCGCAGAAGAAGTTACGGGCATAGTTCGTACCCTCGGTGGTGGGGTTGGTCGAGAAGATGTTGCGCTGGGCAATGGGGTCGACGACGCCCTCGGAAGCCTTGAACTCATCGGCATACATCAACCAAGCGATTACGGCGCCCACAAAGCCGCCGAGCATATCGGCAATCATGAAGGGGATGCAGCTGCTCCACGGCACCAGGCCGACGATGCACTGGGCAAGCACCATGGCGGGGTTCATGCACACGGCACCGCCAAAGACAAACAGGCAGACCGAGATGCCAAAAGACCAAGTGGTGATGGCAAACATGTGGCCGGAGCCCTGATACTTGGTGCCCTTGAGCACCGTATCGCAGTGCACGCCCACGCCAAAGATGATCATGAGGGCCGTTGCGCCGAATTCGCAGAGGAGTTTGGTAAGCATAAAACCTTATCTTTCTTGTCGGTTAAAAACGATTCGTTTAGGCCGCGCACTAGTGCTGCGCAACAACAACGCCCAGGCCATCGGGAATGACGGCGACCTTGGCATCGGCACCCTTCATCTCAAAGGCGAGCTTGAGCGCCTCCTCGATAGTGTTGACCGGCGTCATGTGCATATCCTTGAGCATCTGGTGATCGCACAGGTCGGTGACCATGATCACGGGGTGATGCGCCAGGATGCGGGCAAAGATCTGGCTCGTCCACTGGTCGGGCAGGGTCTCGTCCTTAGGACGGTCGATGCAGGCGCGCTCAAACTCCGCCGGATCGTTGTCGGCGATGTTGTGATAGAAGCCCTCGCCACCGTGGCCGTCGGCACAACCGGCGACGTCGATGATCACGCCGCCCTCGGGAAGCGTGGCCTCGGCAGCGCACATGCCCTTCACAGCCTGATAGATGTTCTGATCGAGGGGGTAGCCACCGTTGGTGGTGATGGCAATCTCGCACTCGACGGGCTCAACGCCGGCAAGGCTCTTCACGAACTCGCAGCCGGCCTCGTGCGCCTTGTGGATATCGCCGGCAAAGGAGCCGATGACCTCGTGCTTGCCGTTAAGCACCACGTTAAGCACAAAGGCAAGGTGAGCCATCTCGGCGGCGGCGAACATGTCCTCGCTCACGTGGTTGTGGCACAGGTTGCCGGCACGCGAGTGGGAATCGTTCACAAACTGACCATTGTGGTTGTACATGATGGTCTTGTAGCTGGCGATGCCAGGCAGGACGGACTTGCGGCTACCAGAGAAACCGGCAAAGAAGTGCGGCTCAATGAAGCCCTCTGCAAGCAGCAGGTCGCAATCGGCAGCGATCTTGTTGATAATGCACTCGCCACCAGAAGGCAGGGTGCCGATCTTTTTCATCATGCTGTCGTCAGTTGCGACGTGCATGACGATTTCCTCGTTGGCAACGATCTCCTCGCCATACTTGTTGACGAGCTCCTCGTGCGTCGACGGACGGTGCATGCCCGTAGCAACCAGAATACGCACACGGGCCTCGGGCGCAGCGGCATGAATGTGATGCAGCAGAATAGGCATCGTCACACGCGAGGGAACGGGACGCGTATGATCGGAGCTAATGATGACGATGTCCTTTTTGCCAGCACAAAGCTCCTCGAGCGAAGGCGAGCCATAAGGGTTGGCAAGCGACTCCTCTACCAGCTCTTCCTGCGATTTCGTAGTCTTAAACTCGTTTTGGTGACCTTCCATCACACCCGCGAAGTTCTTATCCTCGAGTTCCAGATGCAACGTCTTGTGGTCAAACGGCAGTTCACATTCAAACAATGACGAGCGCCCTCTTCCTTTCAACTGACACACTAGATAAACCGTTGGAAGGATACGCCGCTCACCGAAAAACACCACCGTCTACCGACTCATTAACACAACGTTCATATTTGACCCACAACAAAACGGCCGCGATCCCAAAAAGGACCGCGGCCGGAACAGTCGTAAGGCGAGAAGCGCCAAATGCATCTCAATCCCAATCGATAAGACGCGAGGCGCGAAGCGCACAATTCTTCTCCTCAGCTTTAATCCCCGAAGACCGAGGACGAAGGGGCCCGATGGGTTTCCCTCTGAATGCATTCCGCAGCACGAAGCCCCATCAGAGTGCGCGAAGCGCGCTATCTTTTCCTCAGCAGTAATCCGCCGAAGACCGGACATCGCAGGGCCCGCCATCAGCTTACTTATAGGCACACTCCGCAGGACGCAAGAAACCCTCGCCGCACGAAGTGCGCAGCGAGGGCTTCTTGCATGTCCGAGGACGTGCTTAAAAGTAAGCTGATGGCGGGCCCGGACGACTACAGGGCTATCGATTACCCCGTGTTCTGCAGTCCTGCCGAGACGCCGGTCACAGTCGAAAGAATCAGGCTCATATACTCGGCCTTCTTCTCCTCCGCCATCTCGTCCTGGTTCATACGCACCTCGCGAAGGGCGCGGACTTGGGCGATGGACAGGGCGTCGACGTAGGGATTGCGCACGCGAACGGCGCAGCCGAGCACGCGGCGGCGCTGCAGCGGCCACTCGTCACCGACGATGGCAAGGACCCACTTACGGGTGAGCTGCATCTCGGTGAAGACCTTCTCGGACAGATCCTGGCGATCGCCCAGGTGCAGATACATCTTGGCGATGCGCTGGTCGGTCTTGGCGATCGACATCTCGATGTTGTCGATGAACGTGCGGAAGAACGGCCACTCCTGGTAGGCAGCCTTAAGCTGGTCCAGATCGCCCAGCTGCTCGCAAGCGGTGCCCAGGCCGTACCAAGCGGCCAGATTGATGCGCGCCTGGCTCCAGCTGAAGATCCACGGAATGGTACGCAGGTCATCAAGCGACTTGGCGCCCAGGCCGCGCTTGGCGGGACGCGAGCCAATCGGCAGCAGACCGACCTCGGTCAGCGGCGTCACGGTCGAGAACCACGGTGTAAAGTCCTCGGTGTTCAGCAGGTCCAGATAGCGCTCGTGGCTTGCGGCGTTGAGCTTCTCGGCCATATCCCAGAACTTCTGCGTGGTCTCGGTGTTGGTCTTCTCGACACTCGGGGCCGACTGCAAAAGCGTTGCGGCGGCAACGGACTCAACATGACGCTGAGCCAGCGTGCGGTTGCCGTAACGGGCAAAGATGACCTCGCCCTGCTCGGTGAGCTTAAAGAAGCAGTTGACCGAACCCTTGGGCTGCGCCAGCACGGCCTTGTTGGCCGGACCGCCGCCACGGCCCACGGCACCGCCGCGACCGTGCATGAGCACCAGGTCGATATCGTTCTTCTCGGCCCACTTGGCAATGCGCTCCTGCGCGGAGTGCAGCGCGAGCATGGCCGTGGTAGGACCGGCATCCTTGGAGGAGTCGGAATAGCCCAGCATGACCTCCATGCGACGGTTGGTCTGGGCAAGGCGCTTTTGCACCACGGGCAGCGTAAGCATCTGGTCGAGCACGTCGACGCAGCCCTCGAGGTCCTCGAGCTGCTCAAACAGCGGGATCACATCGAGCTCGGGAACGTCTTCCTCGTGTGCAAAGGACAGGTGGGCAAGCTCAAAGACGTCGGCCACATGCTGGGCGCTCTTGGTGAACGAGATGATGTAGCGATGCGCCATCTTCTTGCCGTAGCGCTTCTGGATGGAGCCGATAGCGCGGAAGGTGTCGATGACCTCGCGTGTCATGGGCTGCAGATCGCCATGGATACCGTTCTCGTGGATATCCTTGAGGGCGCGGGCGTGCACCACGGAGTGCTGACGGAACTCCATCTCGACCATGTGGAAGCCGAAGGACTCAACCTGCCAGATGATGGTCTGGACCGGGCCGTAGGCAGCACGGACGGCACCGCAGGCAGCCAGCGAGCGCTGGACGACGCGCAAGTCCTCCAGGAACTCATCGGCGCTGTGGTACATGGTGTCGGTGATACGGCGCACGGTGGCGTTCAGACGGTCGGCCATGACGAGCATGACGGCGCGATGCGGCTCGTGCTCGGAAATCAGCTCGGCGCGAGCCGTGTACTGGGTACTCATCTCGACCTGATGGTTCCACAGGTTGATGAGCTCGGCAGACGGCTTGCTGTAGGTGGCCTCGAGCGTAAGGTTGCGGCCAATGCGGCGGCACTTGTCCTCGAGCTTGAGCACCATGTGGGTGAAGTACTTGGCGGCGACCTCACGGCTCACCTTGGCGGTGACGTTAGGGTTACCGTCGCGGTCGGAACCGATCCAGCTGCCGGGATGGAAGAACGCCGGGCACAGCGGCGGCACGGTGCCGGCCTTGTCGCCCAGCACCCAGTCGTCAAAACGACGATAGATGACAGGGATAACGTCGAACAGCGTGTTATCGAAGATGTCGATGATGGTATCGGCTTCCTCGACCGGCGTGGGCTTCTTGAGCGCGATGGGGCTCGTACGCACCAGGGCGTCGATCTCCTGCAGCATATGGCGCTCGTTCTCCACCAGGTCGGAGCCACCCAGACGCGGACGCTCCTCCAGCAGGTTGGAGATACGGCGAATCTTGCCCTCGACGGCCTTACGACGGGCCTCAGTGGGATGCGCGGTAAAGACGGGGTGGAACTCAAGCTTGCCGAGCAGCTCGTTGGCGCCCTCGACGCCCAGCTCATTCACCAGCTGGTGATAGGCGACGGTGAGCTCGTTGGCGGGATCGACCTCGGTATCGGTCGACGCACCGGCCTCACGCTCGCGCAGCTGCGCCACACGGTAGTTCTCCTCAGACAGGTTTGCCAGGTGGAAGAAGCTCGTAAAGGCGCGGACGATAACCTGCTGCTTATCGAGCGGCAGACTATCGATCAGATCGACGACTTCACGAAATGCCACGGCGGTGGGCTCGTCGGCGGTGGGCACGCCCTGCTCGTCGACGGCCTCGTCAGCGGCACGGCTACCGGGGTTGCCGGCATTGGCCACAATCTCGGCTGTCAAAATCTTGTCGAACAGGTCCGCGATCTCGGGATCATACTCGCTAAGCACACGGCGCTCCAGGCGCAAGAACAGCGCCAGATTGTCGCGCAGCTCCTCGGGGATCTCGATCTCGGCGAGACGCTCCTTGGACTCGGCATTCGAGCCGATTCGGTTAACGAGGCGGTTGACCACGGCAGCGACGCGCGCCGCGGCTTCGGGTACAGACTGGTTGCTTAGGTTCTCAGCCACGTTTCCTCCCATTCCTCCTTCTATGCACGTAACATGCGGTATCCATTATAGGCACTCGGCAAAAACTTTCGGAGCTGATTGCGCTTTACCACACAAAAGTATTTTCTGCATTGCAAGGGTTTTTGCCCCAAATGGTCGTATTTCTCGGTGGACGGCATACGCAAACGGGGGCATTCCGCATAAAAGCGAAACACCCCCGTAACAATCGCTCTCCATGAGCAGGGCACGTTAGCAGCCCCGCAGCTCAAAAAACATGCGCTACAGGCGCTCGCGAACCGCCTCGACCACGTTGGCCAAATCGACGAGAACCTCGTCGTGACTCTGCATGTCGCGCACCTTGACCTTGCCGGCGGCAAGCTCGTCGCCACCCAGGACCAGGATGAGCTTGGCGCCCACCTTGTCGGCCTGCTTAAACTGGGCCTTGAGCGAACGACCCTGGTAGTCGGCCTCGGTCACGATCCCTGCGGCGCGAAGCGCCTGCGTAATGGCAAAGACGTTCTGACGCAGATCCTTGCCGGCGTTGGCAACGTAGACGCACGGGGTCTCATCGGCGCCCAGGTCGCTGCCAAAGGCCTGCAGGGCCAGCAGGGCGCGCTCAAAACCGACGGCGAAGCCGACGCCGGCCGTGGGCTTGCCGCCCTCGAGCTCGACCAAGCCGTCATAGCGACCGCCGCCACCGATGGAGCCGACACCGGCGCCGGGAGCCTCGACCTCAAAGACGGTACGGGTGTAGTAGTCCAGGCCGCGCACCAGGGTGGGATCCTCGACGTACTCGATACCGGCGGCGTCCAGATAGCGCTTGACCTGCTCGTAGTGCTCGCGGCACTCATCGCACAGGTTGTCGCCCATCAGCGGGGCGTCGGCCATGATCTCGCGGCAGTGGTCGTTCTTGCAGTCGAAGGCGCGCAGCGGGTTAAGCTCGGCGCGCTCGCGGCACTCGTCGCACATCTCATCGGCATGGTCGAGAATGAACTGCTTAACCTGCTCGCGATAGGCCGGACGGCATTGGGCATCGCCCATCGAGTTAATGAGCAGACGGAGCTTGGACAGATCGAAGCCCAGGCGCTTGTAAAACTCCATGAGCATAATGATGCACTCGGCGTCTGCCGCCGGATCGGGAGCACCGAGCCACTCGATGCCCACCTGGTGGAACTGGCGCAGGCGACCCTTCTGGGGACGCTCGCCACGGAACATGGCCTCGGCGTAGTAAGCCTTAAACGGCGTGGAGCCCTGGGGCACCAAGTTGTTCTCCACGACGGCGCGCACCACGCCAGCCGTGCCCTCGGGACGAAGCGCCAGGCGCTGCTTGGGCTTGAGCTTGGTATCGGTGCCCTCGGTAAAGACGCGCTCCAGGTTGGCGCCGCTAAACACGCGGAACATCTCCTTGCGCACGACGTCGGTCGACTGGCCGATGCCGTGGACAAACACGTCCACCTGCTCGATGGCGGGCGTCTCGATGGGCTTAAAGCCAAACGGCTCGAACACGCCGGCAGCGATCTGCTGCATCTTTTGCCAAGCGCGCATCTCAGCGCCGATAAGGTCGCGGGTTCCCTCCGCCTTCTGTGCCTGCATGGGCAAACACCTTTCTTTTGTATCGCGTCATAGGTAGTGGTCATTATACGGCACAAACACAAACAGCGGCGGTGCATCTGACCGAACGAGGGTATGGGGACTCGTTCGGCCAGATGCGCCGCCGCGGTGTGCAATCTGCAATCCTTCCGCCTCTTCGGATCACAAAATCCGTTGGACGGAAAGACTTCGGGTCATCTCTTGAGCCCGTGGCTACATGGGAAACCGAATGACGGTACGAGCATCCATTCGGCTTCCAAGGCAGCCACGGACAAAACGGGGCAAAGAGCTACGAGCGACGTCGTCCCTACTCCCCCGCCACGCTCGCGCGCAACTTGGCGGCGATAGGCTCGGATGCTAGCAGGAACACAAGCATGACCACGGAGCACGCCAGGCACACAATCCAGGTGCTCGCAAAGGAGCCCGTGACATCGAACAGCACGCCCGAGACAATGGCGCCCACGGTGCCGCCGACCATCTCGAGCGAGGTAATGGTGCCCGTGACCTTACCCAGGTCGGCCATGCCAAACTGCTTAGACGCAGCGATCGTAGGCGTTGGAGATGTTGTACTGCGCAAGGGAAATGCCCAGGTCGCTGACGATCAACGGCTGGAACAGGCTCATGCAGTTGACGAAAATCGTGTAGCACGTGGCCATGATCACGAAGCCAGAGGCCACCACGAGCCAGCCGGGGAAAAACTTACGCTGCTGGGACATACTGCTCCTTATTTAACAAACGAATAGCCGGCGCCGGGCGCCGGTAGTGCCCAAGATTGCCTTGAAAGACAAGGGCATAGGCCTTACGGCCATGCCCGCAGGCTTGAAAGGCAAGGTTGGGTGCTACCGGTGGTCGGCGATATAGCCCAAAGCGACGGCGGTATAGGCCGCGGCGCCGAGGGGAAGCTCGGCATCGTTAAAGCGCGCCTTGGGATGGTGCTGGGCAAAATGCTCATCCGTATCGGTTACAGCGGCGCCCACGGTAAAGTACGCGCTCGGGATCTCGCTCGAGATAAGCGCAAAGTCCTCGCTCGCCATGGCGTGGAATAACGGCAGGAAAGCTGCCTTGGGCAATGTCGCACCCACATAGCCCAGCGATGCCTGGGTCATATCGTCATCGAGTACGAGCGGCGGAACATCCGAGAGTGTCTCGATGGTCGCCGGTGTGCGATACGTTGCCGCGACGCCATTGACGACCTCGGCGATGCGGGTCTTAAGATGCGCCATGAGCTCGACATCGAAGCCGCGCAACGTTCCCTCGAGCACGCAGGTGTCGGGGATGACGTTGGCCGCCAAACCGCCAGCGAACTTACCCACGGTAAGCGCGACCTCCTTGGCCGCCGGCACCTCGCGAGAGATAAGCTCCTGAAGCGCCAGGTGCACATGCACGCCGGCCGTGATGGGGTCGATGCAAATCTCAGGGCTGGAACCGTGGCCACCCTTGCCCTGCAGCGTGATGCGGAAACCGTACACGCCCGAGAGCGCCGGACTCCCATAGAGCACTAGGCCGAGCGGCGACTGGCTGTTGACGTGCATGGCAAAAGCCGCCTGAGGACGCGGGTTCTGCAGCAGACCGTCGGCGATGGCGGCGCGGGCGCCCTCAAAGGTTTCCTCGCCCGGCTGGAACAGCAGCTTAACCGTGGCATTGGCATCGACAAGCTCGGTCTCGCGAGACTTGAGCAGGCGGGCGGCACCAAGCAGGGCCGTCGCATGCATATCGTGGCCGCAAGCATGCATGCAGCCGTTGACAGAGGCAAAAGGCTCGCCCGACTCTTCCGCGACGGGAAGGGCATCCATGTCACCGCGCAGCATGATGACCGTGCCGGCCTGATCGTCCGTGCACGTACCGTTGCCCTGGGCCGCCACGGCCGCACCGGCACCGATGAGGCCCACAACACAGGAGCCGTCGACGAGCGTGGCGAACGGGATGCCCATCTCGGTCAGACGTGCCTGGATATACGCAGAGGTTTGCGGAAGGCAATTACCCAACTCGGGCGTCTGATGCAGATCGTGGCGCCACGCAGCAAGCTTGTCTGCAAAAGCTTGAGCCTCGGCAACAAGACCGTCACCGATAGCGGCTTGCGCTGCCGGGGTGGCCTTGGGCGCTGGTTGCGGTTGAAAATCGGACTGAGCTGGTGCCATAGATGCCCTCCAGTATTATTTGTGCAGCAAACACTTTGATGGTCTAAAGTGCAAGGTATAACTGTAAGGGCGTTACATAAAAAACGCCGCCCCAGGAGGGCGGCGCAACAAGTTGTTTACAATTGCGGGCGCGGCTTTTTGCGCAAAAAATCAAAGTGAGTCTCGCTCAAGATAATCGACAGGAAGATAAGCACGAAGCCGGCGAGCAGGCGCGAGGTGAGCGCCTCCCCCATCAGCAGCACCGAAAACAACACGCCCGAAGGCGACTCCATCGAAAGAAGCAGTGAGCCCGTCGAGGCGGGGACATGCGCCAAACCGACGTTTTGGACGAGCAGCGCCACGCATGTGCAGCCCACCGAGAGGAAAACAGCCACACCGATAAACTCCGGCGTCCATGCAGAGAGGGGCGCCTGGGTCTCGAATAGCAGCGACGTGATTAAACTCAAAACGCCATTGCCCACAAACATCCAAAACGTGATGACGTTGATGTCCATCTTGCGACCGTACTTGGCAGTCACCGCCATCTGGATGGCGAAGAAGATCGCGCCGCCCAAGGTAATAACATCGCCGGCATTGAACTCGACGCTATCGAGCGCTACCAGGCCAATACCCGCCAGGCACAACAACGCTGCACCCAGGTTATACCGGGTAAGCTTTTCACCGCTCAGGACATAGCTTGTAAACGGCACAAGGATGCAATACGTGCCGGTCAAAAAAGCGCTCTTGCCCGCCGTGGTCTGTGCCAGGCCGATCGTCTGCAAACCGTAGGCACCCCACATGAGCGCACCCATGCCAAGCCCGACGATCAGGTTGCGGGCATTGAAATGAGCGATGATGCGCTTATGGAAAATTGCAAACATAACCAGTGATGCCGGGAGAAAGCGAACATAGACCAGCTCGAACACCGGAATGGTGTCGAGTGCGTCCTTCATAGTGGTAAAGGAGTAGCCCCAGATAATCGCCACCGAAAGCAGTAGAACTTTCCAGAACAACGGCGAGCGTGCGCCGGCACCCCGGGGAATACCACCCGCGCCCAAATCCTCACGGGCTACAGGGCTATCGGGCATGTTTTCGATTTCGTTGGCAGCGTATTGGGCCATGGAACATCCTCGCACTCAATCTGGGCGTGGTGTCCGCACGCGTATGGCTGCGTGCCGCCTCATGGTCAAATAAAAACGGGACGCGCCGGACCCCCGGCACGCCCCGCTACTGTAGCAACAACCAAGCAGCTCATGCAATTCACTCAACTAAAGCGTCGAGCCGGAAGGCCTCGATGTTCCGTCAACGCCACATTGTCGCGCTAAATCAATTTGGTCGACTCCAGCTTTTCGATGATCCAGTCGTTGGCCTTGATGACCGGGCGGCGGAAGACGACGCCCAGGCCCAGCGACGGAATCAGGTAGCTCGCCAAGATACCCAGCTCAATCCAGTACTCCATATGGTAGGCGCCAGCCATGGCGGCGTGCATGGCGTTGATGCCGTGGGTAAACGGCAGGAACGGGTAGATCGCCTGGAACACGGGGCCGGTCATCTCGATGGGGAACGTACCGCCTGAACCGCCGACCTGCATGACCAACAGCACGACAGCGAGCGCCTTGCCGATATCGCCAAACGAAACCGTGAGCGTGTAGACGATATTGGAGAACACGAGACTCGCGACCCAGCCCGCCAGCACAAACTGCAGCGGGTTGTCGCATTGGATGCCAAAGAACAGGATGTCGCCCGCGCACACGAGTGTCGCCTGCAGCAGGGCCAGACCTCCAAAGAACAGGTAGCGGCCCAGGTAGATCTCGTGCAGGCGCACGGGGATCAGCTCGTTGATGAGCTCATCGTCAACCGATACCTTCATCATGGCCGCCAGCACGATCGAGCCGACCCACAGCGACAGGATCGTATAGAACGGCGCCATGGCCGAACCGTAATTGCGGATCGGATAGACCGGCTTGCGGTCGAGCGCGACGGGGCCGGAAAGCGACACGGCCAAACCCTCGGGATCGTTGCCGATCATCGTCTTGATCGTGGCAAGGTCGTCCGACATCAGGGCGCCATCGAGCTCGTCCTTAAAAGCGCTGATCTTGTCCGACGCCTCGCCCAACTGATCAGAAGCCTTGTTGACCAGCGTCGCAGCCTTGGAGAGGCCCTTTGCGAGCGAGCCAGAGGCGTCGGTCAGACCGCTCACAGCGCTATCCAAGTCACCCGAGATACCGTTCAGGGAATCCAGAACGCCCGAAATGGTCTTCTTGAGCTCCTTGGCCTTAACCGAGAACGTGGAATCGTAGTCGGACTTGGCTCCCGAGATACCCGCCTTGGCATCGGCGATGGCCTGGTCGACCTCGGCACGCGAGTTGTTGACCTCCGCCATGCCGTCCGAAAGGGACTTTGCGGTCGCCGTCAGGTCCTTCGCATTGTTGCGGTACTCCACGGCAATTCTGCCCAGCGACGTCGCAGCGGACTCGAGACCGTCTTTGAGCTTGTCATCACTCACCTGGTCGGCAAGGTTGCGGAGCCGATCGGCCATCGCATCGATATCGTCAGCACGCGTATTGAGCGCCGCTGCGGCTTCGTTGAGCTGAGACACCGTAAGGTCAACATGCTGATTCGCGGCATCGAATGCCTTCGCAAGCTCGGCGGACACGTTGTCGAACGAGCCCGCGCTTCCGTCAATCGCCGCGTCAACGGCATCGTTGGCGGCCTTGAGCGCTTCCTTGGAATCATTGATGCCGCTCTTGGCGTGCTCCATCAGCTGCTTCGTCGACTCATCAACGGTGCCCGTCTGCTTGAGCATGCCGCCCGCCGATGTCAGTGAATCGGACGTGGAGCTCAAAATGCCCGCGAGCGACGTCGCACTCGCCTGAACGTCCTGCAGGTCCTCGACCGAATCGCCCAGCGTCGAGGACAGATTGGCGATAAAGTTGCTCACCTGGTCGGTACTCATATAGTCGAGCAGGCTGGACACGGTCTTAAGGCCGATGGTCGTGATGGTCTTGGTAAAGGTCTCATTGACCTGACTCTGGACGGCGCTCGAGCCCTTTTCAGTCACGATCTGTGCGATGGCGTTAGCCTTCTGGTTCTCGTAGAACTCGATATCGGCGTGCTTCACCTCGGTCGAGAAAAGCGTCATCATGTCGGCGCTAAACGTTTTAGGGATAACGACGGCAGCGTAGTACGCGCCCGACTTGACGCCATCGATGGCCTTATCGCGATCGTTGAGCACAACCCAGTCGAAGTTCTCGTTGCCGCGCAGGGTGGCGGTTACGTTTTCGCCCACGTTGACCTCGACGGGAATCAGATCGCTCTCGTAACCCTCATCAGTGTTGACCACGGCGATCTTAAGGTTGCCGGTGTTGCCGTACGGATCCCAGCTTCCGGCGATGTTAAACCACGCGTACAGGCACGGCACGATAATGAGGCCCATCACGACGACCATGCCGATCACGGAGCGAGACACGTTTTGGACATCACGCTTAAACAGGTGCAGGATGTTCTTCATTTATGCCTCACCTCCTTTAGAGTGCTTGCCAAGCGAGGTGGTGTCCCCGTCGTTTCCGTTTACGTTGTCAGCGCCGTCGGCATCTTGAGCCTTACGATGCGCACCGATATGCGACAGACGGCTCGTAGGCTGTTCGCCTCCCTTGGCGCCACGCTCGCTGGCGTTGAGACCAAACATGCGACGGGCGGCAGGGATGGCAGCCGTGTGCTCGCGCATCTCGCGGCGAAGGTCCTCGTCCGAAAGCGCCGAGATACGCATCTGGGTATTGAGGCTCGCACGGATGTATTCGATGTTGATGAGCCAGCCGCAGATGGCGATAACCGAAATGATCCAGATAACGAGCAGGATGATCTTGCCGTTATTGTCGATATCGAGCACCGTCGAAAGCACAAAGAGCAGAACCTGCACGCCTACCACGGCGGCAAAACCGCCCTTGATGTAGTACGGGTAGCGATGCTCAAACGCCACGGCATGATCGAGCAGCTCGCGACGGTACGAATCCGAATCGAGCATGACGCGCATGGCCGTGCGCAGCGAATAGCGCTGGCGCGGTAGGTCGTTGGACTCGCAGATCATGAGGCCCGTCGTGGAAAGCTGCTTATCAAAGAGCAGATTGAGGTTGAGCAGCAACGGGCGCAGCTGCAGACCGATAAAGAGCGCGATGGCAAGGAACACGCCCAGGATGCACAGGTTGAACAGGTAGTTGAACGAATACATGCCACCGACGGTCTCGCGCAGCAGGTTGATGCCATAAGTGAAGGGCAGCAGCGGATGCAGCCATTGGAAGAAGCCGGGCATCATCTCGATGGGATACATGCCCGACGAGCCGGGGATCTGCACAATGACGAGGATGACGCCAATGGCTTTACCGATATGCTTAAACGTGGTGGACAGCGCATAGATGATGTTGACGTAGGTGAACGAAATAGCGATGCCGCCCAGTACAAAGAGCAGCGGATTGACGCACTGAACGCCAATGACCAGGTCGCCCACCGTAACGATAATGGCCTGGAACGCGCCCAGGATCACCAGCAGCAGCCAGCGGCCAAAGTAGCCCTGACGCGCCGTAAAGCTACCGATGCCCTCGCGGTCGACCTCGAGTTTATAGATAGCGATGAGCACATAGCCGCCTACCCACAGCGCCAGATTGGTGTAGAAGGGCGCGATGCCCGAGCCAAAGCTCTTGACCGGATAGATTGACTTGGACGTCAGCTCAACCGGAGATGCCATGAAATCTGCCACGTCATTGACGTCGACGTCCATGAGGTCGGCGAACTCGCCCATAGACTCAGAGGTCTGCAGCGCCGCAATGTCATTGGCGGCGGTCGCGAGCTTGTCCTGAACCTTGGCAAGGGAGGCGTCGGTTTGGGACAGCGTGGTCTTTGCCTGCTTGAGCGTGGCGTCGAGCTGCGCCAGCGTGCCGCGCGCGCTCGCTATCGTGGGGGTCATACCCGACACAATGCCGGTCAAATCGCCCGAAACGGCGGCAAAGGAGTCAAGCGCGCTCGAAGCCTTCGGAAGTGCGTTCTGACCCAGATCGGTCTGAGCCTGACCGAGGCTAGCCGTACCGGTCTGAATTGCCGCGTTGAGTGCGTTGCTCGCGTTCGAGATTGCCGTAGCGTCGTTTGCCATGGCGCTCGACTGTGCAGAAAGGCCATCCTTGATGCTCTGCAGCTTCTGGTTTTGCTCGCGAAGCGAATCGATGGTCGATACAATGCGCGCGTCAATTTCCTCGGAACCTGTCGACGTGTCATTAACGAGAATCTCCAAGTGCCCGATAACGGCCTTATTGTGATCGATCGTCGCCTGGAGAGACTCGAGCGAGTTGTCGATGCGGGTGGTCGTAGATGTGACCGTACCCGTTAGCTTGCCAATCGCAGCGTTCGCGGAGGCTGACGTCTTGGTGAGTGCAAGGCTACCTTCCGAGAGTGCCTTGGAGAGCGAGGTGATAGAGTTGCCCGCCGTGGCGCGAGCCTCGCCCAGCAGATTATTACCCTGAGCGATTGCCTGCGTTAGCGAAGGCGCCTGCCCCTGCAGGCCCGCCAGCGCAGCATCGGCCGAAGCAATCGAGCTGCTTGTCTTGTCGATGGCGGTGTTCATGTCGCCGATGGAATCACGTACTTCGCCCAGGGTATCAGACGCCTCGGACACCGAGTCCGCCAGCGAATCCTGGGTCTGGGTTGCCTTGTCTTTAAGGTCGATGCCGGCATCCTTGGCGATGCCCGCTACGGTCTCGCCCACCGTGGAGACAAACTCCGAGTTGATCTGCTCCTCGATGGTGTTGGCACCGGTATCGGTGACCTTGGGCGCAAT
This sequence comes from uncultured Collinsella sp., assembly GCA_902490405.1. Lineage (GTDB taxonomy): Bacteria > Actinomycetota > Coriobacteriia > Coriobacteriales > Coriobacteriaceae > Collinsella. The sequence goes on from CABUDS010000003.1 coordinate 103,420, forward strand.
GGCGCTCTTCTTCTCATTGACGTAATAGGTGAGCTTCGGCTGATGGTAATTGCCATCGAGCATCGAGACAAGATTGTCGGAGAAGTTCTTGGGGATTACGATCGCAGCGTAGTATTCCCCGCTCTCGACACCCTCTTTGGCATCGGCAGCCGAGTCGACGAAGGTCCAGCCCAGCTGATCGTTCTCCTTGAGCTGATCGACTACCTTATCGCCCGCGTTGAGCTCGCCCACTAGGTCGTTCTGAGTGCCCTGATCGTTGTTGGCGATGGCAATCTTGATACCTTGGGTGTTTCCGTACGGATCCCAGTTTGCCACGATGTTGTACCAGGCATACAGCGAGGGGATAACGCACACGCCCAGGGTAACCACCAAGGCGACGGGGTTCACAAGCAGTCGCTTAATGTCGCGCTTAAATATCGCAAAGGAGACCTTTGCATCGGATAGTTTGCTGCCGAGACTCACGCTTGGACCATCCATCCTGTCGTTGAATCAAATCGTACTATCAAAACCATTGTACGTAGGCGCTTTAGCGTCTCGAAGCACAATGGTATTGAGTTTTGCGGGTAGCAATATACTACGAAGATGAGTTAGTGTACAGTTGTACAGTATCTTTAATATCAGCAGGTCACAAAACCACAGCCCGCACAAATTAGCAATCCGAATAGTCATCGGGGGCGTTCTTAAACTACCAGTCAAACAAGAACGTCCCCAACGACCACTTTTTCTCCGTCCCCAAGGGATCATTATTGGACCGTCGATGTTTTGGTAATGCCAGCGAGCGGTCACCAGAGCGAACAAATTGGCATGAAAAGAGGACGGCATAGACCTTCTGGTCATGCCGTCCTCTTTGAATGACAAGTTGTCGCTCTGGTGCCCGCGCAGCGTCGGCTGGTCCGCCGTTCGTTAGAACGGCGGAACGAAGGGCAGCGTCGAGTAGTTACGCGGTTCGTAGAACCGCGTAACTACCAAACTACATAAGCTCGCAGACAGCTGCTGCGAAGGCAACGGGGTCCTCGGGGAGGATGCCCTCGACCAGCAGGGCCTGATCGTAGAGCAAGCCGGAGTACTGCTTGATCTTATCGGCGTCGCCTGCCTTCTGGGCAGCGACAAGCTTGTCAAAGACCGGGTGCTTGGCGTTGAGCTCGAGCACGCGCTGGCTCTTGGGCATGCCGTTGGGCGCGCCCTCGGGCCCCTTCTGGAGCACCTTCTCCATCTCGAGCGAAAGCGGACCCTCGGTGGTGATGCAAGCGGGGGCATCGGTCAGGCGCGCGGAGACGGCAACTTTCTCGACCTTGTCACCGAGCGCCTCCTTCATAGCGCTAAAGAGGTCCTCGTTTTCCTTGGTGGCGTCCTCGGCCTCCTTCTTCTCGTCCTCGGTCGCCATGTCAAGATCGCCGGTCGCGACGTTCTTAAGCTCCAGGTGACGATCCTCGACCTCGGGCTCGGCACCATCGGCAACTGCCTTCTCGGCAGCCTCGCGAGCAGCGTCATCCTCGTAGACCTTGGGCATATCGGCAGCCACGTACTCACGCATGGCCTGGAAGGTAAACTCATCCACGTCCTGCGTCAGCAGCAGTACATCGTAGCCGCGGTCGAGCACGCCCTTCACGACGGGCATCTTGGCCAGACGCTCGCGCGAATCGCCGGCGGCATAGTAGATTGCCTTCTGGCCCTCGGGCATGCCCTTGGCATACTCGGCAAGGGTGATCATCTTCTGCTCCTTGGCAGACCAGAACAGCAGCAGGTCGGCGAGCTCGTCGGCCTTCATGCCGTAGCTCGAGTAGATGCCGTACTTCAGACCGCGGCCAAAGTTCTCAAAGAACTTCTCGTATGCCTCGCGGTCGTTGTCGCGCATGTCCTCAAGATCGGCAGTGATCTTCTTCTCGACACGCTTGGCAATGGCCTTGAGCTGACGGTTCTGTTGCAGCGTCTCACGCGAAATATTGAGCGTCACGTCGGCAGAGTCCACGACACCGCGCACAAAGTTGTAGTAGTCGGGCAGCAAGTCGTCGCACTTCTCCATAATCAGCACGTTGGAACTGTAGAGCGCCAGGCCCTTCTCGTAGTCCTTGCTGTACAGATCGAACGGGGCGCGACCCGGCACAAACAGCAGCGCATCGTACTCAAGCGTACCCTCGGCATGGAAGCTGATAGTGCGCGCGGGATCGTCAAAGTCGTGGAACGTGGACTTGTAGAACTCGTTGTAATCCTTCTGCTCAACGTCGGAGCTGCGCTTTTTCCAAATCGGCGTCATGGAGTTGATGGTCTCGAGCTCCTGGTAGTCCTCGTACTCGGGCTTGTAGTCGTCGCCAGCGTCCTCGGGCTTGGGTTTCTGGCGGCTCTTGCTCACCATCATCTGAATCGGGTAGCGCACATAGTTGCTGTACTGCTGAATCAGGCTCTTGAGGCCCCACTCGGTCAGGAAGCGATCGTAGGTCTCGGCCTCGCCGTCGACGTCGAGCTTCTCGTTCTCGCGCAGCGTCAGGATGACATCGGTGCCGTGCTCGGCGCGCTCGCCGTCTTCGATGGTGTAACCCTCAAGACCATCAGACTCCCACACGTGAGCGGTGTCCTCGCCATAGGCGCGGCTGACAACCTTTACGTGGCTGGCAACCATAAAGGCAGAGTAGAAGCCCACGCCAAACTGACCGATGATGTCGACATCGGAACCCTGCTGCTCGGCGTTCTCGGTCTTAAACTCCTCGGAGCCGGAATGGGCGATGGTGCCCAGATTGCGCTCGAGCTCCTCGGCGGTCATGCCAATGCCGTTATCCGAGATGGTAATGGTACGGGCATCTTTATCAAAGGAAACACGGATGGCCAAGTCGCCCTGGTCGAGCTTGACACTCGGATCCTGCAGGCTCTTAAAGTTGAGCTTGTCGACGGCATCGCTCGCGTTGGAGATAAGCTCGCGCAGGAAGATTTCCTTATTGGTGTAGATGGAGTTGATCATGAGGTCGAGCAGTTTTTTGCTCTCGGTCTTAAATTGACGCATGTGCAGTCCTTTCGCGCTACCCCTGCCCGCAAAAACGGCCCGGTTGCCCGAGCCGCATCGCAGACCTGCTATGTTCAGACTTAGATTTTATAACCCATTAGCGCGCATATATACATACGGAATCGAAAAACTGTATGTTGGAGCACCCATGCGTCGATTGCCAAGGAGTGTCCCCCAACTGCCGGCAGAAAAGGAACGTCCCTATCTGCCATCTACGCGCTTGGCCATCCAGGCATGAGGCTGGCCTTCATCCTCATAGTCCACCGGGGCAATCTGCGTGTAGCCCGCCTTGACATAGAGCGGTAGCACGTATTCCTGAGCATGCAGCTTAATGAGCTTGGCACCGGCATCACGCGCGCACGCATCACTGGCCTCGACAATCTTGCTCGCCAGACCGCGACGGCGCATGCTCGGCAGCACGGCCACGCGCCCCATAATGTAGGTCTCCCCCGCTGCGACGCCTTCGTCCAAGTCGCACGCCGGCGACACCGGGGCTTCCGCATCAGCCGCGCGCTCAAGCTCTTCGGGAAACACGCGCGAGCAACCGGCAAGCTCGCCGTCTACATAGAGCGTCACATGAATGCAGTTCGGATCCTCGTCGATAGCGTCGAACTCATTCTCGTAGCCCTGCTCGTCCATAAAAACGACGCGGCGCACCAACGCCGCGTCATCAAAGCATCCCGTCTTAAGTTGGATATCCATGGCTGCCCTTTCATTCAATGCGGACGTTAGGGACAGATTTTAGCGAAAATGAGCTCCGCGCACGCTAAACTTCGCGCGAGCCTTCGCCAGGCAATCGTAATGACCCACGTTATGGGCATCGCTCGCGATGAAGCTGTACAGGTTCTGATCGAACAGGCGCTGTGCCGGCTTTTTCTCGCGACCAAAGCGACCGCCGGCAATAAAGTCCGCCGAAGCTTGCAGCTTGCAGCCCATATCGACCAGGCGCTCCGCCACGCTTACATCCTTTTGAACCGCACGATAGCGCTCAGGATGAGCGATGATCACCTGGTAGCCACGGCACTGCAAATCGTAAATCGTGTTCTCGTACTCTCTAAACGCATACGCATCGGCATGCGTCGAAAGCTCGAGCAGAAACTCGTTGGTCCCATCGAAATGCAAGTGCTCCGCGGCATCGATACCAAGCTCAACGAGCTTTCGATGGTTGACCTCGAAGCCCATCTGGAGCGGAAAACCGTCAGCGTTATCGCGCAGCAGCTCAAAGGCATCCCACATCTTGTCGTAATCAAAATAGGGATCACGGCAGTGAGGAGTGCAAACGATTCTGGTTACACCGGCCCGCTTGGCAGCCTCGAGCATCGCCAAGCTCTCATCGAGATCGGCGGCGCCGTCGTCTACACCCGGCAAGATATGGCAATGAATGTCACGCATAGGTCAGCCTTAATCAACTAAACGTTTGCTCGGTTGGTAAAGATGCCCTTTTTGGAAGTGCCCTGACCGTCGGAGCCCTTCTTAACCTTCTTACCGTCCTTGGTGTAGTAGGAGTAGTAGTACTCGCTGGTCTCGGTCTCGCAGTAGTTCATAACGGTACCGATGAGCTTGACCTTCTCGGACTTCTTAAGCTGACCGATGGCGTTGAGCGCCTCTTCGCGCTTGGTAAAGTTCTCGCGCACCACGAACAGCGCGCCGTCGGTCAGGCTGGCAATCTCGGCAGCATCGATGAAGGTGCCAACCGGGGGAGCATCGAAGATGACGTACTGGAACTTAGCAGACAGTGCCTTGACCAGCTTGGCAAAGCGATGGGAGACGATGATGTCGGCAGGATTGGGA